>NZ_CP031217.1:1677930-2013516 GCF_003346815.1 Halarcobacter bivalviorum
GTCTGCAAAACTAAACAATAAACCTACTGCATTGTTAGGTATTTATCAATTACCTGGAGCAAATGCTTTAGATGTAGCAAAACAAGTTGGAGAAAAGATAGAACAACTAAAACAAAGATTTCCTGAAGGCGTAGTAGTAAAACCAACTTATGATACTACAAAATTCGTAGAGATTTCTATTAAAGAGGTTATTGTTACACTATTTGAAGCTTTACTTCTTGTTTTACTTGTAGTTTACTTCTTCTTACAATCATTTAGAACAACAATTATTCCAGCAATTGCTATTCCTGTATCTTTAATAGGTACTTTTGCCCTACTTCTAGCTATGGATTTTTCAATTAATACCTTAACTTTATTTGGTCTAATCTTAGCAATTGGTATTGTTGTTGATGATGCTATTATTGTAGTTGAAAATGTTGAATCAAACTTAGAAAAAAATCCTGACTTAAGTGTAAAAGAGGCTACAAAAACAGCTATGAAAGAGGTTTTTGCACCTGTTATTTCTACAACCTTAGTACTTCTTGCCGTATTTGTTCCTGTAACTTTTATTCCAGGAATTTCAGGAGCTTTATATCAACAATTTGCAACAACAATTGCTTTTGCAGTAATTATCTCTTCTATTAATGCACTTACACTTTCACCTGCTCTTTGTGCAACACTTTTAAAAAGAAAACAAAAAAACTCACAAGAAGATAAAAAAAATATTATCTTTGAGAAATTTGATAATGCCTTAGAGAGTTTTAAAGTAATCTATAAAAAAATCTTAGAAAAGATTATAAAGTACTGGCAAGTTGCAGCATTTGTATATATTATTTTATTAGGATTAACATATTTTGCTTTTAAAACTTTACCAACTGGATTTATTCCAAATGAAGACCAAGGAACACTTGTAGCTTCAGTTGCTTTACAAGCAGGAACAACTTTAAATAAAACAGAAGATACAGCAAATAAAGTAGTTGAATTAATGAAAGAGACAAAAGGGGTAAAAGATGTTATCTCTGTTTCAGGATTCAATCTAATTAGTGGAGCTTTAGACTCATCTAATGCAACAATATTCTTAGTTTTAGAGGATTGGGAAAAAAGAACTACAAAAGAGACTTCTGTTGATTCTATTACAAATATAATAAATAAAAAAGCTAGTGAGCAAATTGAAAATGCTACTATTCAAGTATTTAATATGCCTTCAATTCCAGGAATTTCAGCAGTTGGAGGTTTTGAAGTAAAACTTCAAAATCTTCAATCAATGAATATTAAAGAGTTTGAACAAAGAGCACATGATTTTATACAAAAATTAAATGAAGAAAAATCTATTATGATGGCATATACTAGTTTTAATAGTAACTATCCTCAATACTATATTGATATAAATAGAGATAAAGTTGCTTCTTTAGAATTAAAACTAAATGATGTTTTCTCTGTACTTCAAACCTACCTTGGTTCTTTATATGTAAATGATTTTAATAAATATGGAAAAACATATAGAGTTTTTATTCAAGCTGACCAAAACTTTAGAGAAGAAAAGAACTCAATAAATAACTTCTTTGTAAAAAATTCTAAAGGAGATATTGTTCCTTTAAGTGCTATTGTTGAGATTAAAAGAACAAGTGGAGTTAGTACAATTACTCACTTTAATTCATACCAAAGTATTGCAATAAATGGAGTTCATAATATCAAAGATGGCTATAGTTCAGGAGATGCAATTAAAGCAATTGAAAAAGTTGCAAAAGAGACTTTAGGAAGTGAAGTAGGATATGAGTTTGCAGGTATGAGCTTACAAGAAAAAGAAGCAGGAAATGCAGCAATGTATATCTTCTTATTATCGATTTTAATGGTATTTTTATTCCTTTCAGCACAATATGAATCATGGATGATGCCTTTAATGATTATGCTTCCTATTCCAACAGTTATGTTTGGAGCTTTAGGCGCTAATATGATGGCAGGACTTTTAAATAATACTTATACTCAAATAGGACTTGTACTTCTTATTGGTATGAGTTCAAAAAATGCTATTTTAATTGTAGAGTTTGCAAAAGAGTTAAGAGATAAAGGACAAACTATAGTTGATGCAGCAATAAATGCCTCTCTTCTTAGACTTAGAGCTATTTTAATGACTATTTTCTCATTTTTACTTGGTATTTTACCTCTTGTTTTTGCAAGTGGTGCAGGAGCTGTATCAAGACAATCTTTAGGTACTGCTGTATTTGGAGGGATGATTATGTCTACATTTTTAACTCTACTATTAACCCCTGTACTTTTTGTAGTTTTACAAAGATTAAGAGAAGCAAGAAAGGAGAAAACAGATGTTCAATAAAAAATTCTTAATTACAAGCTTTTGTTGTTTTTTTCTAGTATCAGCAAATGCAAAAGAGTTATCTTTAGAGGAGCTAATAGATATTGCTTTAAATAATAATACAAATATTCAAATAACTAAAAATCAAAAAGATGTAAGTGAACAAAAACTTAGGCAAGCTAAAGCTTTATATCTTCCTCAAGTTACTTCTGTAGCAAATACAGGAGAGTATGATATTAAACAAAATGGAATAAAAGAAGATGGTACTGTAAATAGTGTAACCCTTAGTGCAAATCAACTTATTTATGATTTCGGTAAAACAACAAGTGCTATTAAAGCTTCAAGTTATAATGTTGAAGCTTCAAGTAATGATGTTACTTCTACAGTACAAGAGATAGTATTAGCAGTAAAAAAAGCATATTTTGAGATTTTAAATAAATACCAACAAATAATTGTGGCAAAAGAGGCTGTTAAGCTTGATGAATTACAACTCTCTCAAGCAGAAGAGTACTTTAAAGCAGGTATTAGAACTCAAATAGATATTACAAATGCCCAACTTCAATTATCAAACTCAAATTTAAAACTTATTCAAGCTCAATATGATTTAAAAAGAGCAAAAACAAATCTTATCTCTATCTTAGGAAAAAATATAAGTGAAGATTTAAGTGTTCAAGTAGATAAAGGAAATATTAACTCTCTTGCAAAAAATGCTACTTTAAATTATCAAGATACTAATAATCTAATTGGAATTGCGCTAAAAAATAGAGCTGAAATAAAAAAATATGATTCATTGATTAATGCAAATAAACAAAATCTTAAAAATGCAACTTATCAATATTTACCAACTATTGATGTGAGTGCTTCTTATAATGAACAAGATTCTGATGATATTACTTCTTTAGATTCAAATCAAACTGCTGTTTTATTAAATCTAAAATGGGATATTTTTACAGGCTTTTCAAGGGATGCAAATAGAAAAATTGCCCTTTCAAATCTTAGCTCTTCATATAAACAAAAAGAGCAACAAGAATTAGCAATAATCGAAGCAGTGACAAATGCTCATCTAAATACAAAACAAAGCTTTGAAACTATAAAGATTAGCTTACTTAGTTTAGATTTAGCTACAAGAAACTTAGATTTAGCACAACAAAGATATAAAGCAGGTTTAAATGATTTACTTGAATTAAATGATGCTAAATTAGAGTATACACAAGCAAAATCAAACCTTGTAAACACCTATTATGCTCATTTAGTAAATAGTGCAAACTTAGAGTATAGTTTAGGAATTATAAAATGAAAAAACTTTTATTATTACCTCTTTTTTGTTTACTTTTAAATGCTCAAGATAAAGAAGAGCTTTTAAAGCAAGCACAAGAATATGAAAAAAAACAAGACTATAAAAATGCAATGCTTATTTATAAAAAAATTGCAGAAAATAAAACAATAGAGTTTCCAAAAGAAGAAGCTATTGCAATAGTTGAAAAACCAGAGATTAAACCAATAAAGAAGAATCTTAATACAATTGAAGATAAAGAGACAAAATCTACAATTGAGCAAATTTTAGAATCATCTTTTGATATTTATCCTTATCAAGAAAACTACTTCTTTCCTATCTCATATGATACAAAATCAAGAGATGATAGAAAAAGAAATGAAACAAAATTTCAATTAAGTATAAAAAAACCAATCATTCATGACTTCTTTGGTCTTGATGAAACTTTCTATTTTGGTTATACCCAAACTTCATGGTGGCAGTTATACCATGATTCATCTCCTTTTAGAGAGACAAATTATAAACCTGAAGTTTTTGTAACTATTCCATATGGGAAAAAAGACAAAACAGCCTTAAAAGCTTTTAAAGCAGGTTTTTTACATGAATCAAATGGACAAAGTGAAGAGAAGTCAAGGTCATGGAATAGAATCTATTTAGAAAGCTTTTTTCAATATGAAAACTTATTTATAGTCCCTAGAGTTTGGTATAGAATAAAAGAGGATAAAAATAGCGATGATAACCATGATATTCAAGACTATTTAGGTTATGGGGATGTAACTTTTGTTTATCCATATAAAGAGCATACTTTTAAACTTCTATTTAGAAATAATTTAAAATCAAATAATAATAGAAGCTATGGACAACTTGATTGGACTTTCCCATTTTTTGGTTCAAAAAACACTTTTGGACATATTCAACTTTCAAGTGGTTATGGAGATAGTTTAATTGATTATAATGAAGATATTACAAGAATAAATTTTGGTATCTCTTTATCAAGATAGGAAAAGAATGTTAACTATTAAAAACTTAGACCATTTTGTTTTAACAGTAAAGGATATAGCTAAAACAGTAGAGTTTTATACAAATGTTTTAGGTATGGAAAAAGAGATTTTCAAAGAGTCAAGAGTTGCTTTAAAATATGGTAACTCTAAAATAAACTTACATCAGTTAGGAAAAGAGTTTGAACCAAAAGCTTTTAATGTAAAAGAAGGAAGTGCAGACTTATGTTTTATTATAAATTGCTCTTTAGAAGAAGCAAAAAAACATATCAATAGTTTTGGAATAGAACTTGAATATGATATTGTAAAAAGAACCGGAGCTTTAGGAGAGATTGAATCTATTTACATAAGAGACCCAGATAAAAATCTAATAGAGCTTTCAAACTATCAAAAAGGATAAAGATATGGATTTATTAAATATTTTAGCCTTTTCCTCAGCTATGTTTTTGTTAGCTATAACACCAGGTCCTGGTGTATTTGCAACTATATCAAGAGGTTTGGCTAGTGGTTTTTCTCATGCTGCGATTTTAGTTGCAGGCTTAGTTCTTGGGGATATTATCTTCTTATTACTTGCTATTTATGGTTTAAATGCCATTGCCTCAATTTTAGGAGAACTTTTTGTTCTTGTTAAATATCTAGGTGGAGCATATTTAATCTATTTAGGATATAAAATCCTAACTTCAAAGGAAGAAAAAACTAATGTAGATGCAGTAAAAGAATTATCTTGGAAAAAAAACTTTATGACAGGACTAATAATAACTCTAGCTAATCCTAAAGTTATTCTCTTTTATCTTGGTTTTTTACCTACATTTATGAATTTACAAACCTTGACTCTTAGTGATATTTTTATTGTTTGTTTACTTGTTATACTTGTACTTGGCTCAGTAATGCTAACTTATGCTTATAGTGCAAGTGGAGCAAAAAAGTTATTCAAAAGTAAAAAAGCAAAAAGAAAAATGAATCTTGCAGCCGGTTCTGTTATGATAACTGCAGGAGGAGCATTAATAATAAAAGCTTGATTTATAAGCTTTTATTACTTTTATTCTTTCTTTTTTCATTTATTTTATCAAGTAGACTACTTGTAAAAATACTTCCTGGAATTGCATAAAAAGCAATCCCTAAAACACTAACTATTGTTGTTAATATTCTTCCTACAGTAGTTATAGGATACATATCACCATAGCCTACAGTTGTAAAAGTTGTAATAGACCACCATAAAGTACTTGACATACTTGTAAAAACATCAGGTTGAGCTTTTGATTCCACAAAATATACTAAAGGAGTTAGTGTAAAAAGTAAAATAAATAAAACTACAACTATGTATAATAGTTCTTCTTTCTTTTCTTTTATTATTTCAATAATCATTTTATCAAAATCATTAAACTTGGCAAGTCTAAAAAGTTTAAAAATTCTAAGTATTCTTAGACCTCTTAAGAAACCTAAATCTATATTTAAAAAAGATAAATAAAAAGGAATAAGAACTATTAAATCAATAATCATTAATGGTGTAAACATATATTTTAATTTATTATTACTTTTTGAATAAATCCTTAAAAGATACTCAATAGTAAATAGAAAAATATTAATAGTATTAATCATTTTAAATATATCAAAATACTCTACTAACTCTTTTTCTGTTTCTAAAAACATTACAACTATACTTACTAGAATATTTAAGTATATAAAAAACTGTACAAAGTACCCATACCTATGTTTAGAAGGATTTTCAAATATTAAATTAAGTTGTGTAGAAAAACTCATTTTATAGCCTTAGAAAAAATATTAAAATTATTATATAATAATAAATATATACCTTTTCAATAACTATGACTGTTTATAAAACTATTTTGATAAAGTTCACTTTTGTAATACTTTTCTATTGTTTTCCATAAACCACATAAAAGCAAACATTAGTCCAGGTGTTTTTGCTTTTGTTTCATCATAAATTTCTCCACCTTTATGATTTTTCATACTATCATCTATTTTTGCATAATAAAGATATTGACAATCTCCACTAACTCCAACATTAGTATAAAATCTCTTTTAAATGTACATATCTGACAATAAATTGTATAAATCAGTTATTGTTTAATATTAATTTTTAATATAAGATTTTAATGTTATTTAAAGAAATAGTAAAATCAGTTTAGTTTTTAAAGGAGAAAAAATGAAAACTAATAAATTAATCAGTAATGTAAAACATAGTTTACTTGCCATATCTACACTTGGTGTATTACTAGGTACTACAACAAATGTTTTAGCTGAAGATTTTGATAAATCTGCCGCTGATGCTTTATATATTGAAAATTGTGCATCTTGTCATGGAGCTGATAGAGGTGGATTTATTGGCCCTAAATTAACAATTGAAAAGTATGATATGATGCCAATATCTGGTTTAGAAGCAATGATTGCTGAAGGAACAGCAAATACACTGATGCCTTCATGGAAACATAGATTAAATAAACAGCAAATTAATACACTTGCAAAACTAATCAAAAACTACCCACAAGAAAATTTAAAATGGGATAAAAGAGATATTCAGCACTCTTTAATTGTTAATATAGCGGATGAAGCTAAATTACCTAAAAAACCATTTAAAGAAATTGGTGAAATCAATGACTTAATGGCTGTAGTTAGTAGAGGAACATACTCTAATGGTAAAGATTCAAAAGTTGTTTTCTTTAATAAAAAGAATGAAATAGTTGGTGAAATTATTACAAGAGATGCCCCACATGTAGTTAACTTTGATCCAAAAAATAGAAGATGGGCTTATATTAAAACTGATGGAGGTAGAGTATTTAAAGTTGATTTATACTCAATGCAAGTGGTAAGAAGTGTAAAAGTTGGTTACACAGGTCCGTCTTTAGCAGTTTCATATGATGGTAAATATATCGCTGCTGGCTCTTTCGTTCCAAATACTGCAGTTATTTTAGATTCTAAAACACTTATGCCTGTAAAATATTTAGAACTTGAAGGCATGGATCTTGATGGCAAATATGTTGAGTCAGATTCTGGAAGTATCACAGCAACCCCATATAATAATCATATTGCCTTTGCATTAGAACAATCTGGTCAAGTTTGGTTAGTTGATGCAAGTAAAGAATCTTTACCTATCAAAAAGATTAAAAATGTAGGAAGACATCTTCATGATGCAATGTTAACTCCAGATGGGAAGAAGATGATAATTGCTTCATATGATGACAATAAACTTGCTGTTATTGATTTTGAGAAAAAAACAAAAATTAAAGACATAAAAGCTGGTTGTCAACCACATACAGGTTCAGGAGCTATTACGAAGATTGGTTCAAGACTTGTTGGTTTTGGTACAAATATTGGAAGTGGGCCTTCTTGTGATAAATCAGTTGTTACCGCATTTGATGCAAAAACCTTTGAAGTAATTAAACAAATAAAGGTATCAGGAGCTACAGAGTCACCTGCTGCTCACCCAAAAGCTCCTTATGTAGCTGTTGATATTGTTAGTAATAAAGGAAAAGATGATGGAAGAATTGAATTTATTGATAAGAAAACTTTAGAAGTTGTAAAAACTATTGATATAGGTGGACATTCACACTTCCCTGAGTATACATCTGATGGTAAATATCTATATGTCAGTTCTGGATATCAAGGAAACAAACTTGTAATTATAGATTCAAAAACACTTAAAACTGTTAAAACTGTAGATATGGAAGTGCCAGCTGGTATTTTCTCTGCTGCTAGACCTGATAATGTAGTTGTTGGTAATTAATATTCATACAATATATTCTTTCTGTCTTAAACGATACTACCCTTTGGTAGTATCGTTTTTTTATTAAGGTTAATCATGATAAGGGCAAATAAACTTATTACAGAAGATATTGATGTTTTATTGAGAAACATAGCATTCCCTGCGGCAACTGGACTTTTATTTAATATTTTATATCACATTGTAGATACGTTTTATGTAAGTAGAATATCTACTCACACTCTCTCATCTCTTTCTTTTAGTTCAATGCTTTTGTTTTTTATTTTAGCAATAAATTTTGGTTTCAGCATTGCAACCAGAGTTCATATTGGATTTTGTATTGGAAAGAGAAAAAATAAACTAAAAAGTGTTTTTATTCAAAATAGCATTTTTTTAGTATTTTCTTTAGCCTTTTTTTTAAGTTTATTCATTTATATCTTTTTAGAAGATATTTTTATACTTATGAATGCAAAAGAAGAATCAATAATTTTTGCAATTAATTATATGCAAATTATGTTATTTAGTATTATTCCAATGTTTTTAAGTTTAAATATAAATGCCATTCTAGCTGCACATGGAGATACCAAAAGCTATAGAAATATTTTAGCAATAGGATTGATCTTAAATATAATTTTAACTCCTATTTTTATATATGGATTTACTTTTATTCCTAGTTTAGGGTTTTCTGGAGTTGCATTTTCAACTTCGTTAATTTACTATATTATTTTTATTTATATGTTAAAAAAGTTACTTGATAAAAAACTAATAAATTGCTCTAATATATTTAAATTTAAACCATCAAAAAAGCCAATAATAAAGCTATTACAACAAGCATATCCATCAAGCTTAAATATGATTATTATGTCTTTTGGAAATATACTTTTAATCTACTTTATTTCTTACTATGGATATAAGGCAGTTGCAGCTTTTGGAATAGGATATAGAATTGAACAATTAATACTTTTACCAATACTTGGAATCAATGTTGCTATTACCATTCTTGTATCAAGTAGCCTTGCAGCCAAAAAGATCAATCGTATAAAAGAGATATTTTATAAAGCGATTAAATATACTTTAACATTTAGTATCATTGGTATTGCGATTTTAACTCTTTTAGGAGAGTATATACTTCTACTTTTTGATAAAGATAGTAGTGTAATAAATATGGCTTATGAGTATATAATTTATAAATCATTAGCTTTAATAGGGACATCATTAATATTTGTTTGCATTGCAATGTTACAAGGTTTGAAAAAACCAAAAATCATTCCTACAGTAAACTTCCTTAGACAAATCATCATATCTCCTATAGTTTTCTATATGATTATTTCTATTCTAAATTTAGATATTACAAAAATCTGGATAAGTATCCTTATGATCACTTATTTAACTGCATTATTTTTAATTTATTATTTAAAAAACCAATTAAATAAACTAAAAAATTAGGTGTATATAATTTACACAAAAAAGAACTTTACCTTCTTGAAGATTAGGGAAAATATTTTTTTTCCCATTTTTCTTCACTATCTGTAAAATATTCTAATCTAACCTTTTTAAACTCTCTTGACGAATATAAGGGCATATAAGATTTTGCTTTTACTTCTTTATTTATTTCATCAATTACAGCTTGTGTATCTTCGTTTGTTTTTCCGTGAATCATTGTAAATAAACTATATGGCCAATTTTTATATCTAGGTCTTAAGTAACAATGACTTACTGCAGTAAAAGTAGATGCAAGTTTACCAGCCTCCATTGAATCTTTATCTTTTAACTCCCAAACTACCATTGCATTTGCATTAAATCCTGCATTTCTATGATATAAAATTGCAGAAAATCTTCGCATGATACCACTTTTTTTCAAGTCATCAATTATTTCAAATAGTTTAGTATAAGAGATTTTATACTTTTCTATAATCTTTTTAAAAGGTTCTGAAACAATATCTAAATCATATTGTAAATCTTTTATCAAAGTATAATGTAATGGTGTTATTTCAACGTCTATCCTTTTATGTTTTTTAACAAATTCTTTCTTCTTTTCTTTACCTGTTGTATCTAGTTTTACAGCAATTTTGAACATCTCTAGTGTTGGTAATACTATATACTCTTTAGCTCTTGTAAGTTCAGCTAATTTTTTAACTGTATTTTCAAGTCCTAATTTACTACTTGGAGAGACAGCAACAGTAAACCAAATATTAAAAGAATGATCTCTTTCATAATTATGAGAAACTCCAGGATGAGCATTAATTATTGATGTTGATTTTTCAATATTTGATTCATCTATTTTAAATGCAACTAAAGATGATTTGTATCCTAAACTTTTTGTATCAAAGATTGCAGAAATTTGTCTAATCATCTTTTTATCTTTTTGCTCTTTTATTATTGAAATAACTTCATCTTCACTTATACCAATTTTTTTTCCTATATTTTCAAATGGCTTCTTAACCATTGGAAAATCTTTTTGAATAATATATAAAATTTCATCTATCATTATCTATCCTATTAGATTATTTTTATTTCTAAAAGCTTGTGGACAAGAACCATTATATTTTTTAAAATATCTTGAGAAATGACCCACTTCTTGGAAACCAAGCTTTTCTGACACCTCTTTAATAGTCAAATCACTACTATGAATAAGTTCTCTTTTTGCTTCTACAATAACTCTCTCAATAATCAAAGAGGACAATGTTTTATCCAAGTCTTTTTTTGTTAATTCATTTAATCTTTTTGTAGTGAGTTCTAATTTATCCGCATAGAACTTTGCTGATTTTTCTTCTACAAAATTTGCTTCAATGAGAGAATTTAATTTATAAATTCTTTGATCTTTTGATATTGATTTATTATTCTTTACTTTATTTCTATTTATATAAAACAAAAATAAATTAAATATCCTAGATGTTAATTCCTTTGTATTATTTAATTCATATTCCATCATTTTAATCAAACAATTTAATTGATTTGTTGTTTCTTCATCAACTTCAATTAAGCAAGTATGGATATCAAATAATTTTGTTAATATCTTTTTATGGAAAAGAAAGTTTTCAGAAAACCAAAGAATATATCCATCATATTGACTATCAAATTCATCTAGTATCCATTCATGAACCTGATGGGGTCTTATTAAATAGATTGAGTTTTCTTTCATTTCATAAGTCTCAAAATCTATTTTATGTATCCCTGTTCCTTTTGTTATATAAATAATTTCATAGAATTCATGACGATGGGCTTTGAAGAACTCTTTTTTATGTTCTTTCCCAATATTTATCATTTTAAATGAATCATATGAATCAAAAGTTAAGTGTTCCATCTCATTTAAACCAATTTAATTCTTCTCTTAAATTCACAACATTACCAACAACTATTAACGCAGGAGTTGGTAAACCTTTTGCCTTTTCCACAATATTTTCTAGAGTTCCTACCACAACAATTTGTTCACTTGTTGTCCCTTTACTAATTACTGCAATAGGTAAAGTCACTTCTTTTCCTATTTTTATTAGATTTTTGGCAATTTTTCTGATATTATGTAAGCCCATTAAAAAAACTAAAGTCTCATCTGTTTTAAAAGATTCCCAATTAATCTGAGATTTACATTTTTTACATTCATGACCTGTAATAACTCTAAAAGAGCTTGTAATACCTCTTTGCGTAATTGGTATCCCTGCATATGCAGGAACTGCAACAGAAGAACTGATCCCTGGAATAATATCAAATTCAATTCCTCTGTTTTTTAAATAAAGGGCTTCTTCTCCACCACGACCAAAGACAAAAGGATCTCCACCTTTTAACCTAACGATATTGTCATATTTATTAGTTAGTGTATAAAGTATCTTATTTATTTCATCCTGTTTTACAGGGTGATGTCCATCTGTTTTACCAACATCAATAAATTTACAGCATTTAGGTGCAAGTTCAAGTATTTTAGAGTTTGCAAGTCTGTCAAATACAATTACTTCTGCTTCTTTTATTAATTTATGAGCCTTTATTGTTAAAAGTTCTATATCTCCTGGCCCAGCCCCTATTAAATGTACTTTTTTCATACTATTTTTCCTTTATTTCATATAGAAAAATCCCTGATGGTTTTTCTATATTCTCTATTTGATTAACTACATTCCAACTTTTTGAATCTACAACTGCTACATAATTTGTATCATTTACAGATATATATAGATTTGGTGTCTGTTTTGACCATCTAAGATGTAAAACTTTTCCCTTAAACTCAAATCTTTTTATAACTTTTAATTCTTGAGTATCAATTATTTGAACTACTGGAAACTTATCACCACTATGTGTTACAGCTAAATATCTTTGATTTGGGCTTAAACTTGTAAAAACAGGCAAACCTTCTATTTCTATATTTTTTACAAAATTAAAATCTAAGTCATATACAAGAACTTTATTGTCTCCTACAGCTGGTACAAAAACTTTACTATTTGAAATAGACCATAAGCCAAAATGAGGTACTTTTAATACTAATTTCCTATCAGCTAAATATATTTGTACTTTTTTATAAGTCATTGTGTCTAAATCAATAGTTCCAAAGAAACTTGATTTAAAAAAACCTACTATATATTTATTATCTTTTATCATGGCATCAAAAGGCATAATTCCAATATTTTTAAAATTCTTTACTAATCTAAAATCTGGTAATTTTTCTCCCTTCGTTATATCCTCATATACAGATAAGGTATCACTATCCATTTGTGCAAAAACTAAATAATTTTTATAAATTTTAATGCCCACATTTCTTGAACCTGTTTGTATTTTTTTTATTAAGTTTAAATCTTTATCTAAAATATCAACACTAGTATCATCATAATTTGCAACGGCTACATATTTTTTGCCAATTGTAAAACCAATTGCACTATTACTTGTTTTATATCTTGCTTCTATTTTTTCAGTATTATTATCAAATTTTATAATATATCCATCACGGCTTATAATAAAACCTTTATCACCATCAAATTTAATTAAACTATGGTTTGTGTTCCCCATATCATTCATCCTAGATACTTTCTTTTCATTCTTTATAACTGCAACTGAGTTTGTTTCTCTTTCAATAATAAAAAGCTTCTCCTCTGATAGAAGAGTATTTACTAACAAAAGAGTAAGTAATATAAATATTTTTTTCATTTTTATGCCTTTATTTCTTCATTTGTTAAATAACATGATGGATCTTCTGCCCATAAATCATTATGAATCACATAAGCTCTACTTCGACTTCCACCATTACAAATTGATATATATTTACAATTTTCACATTTACCTGATATTTTTCTTGGAATCTCTCGAAGCTTATTAACTATCTCATCATCTGTATTACTCCAAATATTTTCAAATGGTTGTTTTAAATAATTACCGATAACTTTTGGGAAAAAAGGGTCAGGTTTAACATCTCCTTTCCAATCCATATTTCCTATTCTAATACCTGAATTATTACCACCCCAAAGTTTTAACCTTCTCATTAAATCATCAACTTTTCTTGGATAATTTTTTTCAAATCTTTTTAATAATAATATAGAATCCATTTCCATATTTCCAGTTACAAGGTCTATACCTTTTTTTGAGTTATAGTAGTCAAAAGCTTTATCAATTATGTACTCAACACACTCACGTCTTTCCTCTTTTGTCAAGTCAATCTTTAAATTATCCTCTCCACGTCCTGAATAAACAAGATGAGAAATATAAAACTTATTTACATTTAAATTCTCCACAAGCTCAAATATTGAGTAAAAATCATCTTTTGTCTCTTTTGTAAGAGTAAATCTAACTCCTGCATTTCCACCATTCTTTTGGATTAATTTAATTGCTTTTATTGCTTTTTTATATGAACCTTTTTGTCCTCTAAAATAATCATGTACTTCTTCTTTACCATCAATACTTATTCCTATGTAGTTAAATGTAGTGATGATTTTTTCTACATTCTTCTCATTTATGTACATTCCATTTGTAGATAGATATGTCATGATCTTATGCTTCTTCATCTCTTGGGCAATATCATAAATATCACTTCTAATTAAGGGTTCTCCACCACTAAAAATAACAAATCTAATACCTGATTCTATAAGTTGTGGTATTGTTTTTCTTATTTCATCAAAACTTAATAAATCCATATTATTTGGATCTGCCTTACTATAACAATGATGGCAAAATAGATTACACCTATTTGTAAAATTCCATATCATAATCGAACCACTATGTCCTCTACTTGGAATATCTTCTAAGGTTGATTTTATTAGTTCAGATAATCTAAACATTACTTATCCTCCTTAAAAGAAATAATATAATCTGCTATTACATCTAACTCTTTTGCTGATAGATGATTTGCAAATGATGGCATCACACTTCTTTTATAGCCTTGCTCTTTATATAATGAAAGGGGACTTGCTATATATCCCATAATTTCTCCTTTCTCTCTTTTATTTGCTATTTCTTTAAAAGAAGGTCCAAATGCAATTGAGGTTTGATGATGACAACCCCAACAATAGGTTTTAAAAACTTTTTCAGCAGACTCTTTTAACTGCGAATCCAAATTAGTTTGTGCAAATAAACTACTTGTACTTAGTAGTGCAAAAACAATTTGTTTTACTGTTTTATTATTTATCAAATTCATACATCTATCCTACAAGAGGTATAGGATATTTTCAATAGCAGATTCATACAATGAGTTGTATAATTTGAACATTTTAGTTTTTTTAGTAATAAAAATATACTAATTTAATATTTTAAGATTTATTTAATAAGTAGAATAATTTTTCCTATTTTTTCTAATACTATGAAGTTTCCTTTATTAATTTATATTGTGTTTCTAACTACATTTATTTATATCTTGATAAGTCTATTATTTTTAAAATCCGTAGAATTAAAACTTTCATTAAAAGAAATATATAAACTAAAATGTTAAAATAATATATGGAAAAAGAATCAAATAAGACTATATTTAATAAGTCATTTAATATAAAAAAAATTAATAATCTTGATTTTAATTTGCATCAACACTCTTTATATGAGCTTGTTTGTATATCAAAAGGAGAATTAAAATTAACTATTGATTTTCAAGTATATAATTTAAAACCAAATACTATATATATAATAAAACCCGGACAAGTACATCAGTGGATTCAAGATGGATTTCCAGATGATTGTAAAGGAATCATCTTTCACTTCTCAAAAGATTTTCTACCTTCTTATAATATGGTAAATCAACTTTATGAAGAGAGTTCTTTTCCAATTATTGAATTACCCAAACACACCTTTGATAATATTAGTTTACTAATATTAATGCTAGAAGAAGAACAAAACAATTCTTTAAATGCATATTTATTTGGTTCAATTTTAGAATATGTCTTAAAATTTAAAAAATCTTCTGAAAATCTTTACTATAAAGATGAACGAATATATCTGCTGTTAGACTTAATTGAAAAAAATTTTATAAATGAAAAATCAGCAGCTTTTTATGCAAGAGAACTAGATTTGACTACAAAAAGATTAAATGAGTTAACAAAAAAATACCTAAATAAAACTGTTTCTTCATTAATTTTTGAAAGAAATATTATTGAAATAAAAAGAGAGCTAACTTATAGTAATTTAACTATTGCAAAAATTTCAGATAAATTAGGATTTAACACAAGTTCACACTTTTCAAAATTCTTCAAACAAAATACTTCATATTCTCCATTAGAATTTAGGGAACAAAAAAAACTGATGTACAAATAATATATATTTATGTTTATTTTATACCTTCCATTTAGTTATCAACTACAATATACTATCTATATAAAATTAGATTAAAGGTTATGAATGAAAATTGTATTAAGTATAGCAGGTAGTGATTGTAGTGGTGGAGCAGGATTACAAGCTGATTTAAAAACATTTGAAGCATTTAATGTTTTTGGATGTACAGTATTAACAGTACTTACTGCTGGAAATACAACTGGAGTTAGAAGTATAAAAGAGATTAAGCCATCTTTTGTAAAAGAACAACTTGAAATGATATTCAAAGATTTTGACATAAGTGCAATAAAAATAGGAATGCTTTATTCAAATGAAATAATTAATCTAATTAGAGAGTTCATAAAAGATTTACAAATTCCTATAGTTTTAGATCCTGTATGTATATCAAAAAACGGTTCTGTATTATTAAATGAAAATGCACTTTTAAATTTGAAAACACTTTTTGACTATGTAACTATTATAACTCCAAATCAGTTTGAAGCAAAAGCACTTTTAAACTATCAAATTAATTGTAAGAAATCAATAGAGGAAATAGAAAATTTAAAATGTTCTACATTGATAAAAAATTATATTGAAAAAGAAAAAAGTGTTGATATCTTATATATAAACAAGAGAGTTAAAAAATATAAGACACTCTATATTAAATCAAAAAATACACATGGTACAGGATGTAGTTTTTCAAGTGCAATAACAGCAAATTTAGCCCTTGGAAAAAGTTTAGAAGAATCAATTATCATATCTAATAAATTTATCTATGAAGCAATTAAAAATGCACCAAACCTTGGTAAGGGTATAGGTCCTATTTCACATAAAAATGGTGCATTATATCTCTCATATAATAAATAGAAATTATTTTTATATTTTTTATATTATAATTTATTAATAATAATTTTGTCTCTTTAAGTATTAAATTAATTATTTTAATTTATTTTCCATAAACCACATAAAAGCAAACATTAATCCAGGTGTTTTTGCTTTTGTTTCATCATACATAAACTCTTTATACTCTTCAATGGGTAAATACATAAGTTCTATTTGTTCATCATGAATTCCACCACCCTCATGAATTTTCATACTATCATCTATTTTTGCATAATAAAGATATTGACAACCTCCACTAACTCCAACATTAGTATAAAATGAGGTAATCTTTTCAATCTCTTTTAAAGGTACATCAAAGCCACACTCTTCATCTATTTCTTCTTTCGCTATTTGAACTAAAGAGGCATCTTTATCTACTAATCCTGCACACAATTCATAAGTAAATTTTTTACTATTATCATTTAAATAAACTGCTGGTCTAAACTGCTTTACCAATAAAAAAGATTTCTTCTCTTCATGATAAATTAGAATTGATACCGAGTCAAAATTTCTTACTGCTTCCCAAGTTTTATCTTTACCATTTTGTTTATATTCTATCTTAACTGGATGTACATATTTTGGTTCAATTAAGGGTTTTATTTTAAACTCTTCTATTTTATTATTCATTTTTAACCTTTATACCTAATTTTATATAGTTTTAAATAAAATGCTAGTAAATTAAATTATCTAGATTTTTATTATAAAAGGTTATAAATGCAATTAAAATATACAGGACCTAAAGAGATTATTTCTCCCCATGGTATTGATTTTAAAGATGGGAAAGAAGATAAGTATGTATATATATCTTATGCCATGCAAATTTTCTATGCTATTCATCATGATTATGAAAGAAATAGAATCTATACTCATACAGTGGAAAAAGACCTTTTAAAAGATGAACTTATATTAAATAAAATAATAAATCTAAAACCTGATTTTAAAAGAGTTTGTAAAGAGCAAATTGAACTTTTAGAGCAAGAATTAGACAAAGAAATTGAAGAAGTAAAAGAACATACAGAATTAGTTCCTGAAGAGCAAACAGCTTATAAAAACAATCTAATTATTATGAAAAACTATAGACTTCAAAGACAAACTAATAAAATAATATACCACCATTTAATTGAGATTATAGTAGATGATATTTTTGAACATCAATTAAGACAAATAAGTACACCTTTTAATGAAAAGTTCTGGCATGTCTTACAAACAATCCAAGGAGAGTTGTCTTGTCATAATAAAAGGTCAATAGGCTCTACACTTGCAGTAAGTGACTCAGAACCTATTATAATTACACTAAAAATTAATCCTATAGGCAAATAACAGAATTAAAGTCTATTGAAAAGGTTGAACCTTGATTTACTTTTGATTCAAGGTTTAACTTTAAATTATAAGATTTACATACTCTATTTACAATATCTAAACCAATACCAAAACCACCTTCAATATTTTTTCCTCTTTTAAATCTCTTGAAAATCTCTTTTTGGTCTTCTTCACTTACACCTATTCCAAAATCTTCAACCCTTAATATTCCATCAATAAGAGTAACTTTTATAGTTGAATTAAAACCACTATATTTTATTGCATTTGAAATCAAATTATTTACTAATTTTTGTGCCTTTGTTCTATCCATAAAAACTTTTAAATCTCGAACATCAGATTTGATTTTAATATTTTTAGTAACAGAAATATCATTAAAAAAGTCTACACTATCTTCTACTAATTGAGCTAAATTAAATTTCTCTTCTAGACTCTCATTTATATCATTAAAAGCAGAGAAGTGAATATCATTATAAATCTGAGAAATTTGCTTTGAACTACTTAAAATATACTTCATCATCTTTTCTGGGTTTTTCCCATTTTTTAACATTGAAACAGAAGTCATTAAGACAGAAACTGGTGTATTTAATTCATGGGCAGAGTCTTTTATAAAGTTATCCATTGAAACAACTTTTTCCCGTACTGGTTTTAGTAAAAGTTTTGCTAAGAAAAATGCAACAAAACCAATAAAAATAGAACTTAAGAAAAAGATAATTGTAAGATAAACCTTTAATCTATTAATACTCTCTACACCTTGACAAGTCTCAATAACAATATATTTTATAGGAATATTATCTTCTTCAAGTTTTTGTATAAAGAAGTGTTGTTCTGCTTTTTCATAAAATCTTCTTGTAAAATCAACTGCATCTTCTCTATCTAAATTTGAAAATAAATAGTTTTTATCTTTATCATAAAGAGCATATCTAATATCTTTATTATCAAAAGCTACGGGAATATATTTTTCATTATTCATATAGGCATTTAAAATATCAGTTTTTACCTTCATTGAAGCATTGATTAACTCCATACTACAACTCTTTTGTAAAGACTTATATTGCTCTTTATAATAAAAATAAAACAACACTCCTAAAAGAAGCATTGCAGAACTTATATATATTGATAAAAAACTAAGTAATGCGTTTCTTTCACTTTTATTCAAATTTATACCCTATTCCCCTAATTGTTTGTATCTTATCTTTACCCAAAGCTTCTCTTAAATTCTTTATATAAACCCTTATTGTAGCATCAGTTGGCATCTCTTCATATGCCCAAATATTCTGTAATAACTCTTCACTAGAAATCACTCTATTTTTATGTTTACAAAAATAACTAAGAATATCTCTCTCTTTTTGAGCTAAGTGTTTAATTGTACCTTTGTAATGTAACTGGCAAAGTTCAGGTAAAAAAGTCATCTCTTCTGAGATTTTTATCTCACTATTATTATCCAAGTTAAACTGTTTGCATAACTTTTTTATTCTTTGGTCTAACTCTTCTAAATCAAAAGGTTTTTTAATATAATCATCTACTCCACTCTCAAAAGACTCTTTTAGATGCTTCATATCTTGAAAAGCTGTTAAAATAATAACTGGTGTTTGATTTTTATAATCAGTTCGAATAGTTTTTAAAACATCAATACCTGAAAGTATTGGAGTATTTATATCTAAAAGTGCAAAATCAAAAACATCATCAACTAAATACTCTAAGGCTTCTTGACCATTTATGCATAAAGTTACATCAAAACCTTGGTCAACTAGATGTTCATTTAATAAATCATTTAGTGCGGGGTCATCTTCTAGAAGTAGAACTTTCAAGTATAATCCTTTTTTAAAACTAAAAAATTATACTGAAAGTTTGTTTACTAAGTGTAAAGACTAATCTACATAAGTATCTCTAATCTTTAAGAAGTCATCTAAATTATTGAAAAATAAATCCACTAAAGTAGGATCAAAATGTTTTCCTCTCTCTTCTTTAAAAAGCTCAAGAATTCTATCTAATTCCCAAGCTTTTTTATAACATCTATCACTACCTAAAGCATCAAAAACATCTGCTATTGCTGTTATTCTTCCAAAGATATGAATTTCATCACCTTTTAAACCTTGAGGATAACCTGCTCCATTCCATTTTTCATGGTGATGATAAGAGATAATTGCAGCTGCTTTTAAAATCTCTCTTTTTGAGTTTTTAAGAATATTATATCCAAGCTCACTATGCTCTTTCATAATCTCCCACTCTTCTTCATTTAATTTTCCAGGTTTATTTAAGACACTATCAGGAATACCTACTTTCCCAATATCATGCATTGGAGAAGCCATAAATAGTATCTCTATTTCTAAATCAGGTAATCCAGAAAGTTTACCTAAAAGTTTAGAATACTCAGCAACCCTTTTTACATGGTTTCCAGTCTCTTTAGACCTAGTTTCCCCTATTTCACCCATTCTATAAATAATTTCTCTTTGAGTATCTTCTAGCTCTTTATGTAGTTCAATAATTGAAGTGATATTATGACAAACAGAAATAAACTCTATAATTTCATTGTTTTGATTAAAAATAGGAGAGATAACAGCGTCTAAATGAAAAGTCTTACCTGTTTTTGACTTATTCATTAATTTTCCACTCCAAGGCTTTCCACTTTTAACAGTTTTCCACATCTGTCTTGATGTCTCTATTTTTGTTTTTTCATGCCTTATTTTTTTGAAAGTTTGACCTATAAGTTCCTCTTTTGTATATTCAATTAACTTACAAAATCTTTTATTTACATAGGTTATTCTTCCTTGTAAATCAAATCTTGAAACTATATTTATTTGATTAATTACATTTTCATACTGTTCTTGATTTTTTAGGGCATCATTTAAATTTGAGATTTTTTCAAAATTTTGTTTTTGTAAGAACTTTCTCGTCTTTTCTTGAGGAGTAATATCTTGTCTTATTGCAATATATTCAATAATTTTACCATTTACATCCAAAATAGGTTTAATGGTTGACCTTACATAATATGATTTACCTTGTTTAGAGAGATTTTTAACTACACCTTGCCATACTTGCTTTTTATTTGCAATTGTATCCCACATTTTTTTGAAAACTTCACTAGGAGTATCTGGATGTCTAATTATATTATGATGTTTCCCAATTAATTCCTCTTTTGAATAACCAGAAATATCTATAAATCGCTCATTTACATAAGTGATGATTCCATTTTTATCAGTTTTAGAAACAATAGAATCTGTATCAACAATATTTTTATATTGTTCTAAAAGGTTTGTTACATTAACTTTTTCATTTTTATTACAAATATTCTCAGCAAATTCAGTAACAATTTGAATTAAATCAGAGATATTTAAAGGTTTTAAAATAAATCTACTAATCCCTATTTCTATTGCTTGAATTAAAATATTACTATCATTATGCGCACTAATTACAATAATAGGTATTTCACTATTACTTTTTCTTACCTCTTTTGCAAAGTCTATACCATTCATATTTGGCATCGTTATATCTGTAATAATAATATCAATATTACTATTTTCATAAAATTCAATTGCTTCCTTCCCACAATTAGCAATATGAACTTCTTTTACTAAACTTTGTAAAATACCTGCTGTTTGTTTTTGAATTACAAGATCATCTTCTGCATATAAAATTGTAATCTCTTTTAAACACTTTAAATTTAAATCTTTCACTCTTCACCAAAATTTTTTCATTCATTGTAACAGATTTTTTTAAATATTATATATATTTTAGCTAGATAATTTTAGTTTTTTAAAAAGTTTTTTTATTGAAGAATAGCTTTAAAATAGCATTTGTAGAGATTATTTATAGTACTCTAAGAAGAGTACTACTTAAAGTTATCAAAAACTAAAGGAGATTTAAATTCAAGTGATTTTAAATGTCTCATAATTGTTTGTAAATCATCAATATTTTTTCCAGTAACTCTAATTTCATCACCTTGATTTACTGCTTTTACTTTTACTTTTAATTTTTTAATTTCAACTTGGATTTGTTTTGCTTCATCTGCTTTAATTGAATCAACAATAGAATAAACAAATCTTCTATTAGCTCCAGAGCTATCCTCTTTTTTTAACTCTTCTAAAGAGTTAATAGATAAACCTCTTTTGTTCATTTTTGCTATTAAAATATCATACATTGCATCAATTTTATTATCACTTGAACTTACTAAAGTTAAAGTTTTTGCACCTTGATTAAAATCTATTTCTTTTGTTACACCTTTAAAATCATATCTATTATCTATCTCTTTTTGAGCTTGTATAACTGCATTTTTCATCTCTTGCATATCAAGTTTAGCAGAGATATCGAAACTATGTTCTTTTGCCATATAAGAACTCCTATTATTAATTTAAATTTTATTATAGAAAAAATATTATGTAGAATTAATTAAGAACTATTATATAGTTAGATTACTCTAACTATATAATATGGTCTTCTTTTCTTGCTTTAGGTAAAATAAGATTTAAGAAAATACCAATAATTGCACCAAGCCCAATTCCTGAGAAAGGAACTCCTGCAAAGTTAAAAGTCATTCCTCCAATTGAGAAAACTAAAATCATTGATACAATAACTAAATTTCTTGGACAATTAAAATCAATATCAGCCCTAACTAAAGTAGAGATACCAATACTTGCAATAATTCCAAATAATAAAAGCATAATTCCACCCATAACTGGAACTGGAATTGTTGCTAATAAACCACCTAATTTACCAACAAAAGCTAATAAAATAGCACAAATTGCTGCCCAAGTCATAATTGCTGGATTATAAGCTTTTGTAACTGTTACAGCACCTGTTACTTCTGAATACGTTGTATTTGGTGGTCCACCAAAAAGTGAAGCAATTGATGTTGCTAAACCATCTCCTAATAGAGTGTTTTTAAGCCCTGGCTTTTTTAAATAATCTTTTTTTGTAACATTTGAAATAGCTAACATATCTCCAATATGCTCTATTGCTGGTGCAATTGCAATTGGTAAAATAAATAAAATAGCTTGCCAGTTAAACTCTGGTGCAGTAAAATTAGGCATAGCAAACCAAGTAGCTTTTTCAACTGCTGAAAAATCAATTACCCCATAAAATAATGCTGTAATATATCCTGCAATAATACCACCTAAAATAGGAACTAATTTAAAAATTCCTTTTCCTAATAGTGAGATAAATACCATTGTAAATAGTGCTACCATTGAAATAACAATAGCTTTATCAAAAGCAATTAACTCAATTGCACCATCTCCTGTTTTTCCCATAGCCATATTAACAGCAACAGGAGAAAGAATAAGACCAATAGACATAATAACTGGCCCTACAACAACAGGTGGTAATAATTTATGTAAAAATCCATCACCTTTTAATCTAATTAAAAAACTAAGGGCTACATATAAAAGACCTGCTGCTACAAGTCCTGACATAGTTGCTGCTATTCCCCAAGTCTTTACACCATGTGCAATTGGAGCAATAAAAGCGAACGAAGAAGCTAGAAAGATTGGAGGAATTGCACCTCTATTCACAAATTGAAAAACTAAAGTACCAATTCCTGCTGTAAATAATGCAACATTTGGGTCAAGTCCAGTTAAGATGGGAACTAAAACAAGTGCACCAAAAGCAACAAATAGAAATTGAATACCTAGAAGAGAGTCTTTAACTCTAAAGTTATAGTCAGTAGGTTTCATCAGTCCTCTTTAGTAAAAATTTAAACTAATTATAGTAGCTAAGTTTAGGTTAATTTTTAGTAAACTTATCTGCAATTTATAAGTAATTTTTAGCTATGATAAACCCCATAAAACTAAAATAATCAGGAATTATATTATGTATAAAGAAAGTACAAATGTGGTTGTTAAACATCTTGTAAATAGACTAAGAGATGTTAGAACTGCTTCAAATGAATTTAGACTTACTATAGAAGAAATCTCAAGAATTATTGCAGCTGAAGCTTTACAAGATTTTCAAACTATTACTACAAATATTGAAACATGGCAAGGTCCTTTAGATGTGGAGATGTTAGAAGTTCAAAAACTTGTTCTTGTTCCAATTTTAAGAGCTGGAGAACCAATGCTTACTGGTATTTTAAGAACTCTTCCATATGCAAAAAGTGGATTCTTAGCAATGAAAAGAGATGAAGAGACTGCTTTATCTAAACTATTTTATGAAAATATACCAAACTTAGAAGGTAAAACTGTTTTATTATTAGATCCAATGATTGCTACAGGTGGTTCTTTAATTGATGGTATTGATTATTTAAAAGAAAAAGGTGCTCAAAGAATTGTTTCTTTAAATATTTTAGGTGCACCTGAAGGTATTGAAGCTGTTCAAAAAGCTCATCCTGATGTAGATATATATATTGCACAAATTGACGAAAGACTAGATGATAATAAATATATTAGACCAGGTCTTGGAGATGCAGGAGATAGAGCATTTAATACTAACGCTTAGTATTTATACTCTAAAGGGTTTGGATATTTATATTTAAACCCTACTTTCTCTATTTTACTTCCATCTATTAATCTCTCAAGATATCTCTTTTTTTCACTAAAAATTGGTTTATCAAAACCGAACTCTTCTGCATTTTTAAAATAAAGATCTTTTCTTGTTGGATGTTCATGGCTACAAAGATTAAAAATTCCTTCTAAATCTTTTTCTATTACAAAATGAGTTGCTAATATAACATCATCCAAATGAACATAGTTTACTTTTACATCTTCACAATCAAGCTCTTTACCAGCAAAATATCTTCCAGATATTCTTTTTGCACCCATAAGACCAGCACATCTAAAAATAATATCTGTTTTATCCTCTATCAATTTTTCAATCTCATAAATTTTTTGTGATTTAGGATTTGTAAAAACTTCATCTTCTGTAAATGTTTTTTCCTCATCTGGATAAATAGAAGTAGAACTTACAAAAATAATTTTTTTAATCTTTGTTAATTTTTCATGGGAATAAATTTTTTCTAAAAAACTTTTAAAATCTTTAAATTTTGAAGGTGGGAAATTGATAAAAAGATAGTCTGTTTCAAGAAGTTCATCTAAAAAATCTAACTTCTCTTCATTTAATAAATAAGGGATAAATCCCTCATTTATATACTCTTGTTTTTTTGTTTCATCTCTCATAGAGACTTTTACATTAAACTCTTTTTGGAAGGATTTAGCAAGGGGAAAACCTAGCCAACCTGTACCTAATATTGAAACTGTTTTTTTCATTACTCTTTTTTCTTTAATTCTTTAATCTCTTCTTTTAAAGTTCTCATCTCTTCTAAAAGAATATCTAATTTTTTGCTATCTTCGTGAACTTCATCATGGAAGTCTGCTTCTTGAATTTTTTGCATCTCTCCAATAATAACTGCAACAAACAAATTGAAAAATACAAAAGCTGCAATAATTACAAAAGATACAAAATATATCCAAGCCATTGGATAAACTTCCATTGCTTCATACATTACATCCGTCCAGTCTTCAAAAGTAAGAACCCTAAATAGTGTAAGCATTGAAACTAAGAAATCTTTCCATAATCCAGATGGTAAATCTTGGAAATAGAAGTTTCCTATAATTGCATAAATATAGAAAATAATAAACATTAAAATCACAATATCAATTATTGAAGGAATAGCTTTAATTAGCATATCAATAATTGCTTTTAATTCTGGTCTTGCAGTAAATAATCTTAATACTCTAAATACTCTTAGCATCCTTGCAATTGCTGCAAATCCTGATTGTTCTAAAGGTAATAAAGTTATTACAACAATAGTGAAATCAAAAACATTCCAACCTGATTTAAAGAAGTTTATAAACTTCTTTTCTGCTGCCATCTTAATAGCTATTTCAAAAATGAAATATATAGTTACAAAAGCATCTGCAAACTGTAAAAATATTGCATAATTTGCTTCTACTTCATCAATTGTTTTAAATCCTAAAACTGAAGCATAAGCTAAAATAATAAAAGTTGTTAGATTAGAGAACCACTTAGCGTCTCTAATTTTTTCAATCTTTTCAATTACACTCATCTACTACTTTTCCTTATAAAATGAAATTGCTAACATTATCCATGCGATAATTAAAAGTGTTCCTCCAATAGGAGTAATTGCACCTAAAATAGGCATATTTAATAATACTAACGCATACAATGAAAATGAAAAAATTATCATTCCTATTAAAATAAGCCATGCAGATACTCTTACACTTTTTGATTCTGGTTTTAAATAGATCATAAAAGTTGCTGCAAATAAACCTAAAGTATTATAGAAATGATATTCAACACCAGTATTGTATGTAACTAAAAGTTGTTCTGATACAATTGATTTTAAACCATGAGCTCCAAAAGCCCCGATTGCAATGGCTAAAGCCATCATAATAGAAGAAATTGTTAGAAAGAATCTAACATTTTTATTTATTTCCATATACTTTCCCTAAAATTTTTTGGGAAGTATAGCTAAAAAAGATTAATCGTTTTCTTTATTTTTTATCTTTCTTTTTTGAAGAAAAACCTGCACCTTTTTTCTCTTTTTTAATTAAATCTAAATCATTAATTAAAGTTTTATAATCAATTCCCTCTTGATTCATTTTTGCAAAACATGCAGCTACAGCAGCTATTGCATTGGGAACTTGCTCTTTTTTCTTATAAGATTGAATGTTTTTTTCACTAACTTTAATTAAAGCTGTAAATTTTGGTATCGTAAGTTCTGCATCTAATAAAAGTTTTTTAAATTCGATAAAAGTCATAATGTCCTATTCCATAATTAAAAATTTGTGAAAACATTATACTATAAAATCTCTTGAAAGTAATCTGAAATAGTAAAGATTTATGTAGAAAGTATATAATTTATAGAGAACAACAGTTTAGAATAATCTAAACTGTTATTTAACGTCAACTTCCCAAAAGAAGTCAATCCATTTGTCAGCTTCTTTTACTGAATAATCAGGTTGTAAAACTGCTGTTTCTTTTCTAAAAATTGTTGCTAATTTGAATTCAACTGTTGGAAACTTTTCATGTAATACTTTTAAAATTTCTCTCATTGTTTCACCAGAATCAACAATATCATCAATAATTAATACTCTTTTTGCATGAGATACATCAGGAATATTAAAAATGTTAAATGTATCAAGTTTTAATTCACCTTCATAATGAATTGAATTTAATGCATATAAATTTCTCATATCTAGTGCTTGTGACATTAGATGTGCTAAAGTTAAACCTCCTCTAGCTACTGCTAGAAGAATATCTGGTTCAAAATCTCTACACTTATCAACTAAAACTTGAGTATCGTCTCTAAACTCTTCGTATCCGTAATAATACTTTTCCAAATAAAACCCTTATAAAATAAATGCTAATAAACTTATGAATGTTATTACTAAAATTCCTATGTTTAAATCTTTGTATTCATTTTTAGCTACTTTAATTATTGTATAAACTAAAAATCCTGCAGCAATACCATTTGTAATTGAAAATGTTAATGGCATTAAAAATACAATAAAAAATGCTCCTGCACTTGTTGCTAAATCTGTCTCTTCAAAATTAATTTTACCTAATTCTGTAAACATTAATACACCAACTACAACCAATACTGGATAAATTGCATTTCCTGGAATTGACTTAAATAATGGTAACATAAAAAGCGTACAAACAAAAAACATTGCTGTAAATACAGCTGTTAATCCTGTTCTACCACCCTCTTCAACTCCAGATGCACTTTCAATAAATGCTGTTGTTGTAGATACACCTATTAAAGAACCTGCTGTTGTAGCAATAGCATCAGCTTCTAATGTTTTTTGTAAAGATTTATCATCTTTATTATTCTCTTGAAATAGTTTTGCTCTTGTTCCAACACCAGTTAGTGTACCTAATGTATCAAACATATCAGTAATTAAGAATGTAATAATTACAGGAAGTAATGATAGTGTTAATGCACTTGCAATATCAAGCTCAAATGCAATTGGAGCAATTGAAGCAGGAGCACTTAATAACTCTTTTGGTAATTCCCCAAGTCCAAATGACCAAGCTACTATTGAAGTAATAGCAATAGAAAGAACAAAAGCTCCTTTTACTCTATACGAATAAAAAGCAAAAGATAATACTAATCCTAAAACACCAAGTAATACATTAGAGTTTGAGAAATCTCCAAGTGAAACTAATGTTGCTTGATTATCTACAATCATTCCCATTTGTTTTAAACCAATAAATGCAATAAAAGTACCAATACCAGCAGAGATAGCTCGTCTTAAATTCATTGGAATAGAAGTCATAATCCAAACCCTAAAGTTTGTAAAAGATAAAATTACGAAAAGTACCCCAGAAAGAAATACGATACCTAATGCACTTTGCCAAGGTATTTTCATTCCTAATACTAATCCATAAGAGAAATATGCATTTAGTCCCATACCAACTGACATAGCAATTGGTGTATTAGACCATAATCCACTAAATAGCGTTGCTAAAATAGTAATCAATGCAGTAGCAGTAATTACAGCTTCCATTGGAAGTCCTGCATCGGCTAGAATAAAACCATTTACAGGAACTATATACATCATTGTTAAAAATGTTGTAAATCCAGCGGAAAATTCTGTAAAAACATTTGTTTTATGTTCTTTTAGCTTAAACATAAAGTTGTCCTTAAAATTGAAAATTAAGGAGCAATTATACAGAATGTTAGCTCTATTTTTACTAAAAAACTGTATAAAATATGTAACTTATTGATATAAAATAATATTAAGATTTACTTATTATTTCTGCAATTAATTTAATACCTCTTTTTACCTGCTTTCTAGATGTATTTGTGAAGTTAAATCTTGCATAAGTAGATTTTTCCTCATTTACATCAAATACACAAGCTGGAACAAAAGCTACATTTTTTTCAAGAGCTTTTTTTGCTAATTCTAAACTATCAACTTCAAATTTGCCATAAATAAACATTCCACCTTTGGGTTTTTCAAACTCAAAAGAAGGCAGATACTCTTTCATACATTTTGCCATATACTGCATCTTTTTTTCATATTCAAAAGAGATAGTTTTAATATGTCTAAATAAATCATTATCTTCTAAATATTGATTTATAATCATTTGACTTAATGTTGAAGTGTGTAAATCAAGTGACTCTTTTGCAATTAGTAGTTTTTCAATATTCTCTTTTGAAGTTCTAATCCAACCTACTCTAAGACCTGGTGCTACTATTTTTGAAAATGAACCTAAATGAAAACTCTTTTTATATGCAGAAGCAATTGGTTTTTTAATTTTCCCATTAAAACTTAACAGACTATAAGCTCCATCTTCTATTAAATAGGCACTCTTTTTACTTAATAAGTTTACATACTCTACTCTTTGTTTATTTGTCATACAAATAGAAGTAGGATTTGAAAAATCACTCATTAAATATAAAGTATCATCTTCATTAAGTCTTCCTTCTAAGTTTTCAATTGTTTCAAAATCTTCTAACTTTTTATTTAAAATTTTAAATGCACCTAAAGCACCAATATAACTAGGTTTTTGTACAAATAGTGTTTTATCAACAAAAGTTTTACTAATAATGTCAAATGATTGTTGAGAACCTGTTGTTATTAAAATCTCATCTTCTTTTGTAGGAAAATCTAATTTTTCAGTATAAATTTTTGCAATCTTTTTTCTTAGATTAATATCTCCTATTGATTTACTATATTGTAAAGCATTTACATTTTTTAATACTTTATTTGTAGCTTTTTTAATCTGTTTTAATGGAAATAACTTCTCATTTGGCAAACCACCTGCAAAAGAGATTGTCTCTTCAGTTGTTGCATCAAGAATTTCTCTAATATATGATCTTTTTAGTGTTTTCATCTCTTCCCTCTTTTTTATATACAATACTTTACTATATTTTCAAAATTTATTCTTTATCTTAAATTTCATTTTTTTTGTCTTATATTGCTATTTTTAGATATAATTAAGATATGAAAAAAGATACTAAAATGATTCGTTCTAAAATTATTAATGACACTATATATTTTATTAATAAAAATATTGAACTAAATATTACCCTTGAAGAATTAGCACATAATAACTCTATTAGTAAATATCATCTTCATAGAATTTTCAAAGAAGAAACAGGACTTAATCTTTTTGAAATGATTACTTCAATTAGATTACAAAAAGCTGCAAATCTTTTAATAGTAAATAAATACTCAACAATAAGTGAAATAGCAAATGCTTGTGGTTTTAACTCTCATTCTTCTTTTATTAAAGCTTTTAAAAAGAAATTTAATTTTACTCCAAAAGAGTGGAAAAAAGATGGCTATAAAAAATTTTCCTCAAAAATTATTAAAAGCTATGAAAGCTTAGAGATAAAAGAAAAAATTGAACCTACAATAAAAGTGTGTGAAAAAATCAAATGTTTGTATATAAGACATAAAGGTTATAATGAAGATATCAAATATACTTGGCAAAGATTAATCTCTTTAGCACATGAATTAAAAATAGAAAACCCTATTCAAATAGGAATCCAACATGATAATCCAACAATTACTCATAAAAACGAAGCTTCATATATTGCTTGTATTAAAATCGATGATCAAAAATTTAAAAACCTTCCTATACTTGAACTACCTAGTACTACTTGTGCTATTTTTACTTTAAAGGGTAAATATGGAGATGTTTTAAAATATATGTCATATATTTACAATGATTGGCTTCCTAATTCAGGTTATGAAGCTAAAACAATTCCTTCATATTCTATTTACAAAAAAAATCATTTTATTAACAATAATGAATACTTTGAATTAGATTTTTATCTACCTATAAGTGTCATTTACTAGATTATCGGTCATAAAAGTAACAAAAAATAATAATTAGTATCAACACCATATAATGGGTGTTCTCTTAATCATTTTATAAAAAATAAAAAAAAATTATGCTATAATTTTATATATGTGACAAAAATATAAAGGATAAATAATGATAAATAATGCTTCTATCAAAGTTAAGCTTTTATCAACTGTTATTATAGCAATACTTGTTGTTGCATTTTATATGTTGTTTGAATTAATTTCTTCATTAAAACATGAAGCTCAAATAGTAACTACACAAACAGAAAAAACTGCTTATGAGAATAAAGAACAAGAATTAAAAAACTATGTATCTTTAGCTTTTGAAACAGTTGAATCATACTATGAAAGAACTTCTAAAGAGAAAGTAAAAAGCGAAGTAGAAAGTTATATTACAGAACAATCGGGATTCTTATTCTCTATCATTGAAGCTGAATATGAAAAGAATAAAAATATTTTAAGTGAACAAGCATTAAAAGAAAAAATAATGTCTATCGTAGAAAGTACTAGGTATGGTACTTCTGGTTATTTTTGGATTAATGACTTTAACTATAAAATGGTAATGCATCCAATAAAAAAAGAACTTAGTGGACAATATTTTAAAAATACACCAAAAGTTCCTTTTGTAGAACTTGGTGTTGATGCTTTGAAAAAAGTAAAAGAAGATCAAACTTTTATTGAATACTCTTTTTATAATCCAAGTAGTAAAAAAACTGTATTTAAAGCTTCTATTGTAAAAGTTTTTAAACCTTACAACTGGATTATAGGTACAGGAGCTTATATCGATGATATAAGTGAAAAGATGAAGCAAGAGGCTTTAAAAGCAATTGCGTCAATGAAATATGGAGATAATGGATATTTTTGGGTAAATGACTCAAATCATGTTGTTACTGCACATGGAGCAAGTGATGCTTTAGTTGGTAAAAATATGAAAGATTTACAGGATAAAAAAGGTAAATATCTTTATCAAGAAATTGTAAAAACTGCAAATGCATCAAAAGAAGGTGGTTTAGTTAAATACTTCTGGACTATTCCAGGAAGAGAAGGAGATTTTGAAAAATTCTCTTATGTTCAAAGGTTTGAACCTTGGGATATGATTATAGGAACTGGTTCATATATCGTAGATACAGAAGAGCAATTACAAAAGCTAAATAAACTAACAGAAGAGAATATCTCTTCTTCTATTTTAAATTCAGTTATTACAGTTTTAATTTTACTTGTTGTTTTAACAGTTTTAGTAATTTTTATTCTAAATAAAGTTGTATTTAACCCATTAAGTTATTTCCAAAATGGATTATTAGATTTCTTTAAATATGTTAATAAAGAAACAGAGAATATTAATCCTATTGAAGTTACTGCAAATGATGAAATTGGAAAGATGGCTTCATTAATTAATGAAAATATCAATAAAACAAAGACTATCATTGAGCAAGACAACAAAGTTATAAGTGATGTAAAAACTATTGTAAATAGAGTTAGTGACGGTTATTTAGAAAATAGAATTTCATCAACTACAAATAATGAATCATTAGAAGAGCTTAAAAATCTTCTTAATAATATGCTTGATAATCTTGAAAAACTAGTTGGTAAAAATATTAATGCTCTAAGTGAAGTTCTTGAACAATATGCAAATAGAGACTTTACTAAAACTTTAGATTCTTCTACAAGTGGAAAAATTGGAAATGATATTTTAAATCTAAATAAAATGATTACAACTATCTTACAAGATAATAAAGAAGATGGAGAGACATTACAAGATAAATCAACAGAATTATCTACTAATGTTAGAACTTTAAGTGAAAATGCAACAAGTCAAGCTGCTTCATTAGAAGAGACTGCTGCTTCTATTGAAGAGATTACTGGTAATATTAGACAAACAAATGAGAAAGCACAACAGATGTTAAAAATCTCTTCTCAAACGCAAAATTCTGCACATAAAGGTAAAGATTTAGCAACTAGAACTTCTGTTTCTATGGAAGAGATAAATGAAAAAGTTACAATGATTAATGAAGCAATTACAGTAATTGACCAAATTGCTTTCCAAACAAATATTCTTTCATTAAATGCAGCTGTTGAAGCAGCAACTGCTGGTGAAGCTGGTAAAGGTTTTGCTGTTGTTGCAGCTGAAGTTAGAAACCTTGCAAGTAGGTCAGCTGAAGCAGCTAAAGAGATTAAAGAGTTAGTTGAAGATGCCACAATTAAAGCTAATGATGGTAAAAATATTAGTTCTGAAATGATTAATGGCTTCCAAGAATTAGAAGAAAATATCAAATTAACTAATAATTTAATCAATGATGTAACAAATGCAGCAAATGAACAAAGTTCAGGAATGAACCAAATTAGTGATGCAGTAAATCAATTAGATAGATTTACTCAAGAAAATGCTTCAATTGCAGATAAAACAAACTTCATTGCACAAGAGACAAACTCAATTGCAAATGATATTGTTGAAGCTGTAAATAGAAATAAATTTAATCAAAAATAAAAAAGAATCAAACTAGATGAAATCTTTCACTCTAGTTTGATTTCTTCCATTCTCTTTAGATTCATACAATAATTTATCTACTTTATTATATAAATCCCTTGTTGTAAAATCTCTATTTGCTTTTAAAATATTTCCCAATCCAATAGAAACAGTAAGGTATTGAGAGATTGAATTATTTGCTGCTTCAATCTTTTTATCTATGATTTTTGTTCTAAGTTTTTCCATTAAGAAAAATGAATCTTCTACAGAATTTGTATTAAATAGTAAACCAAACTCTTCTCCACCAAGTCTAAAACAAAAATCATTTTCTCTTGTTAGGGTATCTTGTATTATTGAGGCAACTTCTGCTAATACCTCATCACCTCTTTGGTGTCCAAAAGTATCATTATAGTCTTTGAAAAAATCTATATCAACAAGTGCAAAAGAAAACTCTTGATTAGTTCTTTTTAGATGAGCTAACTTTTTTGAAAAGATATTTTCAAAATATCTTCGATTTCCTAAGTTAGTTAAATAATCAGTATTACTAAGACTAGACAATAACTTATTTTTATTATCTAACTCTTCTAAAGCTTCTTTATAAGAAGTTATATCTAACATAACTCCTACTAAACCTAATACATCATCATTTTCTACAAAAGTTGCTTTATAAAAATTATAGTGTCTAACTTGTGAATCTGCACACTTAACTTTTGTTTCATAATTTTGAACACCTGGATTATTAAATAGCTCTTCATCCATTTTGTAATAAATATCTGCATACTCTGTAGGTATAAGATCAGGTAAATCATATAAAGATTTTCCTTCTATCTCTTCTTTACTAATACCCAAAATTGTTTTTGAAAAAGCATCATTACAGTATAAGTATTTACCTTTTCTATCTTTATAAAACATTGGATTAGGAACTGTATCAAATAATGTTTGTAAAAAAGAGTTATTAGACTTTAAACTATCATTAAAAAATTTAAGATGTTTTTCTAACTCTTTTTGTGTACTTCCAATTGTCAATACAAACTCCTTTTATTCAAGGTCGTAGAATAACATAATTAAAGTTTCAAATACTTAAGTTCATTTAACTTTTTTTGGATAATATTCATTTATGAAACTTTTAGAACCAGTTGAAAAAATCTATTTACTTGATGATGACAATTTTGACTTTCCCACTTTAGATATGATGAATAATGATTTAGTAGCCATAGGTGGAGACTTTCACCCTCAAAGACTAATTAATGCTTACGAAAATGGTCTATTTCCTTGGTTTATGGATGAACACAATCATATTCATTGGTTTAGCCCTCAAAAAAGAATGGTTTTATATCCAGAGGAATTTAGAGTAACAAAAAGTCTAAAAAGAACCTTGAATAACAAGGGATATATTGTTAAGACAAATGAGAATTTTGAAGAGGTTATGAGAAACTGTGCAAATATAAAACGAAAACATGAAGATGATACTTGGATAAATGAGTATTATATTCAAGCCTATACAAACCTTAATAAACTTGGACTTGCCTACTCTATTGAAACTTATTTAGAAGATGAATTAGTAGGTGGCTTATATGGAGTATTAATTGATGATGTTTTTTGTGGAGAGAGTATGTTCGCAAAACAAAGAGATGCTTCAAAAGTAGCCTTTTACCATTTATGTAAACAAGCAAAAGAAAATGGTATAAATATTATAGACTGCCAAGTTCATAATGAACACTTAGAAAGTCTTGGAGCAAAAGAGATTTCAAGGGAAGAGTATTTTAAAATACTAAAAATATGAAAACAATTCAAAAAGAGTTTACCCTTAATGCAAAAACAAGAGGTTTTCATTTAATCACAAATGAAATTCTTTCAAAGTTACCTGAACTATCTTCTATAAATGTAGGAATATTAAATCTTTTTATTAAACATACAAGTGCAAGTCTTACAATAAATGAAAACTGTGATAGTCTTGTAAGAAGTGATATGGAAAAGTTTATGAATGATGTAGTATCAAATAAATCTTACTTTGACCATACTTATGAAGGAGAAGATGATATGCCAGCACATATTAAATCTTCACTTTTTGGTACAAGCCTTTCAATACCTATTACAAATGGTCAACTTAATCTTGGAACTTGGCAAGGTATCTATTTAGGGGAGCATAGAGATTTTGGTGGTTCTAGAAAAATAGTTGCTACTATTATTGGAACATAAAATTAAAGCACCATCTCTTTTAAATATTCACTTATCTTTGGTTGGTAGTCTTTTCTACATACCAAACATGTTGGGAAATATGCTATTTTTTTATCTAGTTTTGTAATTTTAGATATCATTTTTATAGACTTTATCAAATATAATAAATAAAAGAGTAATTTAAAAAATACTCTTTTATTACTTTAGAAATAGATTAAAATTTTAATTTTGTTATTAATACCCTATTTTAATTAACTAAACTTTTTATAAATTTAAGAGGTAAGATTGCTATTCAGTCATTTGAAGGAGTTAGCATGTTTTCATTACTTCATTTACATCTTATTACTTTTATAATAATCTACATAAATGTTTTGATTTTTAATAAAAGTATGTCCAATGATTTAGGTTCAAAATACTTTTTTATTAACTACATTTATCATCATCACAAAAAAATTAGTTGTTTTCTAATCACTTATCCTTTTATAATCATCTTAATTTATTACTTATCTGAAAATATATTTCTAATATCCTCTTTTTTCATTTCAATCTTACATCTCTATTTTCTACATGAAATTATTTCAAAAAAAGATATTGTAAAAAGAGAGGCTTATATATATTGGTTTAAAAAAAATGTAACACATAGTTTTTCTATGCATGCACATGATATGTTTAAAAATGATTTCAATTTTTTAAATGAAAGAATAAACAGAGCCATTTTATTTAAATTTGAAATCATCTTTTTTATCTCAGTTGTAATAGAGAGTGAAGTTTTACATGAGATATTATCTATGGTTAAGTAGTTATTACTTGTTGAAACTTTTTTCTAAACTCTATAGGATTTAAAGAAGTATGTTTTTTAAATAGTTTTCTAAAGCTATTCTCATCAAAATAACCTACCTCAAAAGTGATTTCACTAAAACTTTTATTTGTACAAATCAATAACTCTTTTGCCTTTTCAGCTCTTAAAATCTGTAAATACTTTATTGGTGAAATATTTAAAGCCTTATTAAATCTTCTTGTAAAGGTTTTAGAAGAAGAATCTATTTGTTTGGCTAAATCCTCTATCGATATTTGCTGATGTAGATTTTCTTTCAACCAAAAAACAAGCTCTTTTATCTCTTTGTCATCATATAAAAAAACTGTAGAAAAACTTTTATATGATTGTTGAGACTCCCTACCCTTATCAACAACTAGTAAATTTGCAAGTTGAGTAGCAGTTCTATTGCTAAAATATTTTTCAATAAGATATAGACATAAATCCACATAAGCAGTTACTCCACCAGCAGTTATAATATCTTTTTCATCAATTAAAATTTTATTTACATCAATATTAATTTTGGGAAAATTAAGTTTAAAATACTCTTCATATGCCCAATGAGTTGTAGCTTTTTTTCTATCAAGTAGTTTTGTTTTTGCTAAAACTATACTTCCAAGACAAGCAGAAGCTAAAAGAGCTTTTTTTGAATGTTGAAACTTTAACCAAGAGATTAACTCTTTTGTAATTAACTCCTCAAGTCTATCTTTTAACATAGGAGGAATAATCACGATATCATAAACTATCCTTTCATCAAAAGGTTTACAATCAAAATATTTAAACTCTTCAGAACCTACAAAAGTAGTCTCTATCTCCTCTTCCTCTTTTGACTTACAAAGCTTATTATTAAAAGAAAATATCTCCTCTATTCCATAAGCTGTTGACTTTAATACATTCTTTAAAACTACTATTGCAATCTTCATTTTTGTCCTAAATGACTTTTTATAAGTCAAATTTTACCCAAAAAAACCTTGACATTTATTTCACATGATGATAATATCATATGAAATATTTATCATATAAAAGGATTAAAGATGAAAAAACTATATAGAGCAAATAATATAGCTTGTGGAAGTTGTTCAAACCTTATTAAAGCTTCACTTGAAGAGGAGTTTGGAGAAATTACAATTGATTTAAGTAAAGAACCAAGAGAAGTATCTGTTGAAATAAAAGATGAAAAACAAGAGATAAAGTTTAAAGAAGAAATGAAAGAACTTGGATTTGAGATTATAGAAGAATAAAATGTCTTGTTGTAAAGAAAAAAAACTAATCAGGTCTTGTTGTGAAGATATCAGTTTTATTTCTGATATAAATAAGATACTTCCCTCACAAGAGACTTTAGTTGATATTTCAAATGTCTTCAAAGCTTTAGCAGACCCAACAAGGGCAAAAATATTATACGCTTTAATTGATTATGAGATTTGTGTAGGAGAGATGACAAACTTACTTCAAATCCCTCAATCTCATGTTTCTCATCAACTAAGAATATTAAAAAAATATGGAATAGTTGATTTTGAAAAAGATAAAAAGATGTCTTTTTATTTTATAAAAGATGAATATATAAAAGAGTTGCTCAAACTAATACTCAAAGAAAAGAAGTAATCATGTCTAAAGAAAAAATAAACTTAAATATTTCAGGAATGACTTGTGTAAACTGTTCTAATGGAATAGAAAAATTTTTAAATAAACAAAAAGGTGTGCAAAGTTCAAAAGTAAGTTTTGCTTCTAGTGAAGGAGAATTTACTATTGATACTGAAACTATGTCAAAAGAGAGTTTAATAAAAAAAATTGAACAGTTAGGATATAAAGTAGAAGAGGATTTTTCTCATCTTGAAAAAGCACAAGAAAAAGAGTTTAAAAAACTAAAAAATCTTTTCTCTATTTCTATGACGATAACTGCTTTTATGTTTGTAATTATGTTTTCAAGTATAGTTGATGCATCTGTTAAACAATATGCTATCTTTGCCCTTGCCACAGTTGTGCAGTTCTTTTGTGGAGCAAGATTTTATAAGTTAACATATAAGGCTTTAAGTAATAAAAACTATGATATGAATGTTTTAGTCGCCCTTGGAACTAGTGCTGCATATTTCTATTCTACTTTTGTTGTTTTCTTTCCATCTTTTTTCCCTGAACATTTAAAGTTTATGTACTTTGATGGAGCAGCTGTTATTATCTCCTTTGTATTATTAGGAAGATTTTTAGAGGAACGTTCAAAACAAAAAGCGAGTGATTTTTTAAAAAAGTTAATGACTTTAGCTCCTCAAATTGCAAACTTATTTGATGAAAAAGAGAATATTAAAGAAGTACTAGCTAGTGAACTAAAACTAGAGGATAAGATTTTAGTTAAAACTGGCGAAAAGATACCTGCTGATGGAGAGATTATAAAAGGTAGTGCAGATATTGATACTTCTATGATAACCGGGGAATCAATGCCAGTATTTAAAGAAATAGGAGCTGAAGTATTATCTGGAACTTTAAATACAAATGGAGTAATCACTGTAAAAGTGACAAAACTAGCAAGTGATACTACTTTATCTAAGATTATTAAGCTTCTAAAATCAGCACAAAGTAAACAAATACCTATTAGTAGATTTGCTGATAAAATTGCAAATATTTTTGTTCCTGCTGTTATTATTATAGCCCTTGCTACTTTTATAATTTGGGCTACTTTTGGAGATATGCAAAATGCTATTTTAGCAAGTATTTCTGTACTTATTATCTCTTGCCCTTGTGCTTTAGGACTTGCAACTCCAATTGCTATTGTAAGTTCAGTTAGTAAAGGTGCAAAGGAAGGTATTCTAATCAAAAACCCTGAAATCTTAGAGATTATAAAAGATATAAAATATGCTGTTTTTGATAAAACTGGAACACTTACAAAAGGCGAAATAGCAGTAACAAAAACAGATATAGATGAAAAGTATTTTTCTAAAATCTTTGCTATTGAAAGCTTAAGTGAACACCCTATTTCTAAAGCAATAGTAACTTATTTAAAAGATATAAAAAAAGAGTCTTTTGAGATAGAAGAGTTAGAGATTATTGCAGGAAGAGGAATAAAAGCAAAAATAGATAAAAAGCTAATTCTACTTGGAAATATACAACTTTTAGAAGAGAATAATATCAAAATAAAAACTTCTCATTTAGAGTTTTATAAAGAGAGATTAGAATTAGCAAATGGTGTTATTTTAGCTTCATTTGAAGATGAAAGTATTGGCTCTTTTGCCCTTGAAGATGAGTTAAAAGAGAATGCTAAAGAGTTAATTGAAAATCTAAAAAAAGAAAATATAAAACCTATTTTACTTACAGGTGATAATAAAATTACTGCTTCTAAAATAGCCTCTAAAATTGGTATTGAAAAAGTTTATAGTGAAGTTATTCCAACTCAAAAATATGATGTAATAAAAGAGGTTCAAAAAAAAGGCAAGGTCATGTTTGTAGGAGATGGAATAAATGATGCTCCATCAATCAAACAAGCTGATATTGGTGTTACTCTAAATTCAGGAGCTGATATAAGTAAAGATGCTGGAGATATAATTTTAATAAACAATGAACTTAACTCTATAACTAAAAGTATCAAGCTTTCAATTGAGACAATGAAGATTATCAAACAAAATCTTTTTTGGGCCTTTATTTATAATGCAATAGGTATTCCATTAGCAGCAGGAGTTTTATATCCATTTTTTGGTTTAATGCTTTCTCCTGTTTATGCAGGAATTGCTATGAGTTTTAGTTCTGTTACAGTTGTATTAAACTCACTTAGACTTAAACTAAAAAAACTTTAAAAGAGAAGATTTTCTTCTCTTTTTATAATTTGTCTAAAATAACCTTTTTTATGTCATTTTTACCTCTTTTGCAAAAACTCTTACTATGAAATAATAAAATCCACAAAAGAAAAAGGATTTATTATGAAATTTACACAAATAAGAAACGCAACAGCACATGTTTATTTTGCAGGGAAAAAGTTTTTAATAGACCCCGTTTTAGCAAAAAAAGAAGCCTATACTGGATTTGAAAATACTTTAAATAGCCACCTTTCTTGGCCAAGGGTTGAACTTCCAATAAGAATAGATGAAATAGTTGACTGTGATGCTGTTATTGTAACTCATACTCATCCAGATCATCTTGATGAAGTAGCTATTCAAAACTTAGATAAAAACAAAACTATATTCGTACAAAATCAAAAAGATAAAGAGTTTTTAGCCCATAAAGGTTTTAATAATATAAAAATACTAAGTGAAGATAGCTATTTTGAAGAGATAGCACTTATTATTACAAAGGGTCAACATGGCTCTGATGAACTTATAAAAAACTATAAAGAAAAACTTGGTGTTGTAAGTGGTGTTATTTTTTCCCATAAAAATGAAAAAACAACTTATCTTGCAGGAGATACTATTTGGTGTAAAGAAGTAGAAAATACAATAAACAAGTATCAACCGGAAGTTATAATTTTAAATGCAGGAGATGCACAACTTGCAGATGGAAGTTCTATAATTATGGGAAAAGAGGATACTTTAAAAGCTCATTTAACTTTACCTAAAGCAACAATTATTGCAACACATTTAGAAGCAGTAGGACATAGTGCCATCACAAGAAAAGAGTTAAAAGAGTTTATTGAAAAAAACAATATTGAAAAATCTGTTTTAGTTCCAGAAGATGGAGAAACAATAGGGATATAAAAGAGAAGAAACTTCTCTTTTATTTAGTGTAAGTCAGCGTTTAATTTAACTTCTCTAGTTGATCTCATCGCAACTGTTTGACCATTTTGAGAATTTACTCTAAAGTGAACTCCATTTACACCTAAGAAATCCATACCTTTCATAACAGTAGAAATCTCTTTACCTGGGTTAATCTCTTTTAATTGCTCAACAGCTTTTTCTGAAAGAGTAATTTTTGTACCTGGTAAAATTGTTACTCCTGCATCAAGAATACAAGAATCTCCAATAGAAGTACCAGTACAAGAGTTAGCACCTAATAGTGTATTATCTCCAATAGTTACAGGAACACCATCTGTTCCAGAAAGAACACCAAGAATTGAAGCTCCTCCACCAACATCAGAACCAGCACCAACTTTAGCTGAAGAAGAGATTCTACCTTCAACCATTACAGCACCTTCTGTTCCAGCATTAAAGTTAACATATGCAGCACCTGGCATTACAGTAGTTCCAGCTGCTAATTGAGCACCCATTCTTACTTTATTTGTGTCTAAAATTCTTGTGTTATCAGCAGGAATTACATGGTCTAAAAATTGTGGGAATTTATCAACTTTTGTGATACTTGGATATTTACCAGATAATTTTAATGTAATTTCATTCTCTCTTAACCACTCTAATTCAATTGGTTTATTTCCAACCCATGCACTATTATGTAATTGACCAAATGCACCATTTAGATTTAAGCTTCTTAATGCAGCTTTTCCAGTTGATAAAGCATAAAGTTTTAAATATACAGATTCTGCACTTAGAGGGTTTGCATCTTCAAAAATAAATACTACTCTATAATCATCAGCAGTAAGACCAGAGTCGATTGGTAAAGAAGCTAATGTAGAAATAACTTGAACATTTTTATGTTCATTTCCTTTTGCTTCAGGAATATATGGCCTGAAAGATTCAATACAAGAAGTTAAAAATTTATCACTAATTTTGAATACTAATTCTGATTTTGAAGTATCAATTTCTTCTCCTGCTTCTTTTAAAGCATTTAAGAAAATTGCTGCACTTCCATAATTTTCTTCCCAGTTAATTACTGGATATGTAGCTTGTAAAATTTTATCAGGATTTAATTGTCCTCTATCTACTTTAGCGATACCAAAACCGATTGGGTTTTTATACCATGCTTGAGATTGGATATTTGATACTAGTTCTTTAAAATCATCTTTTGTAAAAGCCATTATTTTTCCTTATTATTTTTGCTTGGATTATACAATAAAGAGACTAAAGATAAATTAATATACTGTATCCATGTCAATTGTTGCCATAGGAGAAGTAACCGAATGTAAAGCTTGAAGTAAAGCTTTTACATTTGAAGAACGCAAAATAATCTCATAACGATATTTATTTGATAATTTAAAAATTGCAGATTGTCCAAAACCTACAACTTGGATATTCTCTTTTTGTTTTAAAAGCTTTACATATTTGTCCAATTCATCTTTAACTTTTAAACCATTTGAATGAGCAAAAGTGATTTTAGCCATCTTTAAAAAAGGAGGATAAAGCTCTTGTCTAAACTCTAACTCCTCTTTTAAAAACTCTGCATAATCATTTTCTTGAAGATACTCAGCAAAGAAATCTGCATTTTGAGTTTGAACAATTACTTCACCATCCCCTTTTCTTCCACTTCTACCTGCTATTTGAATAAGTAATGAGAGAGCTTTTTCCCTTGCTTTATATGAGTTCATATTTAAAATAGAGTCTATTCCAAGAACTACTGCAAGTTTTACATTATGATAATCATGACCTTTAGATAACATTTGAGTTCCAACAAGAACATCAATTTTATTATTATTAAAATCATTTAAAACTGTTTTTAGTTTATTATCAGTTTTTATCTCATCTCTATCAAATCGTTTGATTATTTTATCAGGAAAAAGTTCAATAAGTTTTTGCTCTATTTCAGCTGTCCCTACTCTTAAATTATGAATTACTCCATTATTACAAGAAGGACAAGTATCTGGTATCTTTTGAGCAAAACCACAATAGTGGCACTTTAAGGCTAAATCATTTTTATGTAAACTCATTGAAACAGAACAATAAGGACACTCTACAGACTTTCCACAAGAGGTACAAATCTGATATTTATAGTTGGCTCTTGTTGGTAAAAAAACAATAACCTGATTTTTATTTGCTAAAGTTTGTCCTATTTTATTTAAAACTTTTGGGGATAAATCTAAAGAAGAATCATCAAACTCTATTTTTTTTCTTGTATCAAAAAAAGTCTCTTTTAATCTATAATAAGGAATTTTATTAAAAGAGGCCAAAGAAGCTGTTGCACTCCCTAAAATTAATCTTATATCATATTTTTTTGCAATATAAACACTTAAATCTTTTGCATGATATCTAGGTTTACTATCACTTTTATAAGACTCATCATGCTCTTCATCTACAATAATTATTTGAAGATTTTTAAAAGGTAAAAAAAGTGCTGACCTAGCTCCTGCAATTAGTTTTATTTTTCCCTCTTGTAGCTCTTGAAGAATACTCTCTTTTCTCTTTTTTGTGATTTTAGAGTGCCAAATTGCAACTGAACTAGAAAATACTTTTTCTAATCTTTTTTGCATTTGAGGAGTTAGTGAGATTTCTGGCATTAATAAAACTGCCTGACCACCTCTATTTAAAACCTCTTCAATAGCTTTAATATAAACCTCTGTTTTCCCACTTCCTGTATTTGCAAAAAGAAGAGCTTGCTTTTTTTCTTTACAAAACTCATAGGCCTCTTGTTGTTTTACTGATAACTCTATTTGAGAATCAAAACTAAAAGTTAAATCTTCTTCCCTAAAATCTTTGTTGAAAGCAGAAAAAATAGATAAAGCCTCTCCCATTGAACAAACATAATATAAAGAGATAAATCTAGCTGTTTCTAACATCTTTTCATCATAAAAAAAGTTTGTAATAGTATGAATATTAGTACATTTAAAAGTAGGTTCTTCTACTTTTTTTATAATAACTGCTTCACAAAAGTTTTTTCTATTTCTAAGTACAACTTCTACTTTAGTACCTATTTCTATCTCTTCTTCTGCTTGAAAAGTTAAAGCTTCTAAGGGAGATTTTAATATTGCTACTTCATAATAATTCATTATTCAAACTCCCTACAAAGCTCTAAGCTACTTTTACATTTAAAACTATTATCAATAAATTGGTACTCTAAATATTTATCTTTTTCAAAAAATACTCTATATCTATTGTTTGAGATTTTAATCCACTTACCCAAACTTTTTTCCATTTGATTAGTAGACAATAGAGGCTTATCTAAAACCTTTGTAAAAAGTAAAGAGTTCTTTTGATCAAAAGTTGCATTATCTAAAGAGTTGATTTTTTCTTCATTTAAAAGAGTATTTTTAGAGTTTTGTTTTGAGATTGAACTATTAATCAAAGCTATATCTGCTTTAATAGTTATTTTTGTAGAGTTAGTTAAAGAGTTAGCATATTTACCTATTAAGAAGCTTGTAACTATTGAGATAATTACAATAACAATAATAATTTCAATAAGTGAAAATGCCCTCTTCATAGATACTATAAATTTGGTATCTTATTTGTTACAGTCTCAACATCATCTTTTAATCTAAGGTATTGTTGAGACACCCTAATATAAGCTGCTAAAAGCTCTTTTGTATCTAAGTTTTTTTCTGTAGATAAATATCTTGTAATCTCTTCTTTCAATTTATCATCTACATTTATAGTATAAGCCATATTATTTATATGAAATGTCACTTTATTTTCCACTACTCTTTGCCTCAACGAAAGTTAAAGTACTATCGATTTTTAAAAGCATATCTTGGTTATTTCTCTCTAATTCATCATTTTCATTTTTTAAATCATCAAGATTTTGTTTTAATATTTCATTCTCTTTTTTAAGAAGTTCATATTCATGTATAAGTTTTTCAATTTTTTTAGTTAACGTACTGATGATATCCATAGCAATTATTTTATCCAAATAAACCAATTAAATTATTTAAAATGAAAAAAGTTTCATTTTACTACTCTATAAATAGCTTACCTTGGGTGTATAAAGCAGCAGCAGCTTTCCCCCATTGAGAATAAAACTCTATATCTTTTTGAGGCAATTGGAAAATTTCATTTATTTGTAAAATAAGATTTCTCTCTTGAAAATCAAATTTATCATCTGCATGAATTAAAATCATAAGCTCCAAAAGAACAATCTTTTTACTCTTTTGGCTTTTAAAATCTTTTAAAGTAGTTTTTAAATCAAAACTCTCTAACTCAAAATCATTATCATTTTCTATCCCCATCTCTGCACAATACTCTAAAATAACTTCTTGTTCTCTTGTTCCATAATCATTGTCAATTCTCGCTAAATAGTGTGCTAGTTGTAAAAATGAGAATTTCTCTTTTGGTTCTAATTTCATTAAAAGCATAATAATCCTAATTAAAAAATATTTGTATTTATAAATATAAAAGTGAATTGTATAAAATTAAAGTTAATAGTAGTTAAATAAAGTGTATATCTAGTGTGGTTTTTAACCACCTAGATATTTTTTTCTAATTTCATCTGAATCAATAAGCTCTAAACCAGTTCCTTCAAGGGCTATTTCTCCATTTTCTAAAACATAAGCATAATCAGAAATTTCTAAAGCTGCAAAAGCATTTTGCTCTACTAATAAAATAGTAATTCCCTCATCTCTTAATTTTTTAATAATCTCAAAAAGCTCTCCAACAATTTTTGGAGCAAGCCCTAAAGAGGGTTCATCAAGCATAAGAAGTTTTGGAGAACTCATTAAAGCTCTTGCAATTGCTAACATCTGTTGCTCTCCACCACTCATAGTTCCAGCAAGTTGTCCTTTTTTAGCAATAAGTCTTGGAAAAAGTTCAAACATATGGTCTTGAAGTCTTTCATAATTTTCATCATTGTTAAAAGCACCCATTCTTAGGTTTTCTTCAATTGTTAAATTTTGGAAACATCTTCTTCCTTCTGGAACTAATGCAATACTATTTTGAATAATCTTATGAGTCTTCATTTTTGAGATATTATTATTTTTAAAATCTATATCCCCTGTTTTTTTAACATCATTTACAATTGATTGTAAAGTTGAAGTTTTTCCTGCTCCATTTGAACCAATTAGTGATACTATCTGACCTTCACCTACTTCAAAATTAATACCTTTTACGGCATTAATTAAGCCATAATATACTTTTAAATCTCTTACTTTAAGCATGTTTAAAATCTCCAAGATAAGCTTTTATTACTTCTTCATCTTTAATAGCATCTTTAATATGCCCTTCAAAAATTGTTTTCCCATAGTCTAAAACCATTACTCTATCACAAAGTTTATTTACAAACTTCATATCATGTTCAATAAGTAAAATTGTAACATCAAACTCATCTCTAATTTTAAAGAAAAGTTCTGCTAATTCATGGGTTTCTTGAGGATTCATACCTGCTGCTGGCTCATCAAGTAATAAGAGTTGTGGAGAAGCTGCTAAAGCTCTTGCTATTTCTACTTTTCGCTGACTTCCATATGATAAAGCAGTTGCCATCTCATCTGCATACTGGGCAATTCCAAGAACTTCCATAATCTCAAAAGCTCTTTTTTTAACTCTTTTTTCCTCTTTAAAGAATCTTGGTAATCTAAAAATAGCCTCTAAATAGCTATATTCAGCTTGATAATCAAAGCCAATTAGAATATTATCAAGTACTGACATTGAGTTAAAAAGTCTAATATTTTGAAAAGTTCTTGCTATTCCTCTATGAACAATCTTATGAGGTTTTATCCCATCAATTCTTTGTCCATGAAACTTTACAGCACCCTCTGTTGGTTCATAGTTTCCAGTAATAATATTAAACATAGTAGTTTTACCAGCACCATTTGGACCAATCAGACCATAAATCTCTTTTGCATTTACATGAAAAGTAGTATCTTTTATAGCAGTAACACCACCAAATTTTTTAGTTACATTTTGTACTTCTAAAATCATTTGCTACCACCTTTTTTCTTTTTAAACCATTTTAATTCAAATAGCTCTTTTTTACCTACTAAACCTTCTCTTGCAAATAGCATTACAATGATTAAAATTAGTGAGAATACAACCATTCTCATACCAGGTGTTCCTTCTGTTTCAAAACCAAAAATATTCATTGGCTCATCTAGGAATCTCATCCATTCTAATCCTGCCATAACAAATATTGTTCCTAAAATTGCTCCTGTTGTAGAACCAAGTCCACCAAGAACGATAATAATTAATAGTTGGAAAGTTAAGAAGAATGTAAATAAATCTGGACTAATTGAAGTTAATAAAGCAGCTAATAATCCACCACCTACACCTTCAAAAAATGCTGAAGTAGTAAAAGCATAAGTTTTGATTTTAAAAGTATTTACACCCATTGCAGTTGCTGCATCTTCATCATCTCGAACTGCTTTCATAGCACGACCATATTTTGAGTAGATAATATTTAAAATAGCAAGAACTGTAAAAATAGCAATACCACCAGTCCAATATAGATTTGAATACTCAGGAATATCATTCATCCCTAAAGAACCATTTGTGATTTGAGGATTATTAATTGCTAAGATTTTAATAATAAAACCAAAACCAAGAGTAACAATTGCAAGATAATCTCCTCTTACTCTAAATACTGGAAAAGAGAGTGCTAAAGCAACTAATGCAGTAAAACAACCAGCTATTAATAAAGCCCAAGCAAAATCAGCTTGTAAAGCTAAAACCCACTCAGAAGGGTCAGCAATATCATATTGATAAAGCATAGTATCTGCATCAACAATTAAAATAGCTGTAACATAAGCACCAATTGCAACAAATCCATTTGGCTCTAAAGAAAACTGTCCAGTAACCCCATTGATAAGGTTATATGAAACAGCTAAAATTATAAAAATAGCAACATTATTTATAATTCTTACAGTATATGGGTCGAAAGTAACTTGTGCAAAATGAGTAAACCATATTGCAACAACTATTAAAGCTAAATTTATTAATCTTTGTTTTGTGAAAATAGTATCGTTCATCATGATTAAAACCTACTCTTTTCTAAATCTTCACCCATAATTCCAGTTGGTTTAAAAATTAATACAAAAATTAAGAAAATAAAAGCAAAAGCATCTTTAAAACCACCTAATTCAGGCCAAAAAGCGATAACAACAACTTCAGTAAATCCAATAATAAATCCACCTAAAACAGCACCAGTTACAGAACCAATACCTCCAACAACTGCTGCGGCAAAGGCTTTAAGTCCAACTAAAACACCCATCATAGGTTCAACAGAAGGATAATTTACAACCCAGAAAATTCCACCAACAGCTGCAAGTGCAGAACCAAGTGCAAAAACAATAGAGATAATCATATTTGCATCAATTCCCATTAGATTTACTGTTTTTATATCAAATGATAAAGCTCTAATTGCCATTCCGTATTTTGTTCTATATAAAACAAATAAAATTCCTACTAATAAAAATAAAGTAACAGCTGGAACCATAATAGAAGAGACTGAAAAAGTGATATTAGCTACAGTAAAGATATTTTCCATATATTCGGGAACTGGGAAAGCTCTTGGAACTCCACCAGCAAATACTGTAAAGGCATTTTCTAAGAAAAAAGAGATACCAATTGCTGTAATTAATAAAGAAATTCTAGGTGCATCTCTTAAAGGTTTATATGCAATTTTATCTGTGATAATACCTGCTAAAGCTGATAAAACTACTGCAAGTAAAACTGCAATAGGAAAAGGTAATCCTAAAATTGAAATAAATGTATAACCTAAAAAGGCACCAACCATCATAATATCACCATGTGCAAAGTTAATAAGCCTTAACACCCCATAAACCATTGTGTAACCGATTGCAATAAGGGCATACATACTACCCAAACTAAAACCGTTTACCATTTGTTGTATAAACGTTGTTATATCCATTCTTTTCCCCGATTCTTGTCATAATAAATACAATAAAAAAAGTAATTTGTAATTGTAATGTAATAACTTTTTTTATTGTAAAAAAAAAGTCTAGCATTTGCTAGACTTTTTTGAAGTAAAAATAAATTATGGATTTACAGTTGCTTTAAAACCTGCTTGTCCATTTTTAATCTCTTTGATAACTGCTGATCTTGTTGCATTACCTTCATTATTAATAGTGATTTTCCCTGAAACACCATCAAAATTTGTAGTCTTTTTAATTTCATTATTAACACAAATTGAATCAGTTGGATCTTCACATCTGTTCATTGCATCAATTAAGATATTATAAGTATCTGCTCCAAGTGCTGTAAATGAGTTAACCTCTTTTTTACCAGTCTCTTTTTCATGGAATTTAATAAATTCTGCTGAAGTTTGTGATGGAGGATTTGTATAATCAAAGAAGTCTGTAAACATATAACCTTCTACTGACTCTCCACCTAAATCAATAAATGTTTGATTTGCAACACCATCTCCACTAAACATTGGTTTTTCTAAACCTAACTGTTTAGATTGTCTAGCAATCATAGAAGCTTCTGGATGATATAAAGGTAAAAATAAGAAGTCTGGATTTAATGTTTTAATTTGAGAAACAACTGCTTTAAAATCTTTGTCCCCAGATGTAACTTTAATTTTCTTTAATAGTTTTCCACCATTATCTTTAAATGCTTTTTCAAAAGCTTTAGATAAACCTAAAGAGTAAACTTGTGCTTGGTCAACTACAACAACTGCTGTCTTATAACCTTGCTCTTTTGCATAATTTGCAACTACTTCCCCTTGGAATGAATCAGTAAAACAAACTCTATTTGCAAATGTTCTTCTTGCTGTTAATTTATCATTTGTAGCAACAGAAGCAATTACTGGAACTTTTTTCTTGTCTGCAATTGCAATTGTTTGTGCTGTATTTGTAGATGTTAATGCACCTAAAATAGCTACTACATTATCAGATGAAATAAGTCTTGTCGTTGCATTTGCAGTTTCAACTTTATCACCTTTATTATCAATAAGTACTATTTTAACTGTATCCCCATTTTTTAACGTAGGCTGTAGTTTGTGTGCTAACTCAACACCTAAGTTTGTTACTTGTCCGTATGCAGCTAAAGGACCTGACATAGGCATAACTGCACCAACTTTAATCTCCTTTGCCATTGCTACACCAGCAGTTAATGCTGAAGCAAGAGCTAAACTAATTACTTTTTTCATACACTCTCCTTAAAAAAAATACTTAATACATTAGCATAAAAAAGCAAAAAGTTTTTATAAATTGTGTATAAATTATAGAAAAATAGTATAAAAAATTAGTTCATTTCCAAACTCATTAAATACATATCCTCTCCATCTATAACTTTTACTTGTGTTGAGTTACATTTGGGACAAGCAAACTCATTTTTTTCAAGAGTTGATTCTTCATCACAGGATAAACAAGTAATTACAACTTTTTGTCTATTTATTATAAAGTCGGCATTTTCACATACTGTTTTCTCTTTAAATGTATCAAATGCAGTTTGTAATAAGTCTGGTTCTACTCCTGATAATACTCCTATTTTAACAATAACTTTTGTTACATTTGTTGATTCATTTTGTCTTGCATGCTCTTCACAAGACTCTAAAAGTGATTGAACAATTGAATATTCATGCATTTGATAACTCCTTTAATCTTTCTAAACTCTCTTTATGCTCTTTTTTATAAATGAACTCATTTCTTAATTTATGAAAGGTACTACTCTTATCCCAAAATTCTGGATACATTATTTTTAGTTCTTTCTCTTTACATAATTCTATCTTAGACTCATTTTCAAAAAGAAAATCACTCTTTTTTTCTATAAAAATTTCAAAACTCTCTTCATCTTCGATTAGGCTTTGACAAAACTTTTCTAAGTTTTGTTCATAGTCCTCTTCTTTATATACCTCATCAAGCATTCCTATCTCTTTTGCTCTTTTACTTCCTATAGGAATAGTTTTTGTAAGAATCTCATCAGCTACACTTTTTTCTACTCTTTTATAAAAAGTATATGTATGATATTCACTGCCAGTTAATCCCATAGTTTTATAATGAGGATTAAAAACTACGCCCTCTTTTGCAATAGTATAATCACAGCTAAGTCCTAAAAAAACTCCCCCTGCTCCAGAGTTCTTTGAAAAAGAGGCAACTGTTATAATATCTTCTGCAAAAAGAATTGATTTAACTACATCATTCATTGCATTTATATTACTCCAGCCATCTTCTCCTTGTTTTTTACTATCTTCAAGAATATTAAGATGTATTCCATTTGAAAAGAACTCTTCTCCTCCACAAAGAACTAGAACTTTACAATTCTCTTTTAAAAAATCAATTGCATATTTTAGTCTTATTGCTTGTTCTGAATTCATAGCTCCATTATGAAAATTAAAATATAAGTAAGCAATCTCAGCTTCTCTTTTTACATATATCTCATAAAAGGTTTCTTCTTTATTTTCTAGGATTAAAGGTATTCTTTGTTCTTTTACACCTTTTAACTTCTCTTTTAAAACATAAGTAGCAGGTAATTTAAACCTATTCTCTTCTTTTAAATGACTTATCCAAACAGCTCCATCAATTGTTCCAACACAAATAGCTCCATCTCTTTTAGCTATTATCTCTTTGGGTTTGCCTCTAAAATTACTCTCTTTGTGTACTCCATAAAGAAAACAAGTGATTCCAAAAAACTCCTCTTTTACGCCAGGATAAGAGTCGCTCATATTTATTTTTTTGATAATATCTTGAGTTGTATCTTTTTCCCAAACTATTTTTCTATTCTCTTGTGTTAATCTTGGATGTATCTCATTTTTTATTTGTGGTATGGGTTTAAACTCTGTGTTTTTTAGATTAATAAGTAACTCTTTTAAAGCTTTTGAAGTAGCATCACAAACTTCATTTCTATAGATTGAAGCTTTACTTGTATCTCTCATAAAAAAGTTAGAACTTGCATAAATATCTCCTGCATCTAACTCTTCATTTGCTTTTAATATTACCACACCCCATTGTTTTTTTTCATCATTAATAGCATGGTCTAAAGATTGATGACCTCTATCTCCAATAATTCCAGGGTGTAAAATAAAAGTAGAATAGTTTGAAGTTATATCTTCTTTTAAATACTCTTTTAAAAAGGGACAAAAAATAAGTGAAGGGTTAAACTCTTTTATCTCTTCTATTAAGTTTTCTTGTGAAGATAAACATATACGAACTTCATAGTTTAACTCTTTTAATTCACAAAATACTCTTTGAGATAAGGAATTAAAAGAGCTAATAAGAAGTAGGATTTTCATCTAAACTCTTAACAAATTCTTGGTAGTAATTCACCAGTTGGTAACTCTAAAAATCTTTTTGTTCCCCAAGCAGAGTTTAATACAACTTTTCCAAGATGTTCAGCAGATACAGAACCTATAATTGAAGCTGTTTCATTTGTCTGTTTTAAAATCTCTAAAGCTTTTTGTGCATCTTCATTTTTAATAGCAAGTACAAATGTTCCTTCATTTGCTAAAGCCATTGCTTCAAAACCAAGTAATTCACAAATACCAGTTACCTCATCAGATATTGGAATAGAAGCCTCTTCTACTTCGATACAGATATTAGATTGTTTTGCCCACTCATTTAAAACGGCACTAACTCCACCTCTTGTAGCATCTCTTAAAGCAGTTATTTTAAGGTCTGCATCAATTAAAGCTTTTACTTGTGGATAAAGTGAAGCACAATCAGATTTTAGGTTTGTATTCATATCAATACCTTCTCTGCTTGCAAAAATAGTTGCTCCATGTGCTCCTATATCTCTGCTTACTAAGATAGTATCTTCACTTGTAATATTGTTTGAACTAATACCTTTATATTGTATTTCTCCAATACCAGTTGTATTTATAAAGATTTTATCTACACTACCTCTTGGTACTACCTTTGTATCACCACTTACAATAATTGCACCATTTACTTCAAGCTCCTCTTTCATACTCTTTACAATCTTGTCTAAAGTTCTTTTATCAAAACCCTCTTCAATAATAACAGAGCAAGTTAAATATTTAGGTTTTGCACCCATCATAGCTAAGTCATTACAAGTTCCACAAATGGCTAATTTTCCTATATCTGCTCCATTGAAAAATAGAGGGCTTACAGTAAAAGAGTCAGTTGAAAAAGCTAAATTACCATCTTCAATAACTGCTGCATCTTCACTTTTGTCTAAAATATCATTTTTAAAGGCTTTATAAAAAACCTTTGAAATAAGTTCATTGTTCTCTTGTCCACCGTTTCCATGGGCTAAAGTTATTGTTTTCATTTCTTTTCTCTTTAACTATTTATTCTTAATTATTCTTCTTATATAAAAGGATAGTAGATTTTATATTTTATTTCTAGTTCAAGACAGAGCTAAAAATTTAAGTAGAAGTTTACTTCTAGTAAATGACTATTTAAATTTTTAGATTCAACGATGAAATAATATATAAAGATGAAGTCTAATATCCTTTTATAAGAGATTACCATATTTATAGTATGCCGCACAAGCACCTTCACTGCTCACCATACAAGAACCAATAGGAGTACTTGGTTTACATGCTGTTCCAAAAATAGTACACTCAGGAGGAGTTGCCATTCCCCTTAAAATATCTCCACAAATACAAAGTTTATGGTCTTCTATTTCCCCTATAGGTAAAATATCTTTATAAATATGTTCTGCATCATATGTTAAATATTCATCTCTAAGTTTAAGTCCAGAATCTTTGATATTTCCTAAACCTCTCCATTTAAATAAAGAGCTTTTTTTAAAATATTTATTGATTAATTCTTGTGCTTTTATATTTCCCTCATAAGAGACTAATCTTTTATACTCTATTTCAAGTTCACATCTATTTTCAATAAATTGTTTAATTATCATTAAGATTGATTGCATTACATCTACTGGCTCAAAACCTGCAACTACTACTGGTTTATTATAATCTCTTGGAAACTCTTCATATATTTTACTTCCACTAATAACAGAAACATGAGAAGGTCCTAAAAAAGCATCTATTTGATGGTTATATGAATCAACATGTTCATCTCTACTATCTATCAACTCTTTCATTACCTCAGGAACTGTCACATGATTTATATGAAAGTATATATTTTTTATATCTTGTTTTATTACAACATCTAATAAAGCAGCAGTCATAGGTGTAGTTGTCTCAAAACCAATAGCAAAGAAGATAACTTTTTTATTTGGATTTTCATTTGCAATTTTTATGCAATCCATAGGAGAGTATACAAATCTTACATCAGCACCTTTACTTCTTGCATCTTGCAGACTTCCATTACTTCCAGGTACTTTTATCATATCCCCTAAAGTTACTAAGATTACATCCTCTTGCATACTTAAAATATATGCATGGTCTATTCTCTCTTTTGGCATAATACAAACAGGACATCCAGGACCATGTATAAAGTTTATGTTTGAAGGTAATAATTGAGGTATTCCATACTTCATAATAGTATGAGTATGTCCACCACAAACCTCCATAATATTTATTGGTTTTTCAAGTTTTTTAGCATCTTCTTCAATGATTTTTTTAAAAGCTTTTATTGTCTCAGGGTCTCTAAACCCATCATATAAATCCTTTAGCTTTAATTGACTCATTTTAGCCTCTATTTGCGCAAGCATCATCTTCTAGTATAGCTTGCCTACGCTCCTCTTCTTCCATTTTTTCTATTATTTCTTTATAAACTTCCAAAGAGGCTAAAGCATCCTCTTCATCTATTTTATTCATTGCAAAACCAATATGGATTAATACATAATCTCCAACAACAACTGGTTGATCTATTAAGTCTAAAGAAGCTTTTCTTTCAACTCCCATAGTATCTACAGTTGCAATATTATTCTCCTCATCTATATGAGTTACTTTTGAAGGGATTGATAAACACACCTTTTAATTCTCCTTAAAAAATGTCCCATTATCGGTGCCTAAAAAAATCATCAGATTTTTTTAGGGTACCTTGCAAGGGACCTATATATTTAATAACTTCTTTTACCAATGGAAATAAATTCCATTTAAAGAAGCAAACTCTAAAGGGCGTAATGAATTACGCTTATCTCATCTTTCTTTTAAAATTAATCCACTCAACAACAGCTTTTAAACTATCTTCATCTTTTGTAGAAACTTCTAAAATATCAACGCTTGGTTTTAATTTTCTTGCACACTCTTTCTCTTTTTCTAAATCATATTCAAAATATGGAAGTAAGTCTACTTTTGTAAACAGAATTAAATCAGCAGTTCTAAACATTACTGGATACTTAGCAATTTTATCTTCCCCTTCTGGTACAGATACTAAAACTATATTTAAATGAGTTCCCACATCATAAGAAGCTGGACAAACTAAGTTACCAACATTTTCTACAAAACATACATCTAAGTCCTCTAAAGGCATATCATGTAAACCTTTATGAACCATAAAGGCATCTAAGTGACAAGCACTTCCTGTTTGAATTTGAACAGCTTTAATTCCCTTTGCTTTTAATCTATCAGCATCTTTATTTGTCTCTAAATCCCCTTCAACTACACCAAATTTAAAATCAACTAAAGGTGCTAAATGCTCTAGTAGAGTTGTTTTTCCACTTCCTGGGCTTGACATAAGATTGATACCTAAAACATTTTGTTTATCAAAATGTGCTCTATTATGAGCAGCTTCATGGTCATTTTTATCTAAAATCTTTTTTATAACTGCAACTGTTTTACTATCATTTAATTGTGGGTTATGATGAAGTGTTTCATGAGCAGCTTGATGAGAAGCTGAATCAGAATGACTATGGTCATGAGAGTGTTCATGACTATGATGATGGTGATGGTCTGTGATGCTACAACCGCAATCTTTACACATATTTTTTCCTTTTAATGAATATTCATTTATATATAGCAGTTTATTTACAGAAAACTGAAATTTAGCTAATATCATCCTAGACTTATGTACTTTTAGGACAAAAATAGTAGAATTGTTACCATGATAAAAAGATGTCCCTTTTGCAACAACAAACATTTATATGACTTACAAGACAATTACAAAAAATGCTCCTTTTGTAAAAGAAAGTTTTCTGTAAAAAAATTCGAAACAGATATTAATGTAATAGAGTTTTTTTGTAATCAAGTTAGTGCAAACAAATGTGCAAAACTTTTAAATGTAAATTACCGTACAATCAAAAATAGATATGACCTTTTTAGAAAACTTATTGCAAACTATCTAGAAGATGCTTATCATTCTTCAATCAAAGATAATAGTTCATATGAAGAGTTTTATTATTTTACAGATAAACAGAAAAAAATCAAAAAAAAGTCTTTATACAATGCAATAAATATTATAGGTTTTTATTCAAATGAAAAAATCTATACTCTACTTATGCCAAAACTTCCAGTTTATAACAATGAAGAAGACAACAAAACTTTTGAAAACTTTTTAAGATGGCATAAAGTTTTTTCAAAAGATTCATACTCTACTCCTTTAAATATTTTTTGGAAATATTTAGAAAAGAATCTTCGTAAGTATAAAGGAATAGATGAAGAAAACTTCTTCTTCTATTTAAAAGAGTGTGAATTCAAATTTAATTATCTACAAAATGAGCAAATAAAAATCCTAAAAAATCTATACTTTAATTAGTACACTTAATTTCCACTCTAAACAAAGTATAATCCTTTTACAATATAATTTCATAAAAAGTTGAGGAAAAATTAGATGCTTAGTAATGCTTTAGGACGATTTAGAGTAATTTCTGCTATTGAAGGTTTATCATTTTTAATTTTAGTATTTATAGCTATGCCAATAAAATATATTGGTGGAGAACCATCATTAGTTAAAATTGTAGGAATGGCTCACGGAGTTTTATTTATTATTTTTATGATTTCTCTTTTAGAAGCAAAAATTAAAGAAGAGTGGGAAAATGGATTTATTTTACAACTATTTGTTTTATCTTTAATTCCTTTTGGAGCTTTTATTATTGAAAGAAGAGTAAAGCCTCTTAAAATCAATAGTTAAGCTACATAATTCCTACATAATAAAACCACTAAAAAAGTGGTTTTATTATTAATTTGTTATCTTTATAATATATTCTAATATTTATAATCAAAATACCTTATTTTTAAGCTAGTTTTTTTATTTTTTAATTATTATTTTACTTTTTATTAATTCTTTTTGATATTCATTATCAATTTTAATCGGAGTAAAAATGAATAATTTTTCTATTAAAAGAAAACTAACTATCGCTTTTTCGATAATCTCTATTTTACTTATACTTGTAAGTGCATATAGTATTTTTGGAATTGACAAATCTATAACTGGGTTTAAAACCTATAGAACTATGTCAAATGAAACCCACTTAATAAATCAAATTCAAGCTAATATGCTTATTTTAAAAATGAATGTAAAAGATTTTATAAGTACAGGCTCACAAAAAAACATTGATGAATTTATGACTTATTTTAATATAAATGAAAAATATATAAAAGAAGTAAAAAGTAGCGTAGAAGATAAGAGAAGAGCTACTTTAATCAAAGAGATGGAAACTGATTTGAATGAGTACAAAAAACAGTTTGCAGATGTAATTATTTATATGAGTCTAAGAGATGAACTCTTTACAAACCTAAGTGTATATGGAAAAAATATTGAATCACTTTTAACTTCAATTATGAAAGAAGTTGAAAAAAGCAATAACTCAAATACTGCATTAGAAGTAGCACAAAGTATTAGAACTTTGCTTCTAGCAAGATTACATACAACAAAGTTTCTAATTTCAAGTAAGGAAGTAGATAATCAAGAAGCAAAAAAAGAGTTTACCTTACTTAAAAAAAGAATTGCCATAATAAATGAACAACTTCAAAATAAAAATAATATTGAAAGTTTTGAAGAGGCTACTAAGTTTATAAACTTTTATATTAGTGATTTAAAAGGTATTACAGAAGCAATTAATATAACAAATAGTTTTATTGATAAGATGAATATTTTAGAACCAAAAATAGCTCAAACAGCAGAAACAATAAAAGAGTCTGTTAAAAAAGAACAAACTTTTATAGGAAATGATGTTTCAAGTACTAATAGTGCTATTCAAATTATTTTAACTCTTGTTTCTATTATTGTTCTTACTTTTATTGCATTAATAGCAATTTTTATTCCTAGAAATATTAGTAGTGAATTAAAAGAGTTCCAAGAAGGTTTATTAAACTTTTTTAAATATGTTAATAGAGAAATATCTGATATTGAATTATTTAAAAGTAATTCAAAAACAGAGATTGGAATTATGGCAGAAATAGTAAATAAAAATATTTTAAAAACTAAAAAGAGTATTGAAGAAGATAAAAAGATAATAGAAGAGACTGTTTTAGTTCTAAGTGAGTTTGAACAAGGAGACTTATGTCAAAGAATCACTACTGAAGTATCTAATCCCTCTTTAAATAAATTAAAAGATGTATTAAATAATATGGGAAATACTTTAGAAAATAATATTGAGAATATTTTAGATGTTTTAGAAGAATTCTCAAACTACAACTATCTTAAAAAAGTCGATACAAAAGGGATAAAAGAGCATTTAGAAAAACTTGCTACAGGAGTAAATAGTTTGGGTATCTCTATTACAAAAATGTTAATTGAAAACAAAAAAAATGGTTTAGTTTTAAATGATAGTGCAAAAACTCTTTTAGGAAATGTTGATATTTTAAATAGAAGTTCAAATGAAGCAGCAACATCATTAGAAGAGACAGCTTCTGCTTTAGAAGAGATTACAAGTAATATTGCTCTTACAACAAATAAAATCTCTCAAATGAATAACTTAACAAAAAATGTAACAAACTCTGCAAATAAAGGAGAAAGCTTAGCCCTTAAAACAAATGAAGCTATGAATGAAATAGATAAACAAGTTAGTTCCATAAATGAAGCTATTTCTGTAATAGACCAAATTGCTTTTCAAACAAATATTCTTTCTCTTAATGCAGCAGTTGAAGCTGCAACAGCTGGAGAAGCAGGTAAAGGTTTTGCTGTGGTATCAGCAGAAGTAAGAAATCTTGCAAATAGATCAGCAGAAGCTGCAAAACAGATAAAAACCTTAGTAGAAACTGCAACAATAAAAGCAAATGAAGGTAAAGAAATAGCAAATGAGATGAAAGAAGGATATTCAAATTTAAAAGAGAATATCAATGAAACTGTAGAACTTATTTCTGATATTTCAAATGCATCAAGAGAACAGCAAATAGGTATTTTACAAATAAATAGTGCTATTAACTCTTTAGATACACAAACACAAAACAATGTACAAATTGCTAGCAAGACACAAAATATTGCAATCAATACCTCAGAAATTGCCAATACTATTGTAAAAAATGCTGATGAAAAAGAGTTTGAAGGGAAAAATACAATTAAGATAAATAGTTAGAAAATTCTAACTATTTATTTAAAATACAAAAGCAATATCACTTATTGAGATATTATAAATATTTACTTTTACTCCAGAATTATCTAAAATACTATATGAAATAATTAACTCAGCTGGATTTTCAATTGTCTCATTTAAAGCTACAAACTCTTTATACTTATCAAAATCAATAATGCTATAAATAAATTTTGCTTTATCTTTGAAATTTTGATTATTGATATATCTTTCATAAACTTCTTTATATGCTACTTCATCATATTTATCATAAAAGTTTTGTTTATACATCTCTTCACAATACTCATCTCTATCAAAATCTTTAGTTCCATATTTTTGATAATCTTTATGAATTATAGCTTCTAAATCTGGATGTATTTCAAAAAAATTATATCTTGAATATCCATCTTCAGTTGAGATTTCATTAGTTGTTTTAATCATCTGTTTCCTTTTTAAAGTTTATAAAAAAAGCAGAGACCTAAGCCTCTGCTTTTTATTTTTTCTAATTGTACATTTTTTTAGATTAGAATTTAAAAATTCCTGTCTCATTTAAAATTACAATGATTAGTGCAAATGGAATTACAAATCTAACCATAAAGAACCAGAATTTTGTTAAAGCAGTACCCATTAATGGAATAAGCTCATTTTCAACTGCTTCTTTATCCATATAATGTCCAATAAATACAACAACTAAGATTCCACCTATTGGTACTAAAATTGTAGAACAAACAAAATCTAACCAATCAAATAAACCCTTTTCTCCTATCATAAGAACAGAAGAGTAAGATTCAATATTAGATAATAGTGCAGCAATACCTAATACATAAAAGAAAATACTACAAATCATTGCAGCTTTAATTCTTGAGAAGTTAAATCTATTTTCAAAATACTCTACTGTTGGCTCTAACATAGAGATTGCAGAAGTAATACCAGCAAAAGCAATAGCAATAAAAAATAATAATGCTAAAAAAGAACCAATTGAACCAAACTCATAAAATACTGATGGTAAAGAGATAAATACTAATCCAGCCCCTTTTGTTGATTCAGCTCCTTTATCAAATAAAAGAGTAAAGATGATAAGACCAGCAACAATTGCAACCATTGTATCAATAATTGAGATTAAAATAGATGATTTAACAACATTACTATCTTTTGGTAATGAAGCTGCATATGTAATAATAATACCCATACCTAAAGATAGTGTATAAAATGCTTGTCCAATTGCAACAACTACTGCTTCAGAAGATAGTTTTGTAAAATCAGGGTTAAACATAAATTGGAAAGCTTTAGAGAAACTATCCACATTAATTGAATAAACAAGTAAAATTGCTAAGATAATACCTAATAATGGCATTAAAATTTTATTTATTTTTTCAATTCCGTCTTTAATACCTTGTAAAATAATTGCAGTAACTAATACAAAAACAACAGTATGATAAAGTAATTGAGTCTGAATATCAGTAGTTAAAAGACCTATAAAAATATCTTTTGACTGCTCTACTGTTTGAGGTAAACCTTGAATAGAGATTGCAATATAATGGAAAATCCAACCAATAACAACAGAATAATAAGCAAGAATAATTAATGGAACAATTATAATAAAACCTGCATATTTCCATAACTTTTTATGTTTTGTTGCTAAAGTTTCAAACATAGTTACAGCATCACTTCTTCCTAATTTACCAATAACTAATTCAGAAATAAGAACAAAAACACCAATAAAAAGTGCAGTAATTAAATAAACAAGTACAAATGCACCACCACCATACTCTCCAGTAACATATGGAAATTTCCAGATATTACCTAAACCAACTGCCGATCCTACAGCAGCTAAAATGAATCCTAGTTTACTAAATCTTGAAGTAATCAATGCTTCTCCTTAATACAAAGCAACGATTCTAGCAAAATTTAAGTTAAATAAAGTTGTGACTTTTATGTAATTTTTTGAAATTTTGAAAAAACTTTATATTTATGATAAATGATATTATTTAGTTATAAACCTAGGATAATAGTAGCTCCTAGGTTTAATTTTTATTAATTAACTTTTTCTTCTATTATTTTTTCAAATTCTATTGCTTCAAAAGCAGGAGCACTAGGATCTTTTAAATTAAAAATAGGTTTATTTCTACCTTTAAAAAAGTATTTTTTTATCATTACTACTTTATCATTATTTTTAATTTTTTGTTCAGCTACTAACTTCATACCATCATTTTCTTTTAATAAGTAAACTTTATCATAGTTAGACCTATTATATAAATCATTTGTAGAAAATGATTTGAAATCTCTTACTTTAAAAGTAGAGATTTTATCTTTTTCTGACTTTGTTTTTACAAATTTTTTAAGTACTGGGCTCCATCCATCTTTATCAATTCCATACTTATTTTCACCATTTTTTGTAAAACCATTTTTGTCATATTTTGTTTGAGTATCTTTATTAATTCCTTCTTTATTCCAACCATTTATATCATATCCATTTATATCATACTTTGTTTTTGTTAAACTATTATCTCCAAAAGTATTCCACCCTAAATTATTTGAACCATAAATAGTTTGCCATAATTGAGTATTTTTATTTAAAGTAAAAGCTTTTTTAAATTTATTAAAACACATTTCATCCATTTGAACTAGGTTTTTATCATAAATTCTATTTTCAAAAGTTTTACTGTTTTCCAAATAATATTCTTTTATTTTATCTTTTTTACAAGAAATAAAATTAACTTCATTTATATTATCTATTTCACATTTATTATCATAATATTTTAATAATTGATTTTTATATGTATCTCTTAAACTAACAGTATCATCTTCTTTTTTTCCGCTTGCATAAGTTAAAACTAAATCTTTGCATGTAGTATTATCTATTTTATAATGCTTTTGTCCTGTAGCCATATTAAATATATCATTACTTGATTGTGAAAATTTTTGCTTAGCTTTTTGCAGTCCAATCTTTCCAATACATAAAGTCCCATTGTTTTTTTGCCATAAACCAAACTCTGTAGGGGCATTATCACAACTTATATATTTAAGTGCTTGCTCTTTTTTTACAGTTTCAAGATCTTTTGTTACTTTAGGAAGGTCAATTACCTTTGATAAAGCTTTTATTATAGTTTCTGCAAGAATATCACTATCTTTTTTCATAATATCAGCTTGGTTAAGAGTAAGAACTTTTCTATAAATAATATTACTATCTTTTAATTCTGTTAAATCTTTTATACTATTTTTCTTTTCTTGACTTTTCCATTTTTGAGTAACTTCTTCTATATCATAAAGAGAAACTTCAACATCAACTAATTTATATGCACAATTATACAAAGCAGGTCTTACTATTAAAACTCTTGATATTGGCTCACTATTATCTGTTATAAATTTAATATCAATATCTCTCATAATAAACTTTTCTTCTAAAAAAGCAAGCTTCATTACTTTATTACTAATTAACTCATAATCAGCTTTACATTTATTAAGTGTCCTTTTACGATACTTAATTTCAGTTCCTTTTTTATAACCAATCATTGTTATCTCATTTAATTTAGAATAATCTTCTTTTTTAGAAACATTATTTATATTCTGAACATTTACAGAACATCCGGTAAATATAAAAACTGAAGTAATTGCACCAAATATAATTGACAAACTTTTCATTCTTCTTCCTTATAGTTTTTTATATTTTAAAATAATATTTCTTTATATATTATTATAATATTATATATTATAAAGAATGGTAGATTTGCCCAACTGAAATTCCCCCATCATTTAAAGGAATTTCTTTTGAATAGTAATATTTTATTTGCTTATGATTTAAAGCCTTTGATAGTTGTTCTAATAAGCTTTTATTTTGGAAGACTCCACCACTAAACAGCAGTGGTAAATTTTCATGATTTTTTGAGATAGTTAAAATTATTTTAACTAAAGTATTTAAAAATTTAGAACAAATAACTTTTATATCATTTTCTTGTACTATTTGTTTAATCATCAGGGATAAGTCAATTTGCTTTTCAATAATTTCAAAATCAAAACTCTCAACAATAGTTTCATCATAATTTTGTTCAATTGCAAGTCCAGTTTCCCCTTCAAAACTCTGAAAATGTACAAGATTAGCCAAAGATGCTATTGCATCAAATAGTCTTCCCATAGAACTAGTAAGAGGAGTATTTAAACCTTTTAACCAAACCATATGAAACATTTTAATTTCTTGCTCACTAAACTGCTTTACAATACTATTATCTAAAGATAAAACCTCTTCTAAAGTAAAAGTATCAAAAAGTAAGGATAATGCAACTCTTCTAGGTTCTTTTACTGCCTTTTCCCCACCTAAAAGTTTAAAATATTTTAGATGATAGGCTCTTTCATAGGTTTTATTATTACAAATAAAAACCTCTCCACCCCAAATATTTCCATCATCTCCATATCCTGTTCCATCAAAAGCAAAACCAAGAACTTTTTCTTTTAACTTATACTCTGCCATTGTTGACAAGATATGAGCATAATGATGTTGTATAAAAATAAGCTCTTTATTTAAACTCTTTGCCCATTTTGTACTCTCATAATTTGGATGTTTATCACAAACTATTAAATCAGGCTCAAAATCATAAAAGTTTTTAAAAGTCTCAATAGTCCTTGTAAAATACTCCATTGACTCAATTGAGTTTAAATCCCCAATATGAGGTGATAAAATAAGATTATCTTCAAAGGCTAAAGCTATGGTTGATTTTTGATTTGCACCAAGGGCTAATATTTTTTTAGAAACTTTTTTCTCTAATTTCAAAGAAGTAGGAGCATAACCTCTTGCATTTCTTAATTTAGAAATCTCATCATTTACAACTTGAACAACAGAGTCATCACAAGCATTTACAATATCTCTATTAAAATCCAGTACAAAATCTATAACATTTCCAAGTTTTTCTAAGACTTCATCTTTAAATCTTATGATTGGTTCATCTTTTAAGTTTGCACTTGTTGCAACTATTGGATTATCTAAAAACCTAAAAAGCAGATGATGTAAAGGTGTGTATGGAAGAAAACACCCTAACCTATTTATATTTGGGGCAACACTATTTGATAAACTACTCTTATCTTTTTTTCTAACTAAAACTATGGGTTTCTCTTTTGAAGTTAAAAGCTCTTCCTCTTTTTTTGTTAAAGAGGTATTCTCTTTTATTTGCACTATACTTTTAAACATCACTGCAAAGGGTTTAGTAGGTCTATTTTTCCTTTGCCGTAAAATATTTACAACTTCCTCATTTGTTGCATCACAAACTAAATGAAAGCCACCTAAGCCTTTTATGGCTACTATTTTTCCACTATTTATTAAAGTTGCTACTTCTTTTATAGCTTTAAAAGATGAAAGGATTTTCTCATTATTTTTATCATAAAGTTTAACTTGTGGTCCACATTTTTCACAAGCAACTGGTTGAGCATGATATCTTCTATTTGTTGGGTCTTCATACTCTTTTTTACAAGTTTCACAAAGTATAAACTCTGCCATTGAAGTATTACATCTATCATAGGGAACTGTTTTAATTATAGAGTATCTTGGTCCACAGTTGGTGCAATTTGTTAAAGCATAGTTTGCTCTAAAGTTTGATTCATCATTTATATCATCAATACAATCTTGGCAAATAGCCATATCAGGACTTATAATTGTTGATTTGTTATTATTTGTTTCACTTTTTTTTATTTCAAATTTCGTATATATCTTTGTTGAGTTTAATTCTTCTATATCTATAGAATCAATTTTTGAAAGAGGTGGTGGGTTTTCTTTTAACTCTTTTATAAAGTTTTCAATATTTTCTTTTGATGAAAAAGCAAGTATATTTACTCCTTTTTCATCATTATTTACCCAACCATTTATAGAATATTTTGAGGCTAAATTAAAAACAAAAGGTCTAAATCCAACTCCTTGAACAATACCTTTTACTCTAATTTTATATGTAAGCATTTAACCTCTTTATTTATCTATTACAAACTCCCTATTGAAATGGATTCTATAGTTCTTTGTAATATTTTTTAAAACTAATTTAGTAAATATATCATATGTAAACATATCACCACATAAACTTACACCTTCAACTTCATAAAAGTCATTTATATTATCAACTTCACTTGCAATAAAACTAGCTAAACTATCAATAAAACCTAAAGACAGAGTAACTTCATCTACTCCTGCTAGTTTAAAACTCATTGCTGATTTAAACATAGAAACATAATCAAACTCTCTTAATGAGAGTTTTTCATTCTCTATCATTTTAAAATCAACTCTAGGTCCTTTTTCTAAATGACAATTTTGTGCATTTATCAAAATCTCATTTTCAAAACCTAAAATCTCTTTTGCTACTTTAAAATATGATAAAAATGATTTTATTCCTAAAGCTTTAAAATCAAAAGATAAAGAGTTTTCATACTCAAGCGAAAACTTCTTTTTATAGTTTTCTAAAAGTCTATCTCCACTTTTTGATTCACTTATTTGTTTATAAAGTTCACTCATATCTTTAGGTAAAGAAAAGCTTTTTGAAATATCAACAAAACCATTTAACTCTTCAGAATAAAAAGTAAATCTATCATCATTTTTTCTTGAAAGATAGAAGTTTAAAATTGCTTTATCAAAAAGCATATTTTCTGATAAAACAGTCATAAATTGAGCTTTATTTTTTTCTTCAAATCTTTCATAAATCACATCAAGATTCTTAGGATAAGAGTTTGAAGCAAGTATAAGCTTCTTATTCTCACAATAGATAATTTTTGGAATATCAATATTTACTTCAACATCAGCTTTTACATCTAAAAAACTATTATAAGAAGAATTTTCATCTTCTATTTGTAAAAAATCTATTTCATATTTTTCAAGCTCTTTAGAGAGTAAATAAAGAGTTAAATCATTTGCAACTCTTATTTCTATACTCTCTTTTATAGCTTGATTTTTCATCTTATAAATTTCATTTATTCTAAATTTAATTTGAGGTTTTTCAATACTTGCAAGAGCTACAATTGCTTGTTTATCTTCTACTACTAATTTTGAAATATTTTTTAAATTAGTACATAAAAGAACATCTACATCTTCAAGAGATTCAAGTTTTTTGAAAACAAATATCCCACTAACACTTTTTATTTTTATTCGTTTGTTTTCATTTATTAAAAAAGCTAATCTTTCAAATAACTCTTTTGATGATTTCTCTTCTTTATTATCTAAAATAAATGTAGCATTCTCAAATGTACTACAGGTCTTGCAGAAATTGAAAGCATTATAAAAGTTCGCACTTGATTCTTTTTCTACTTCTTCTAAACAAGAAGGACAAAATGAGTTTAAGGATTTCACTTCTGCTTTTATTGACTCAATTTGTGGCATTTTTTTTACAACATCAACTTCAAGTCCTTCATAGTAAATTGACATTGGTAAATATTTAGAAAGGTCATTTGATAACTCTTCTATAATTTTTTCATCTTGTGCTTCAACTAATAAATAAACATGCTCTAAATCCTGCAAGATTTTATACTCACACTCATACTTTTCTACAATAGAGTATAAAATATTTACATAAGTTTTATTTGTAGCTTTATATTTAAATTTATATTTTAGGACCATTTATAATATCTCTTTTAAAAGAGATTTGAGCAATCTCTTCAATTGTCACTTCTCTTTTAATCTTCATTTCAATATCTAATTTTTGAAGATGTTTAATTATTACTTCTTCCATTAATTTAACGGCATCAATAATCTCTTTACTTAACTCAAAAGTAGTATCATCAGCTACTCTTTTTGGAATAACTCCTAATACATTTGTTTGAGGTAAATCTTTATTCATATCAATCATATTAAGTGTTTGAAGCATCTCTACTTCATGGGCACTTCCTTGCCAATTGATAAAAGAAGGAGCTTTATGATAATCAAAGAAATAAACATCTCCAGGTTTTGAGTTATCTGCATCAATACAATCAATTACAATAACCTCATCATATTTTACAATTTCAGGAATAAGTCTTTGTGCTAAAGTACCACCATCAACAATACTAACAGTAGATTCTTTAGCTTCAAACTCATATTTTTCATCTAAATAATGAATAAAGTGAGCCCCTATTCCTTCGTCTTGGAATAGGATATTTCCTATTCCTAATATTAAAATATTCATTTATGTTCATCTTCCCATTTATAACCAGAAATAATAGAATCCATTGCTCCACTTTTTCCATAAACAGAATTAAAAATTGCAAGATAAATATGTACTGGTAAAAAGATTATAAAAAACCACATAGCTATATGATGAAGTTGTCTAACCCAAGCTAGTCCACCTAACATAACTTCTAATGGTCTTAAATAATCATATAAAAATCCACCAAGACCTCCATGATAAACATGAATATGTAAAATTAAACCTGTAATACAAATTATTACTAAAGTAATATATACACCTAAATAAGCAACAAATTGTAAAGGATTATATACACCTTTTAATCTTGCATGTTTTCCTATTAATAAATAGTATTTAATCTGTTTAACCCAAACTTTTGGATTAATAAAATCCCAAAAAGAAACTCTTTCTATCTTACTTTGTTTATCAAATAAAAATAGATAAAATTTTCCTATTGTAACTGCAATTAAAAGGAAACCAAAAATAATATGCCATGATCTCATTAAAGCATATAGATAGTTATTTGGCTCTCCTTGATTAAGTGCTGGTGCAATAAAAGGAATTGCAAGATAAAACCCAGTAAAAGTAAGAACTACAATTGCTATAGCTCTTACCCAGTGAGTAACTCTAACCCAAAACGAGAACTCATAATGTTTTTTTATCATGACTACTCCCTTAACAAGATAGTCCGTAAATTGGATCTACTTTATATGTTCCTAAATCATTACCTTTTTTGTCCATTACGTGAACAGCACAAGCAATACAAGGGTCAAAAGAGTGGATAACTCTAATAATCTCTAAAGGTTGAGATAAATCTTGAACCTTTAATCCTACTAAGTTTGCTTCATAAGGTCCCATTTGTCCTAATGAATCAATTGGTCCAGCATTCCATGTTGAAGGAACAACTGCTTGGTAATTTTCTACAACACCATTTTTAATTCTAATCCAGTGAGAAAGCATACCTCTTGGAACATCACCAATAAATCTTCCTCTATACTCTTTATCTTTATCAATTTTATATGAAGTATATGTATCTTGGTCTACTTTTAAATTCTCAATTAAAGTATTAAATGCTTCTAATCCATGTTTTGCAATTGCACGTGACTGAATCATTCTAGCTGCTGTTCTTCCTAAAGTTGTAAATAGTGCTGCTTTTGGAAGACCTGTTTTAGCTAAGAAATCATTTACAAGTGGAACAATTTTTTCATTTCCTTTTGCATAAGAGATTAAAATAGCTGCTAATGGTCCAACTTCCATTGGTTTTCCATCATATCTAGGAGATTTAATCCAAGAGTATTTTCCTTTTTCATCAACTACTTTAGAGTGAATCATTTTACCATCAGGTCCAACTGTATCCATATCTCTAAAGCCAGTATAGTTAGGATTTGTTTTCCCTTCATATGGATGTAAAGCTTCATTATCAGAGTACCAAGAGTGAGTTGCCTCTTCAGTAATTAAATCCTCATTGATTTCAAATACTTTTGCTAAATCCCCATTTTCAATAATTCCAGAATCAAATAAAAACTCTGTTCTATTTAATTGCATCTCTTTATGAGACATGAAATTCATAACACCAGCTGGTGCAGTAACAGATGGCTCATCTTTAAACATCTTTGCAGCCATTACAACATCTGCTTGATATGCATTTTCAATAAAGTCTGCTCCAACTTTAAATAGAGTTAAATACTCACCCATTCTACTTGGGTCTAATAAATCCATCACACATGTTACACCACCAACAGTTAAACTTTGTGGGTGTGGTTGTTTACCACCAAACATAGCCATAAGTTTTGCTAACTCTCTTTGAACTTCTAAAGCTTTTAAATAGTGTGATAAAAGAATTAAGTTTTGTTCAGGAGTTAATCTATAAGTTTTATGTCCCCAATAAGCATTTGCGAAAGGTCCTAATTGTCCTTTAGCAACAAACTCTTTTACTCTTGTTTTAACTTTTTTAAGGTCATTTTCTCCAGTTGCAATTGGAAACTCTGCATAATCAAATGCCTCTTTAGAAGCTTTTGCAGGGTCTGCATCAAGTGCAGAAACAACATCAACCCAATCAAGTCCATGTAAATGATAAAAGTGAACCACATGGTCATGCATAAATAAAGCCATGTTCATTAAAGACCTAGTAAGTTTTGCATTTAATGGAGGAACAATACCTAGTGCATCTTCAACTGCTTCAATTCCTGCTCGATAGTGAGAGAAAGTACAAACACCACAAATTCTTTGCATTAAAAAACCTGCATCTCTTGGGTCTCTATTTTTAACAATTGTCTCTAAACCTCTCCACAAAGTAGAAGTAGAATAAGCATTTTGAATTACATTGTTTTCATCAACTTCAACCTCAATTCTTAAGTGTCCTTCAATCCTTGTAATTGGGTCTACGATAACTCTTTTATTTGCCATATTTTACTCCTCTCCATCTTTCGGGTTTTTAAATTTTGAAATAGCTGCGTGTGCTGCAATACCGATACCTGTAACAGTTAATAATCCTACACCGATTTTATCTGCTGTTGCATCTGCACCAAGCCCTTTAAATACTGTGTTATATAATCTATTTGCAACTGGTTCTTCAAATGGTCCCATAGTATCCCAAAAATCAGGTTCACTACATCCAATACATCCATGTCCTGCTTGAATAGGCCAAGACATATGCGAGTTAAATTTATTTTTTGAACAGTTATTAAAAGTATATGGTCCTTTACAACCTACTTTATATAAACAATAACCTTTTTTAGCACCTTCATCACCAAATTCTTCAACAAATTCACCTGCATCAAAGTGCCCTCTTCTTTCACATAAGTCGTGTACTCTTTTTGCATAAGCCCATTTTGGTCTATTATATGCATCAAGTGCAGGAAGTGTTCCATAAAGAATATAGTGTAATAAAGTTCCAACAATATTTTTCTCACTTGGAGGACAACCTGGAACATTAATAACTGGTTTATCAGTGATTTTCGAAAGAGCAACGGCTCCTGTAGGATTTGGAATTGCTGCTTGAACTCCACCATAAGAAGAACATGTACCAATAGCAAATATTGCTGCAGCATTTTTAGATGCTTTTTTAGCAGAATACTCACCCGTATGTCCATGTCCACCAATAGTTAAATAGTGAGCACTATTTCCAGAAGGAATTCCACCTTCTACCATTAAAATATATTGCCCTTTATAAGCCTCAATTGCATGTTCTAAATTATGTTCAGCTTGCCAACCTGCTGCTGCCATTAATGTTTCATGGTATTCTAATGAAATATAATCAAAAATCAATGAATCAATAGTTGGGGCATCTGTTCTAAGAAGTGATTCACTACATCCTGTACACTCAGCCATATGTAACCAGATAATTGGAAGTCTATCACTTAATTTAGCAGCTTTTGCAACAAGTGGTGTAAAAGAACCAGGAAGAGCAAGCATTGCAGTAATAGCAGTAGCCCACTTCATAAAATCTCTTCTTGAAACACCATTTTCTTCTAAATGACTCTCTATAGATTTATTCTCTTTTAGTCTAGGAAGTCTCTCTAAGTCATTTAACCTTTTAGTCAGTTTTTCATATAGTCTTTGCTCTTGCAAAATCCATCCTTCGCCTAATGAATGAATATTCATTTTATTAATTTAATAAAATTCTATACTATAAAAGGTTAAAGTTTCTTGACCGAAATCAAAAAACATGAATGATTGTTCATTTTTTTAAATAAATTGACTCATTTTGTAACTTTGAGCCAATTTATTGTAAATTATTTAGTAATCTAAAGGATATTCTTTTGGAATTAAAATATTGATAGAGTTAAGTTTTTTCTTTACTTTTGAAAGTAAAATAGAGTTTGCAAACATATCACCACAAAGAATAATATCTTTTGCATTTATTTCATTTTGTATTTCACTTATATTATCTGAAATAAAATCACATAAAGACTCATAAAAAGAGTATGCAAGTAGACTATTTTCTACTCCTGCCATTTTATAACTCATTGTACTTTGAATTATTCTTCTATAGTCTAAATAGTTTTTATCATCTATTTTTACAACTTTCATATCTATTTGAAGTCCACTTTTTCCAGTAAACATTAAAGCAGTATCTTCAAACTGTTTATAATCTTTCATTCCTAAAACATAAGCTAACATATTTAAAATAGCTTCAAAACCATCTAAATCTTTGTCTTTAAATTCTTTTTCAAAATAGTTTGAAAATTTATTTTTATAATTATCAATTAATCTATTTGTATTCTCATCAATACTTTTTATATCTTCAAAACATTTTTCAATATTATTTACTACATTTGGAACTAAAATTATATCTTTTTCACCATGTTCAACACTATTAATTTTTATTGCTGATTCATCACTTTTATATGAGAAATAAACTCCAATTGTAGATACTAATCTTTTATTAAATTGTGCAATACATGCTTTATAAACAGAGCCATACTCTTCAAAATAATCTAAACTAGAATTTACTCTTCTTTTTAAATCAAAATCATATTTAGGGAAAAGGCCCTTTTCTCCATGAATTATAATATTTTGTTCTTCATTATATGTAACTTTTAAGCCATCTTGATAAACCTCATCATTAATATAAAGTAAATAATCAATTCCTGCTTCTTTTAAAGCTTGCGCAAAAAGTAGAGTCTCTTTATCATCTGGTATTTTTGCATAAATAAATCTTGTACTTGAAAATTCTGATTTAGCATTTTTTAAAAGTTTAAATTTAAGTTTAATAAGTGGTCTCTCTATTGAACATAATAGTTGTAAATCTTTTTGTGAAATATCAACTAGATTTGAGATTTTATTTATATTTGTTATTAAAAGTTTTACTTCATAACCTAGTTTTTCAAACTTTTCCCTTTGTTCAACTGAAGGTAAAAATAAATCTTTTAAGCCATTATGAGTCTCAAATCTAGATACTCCACCTCCTTTTATTTTTTCAATATCATTAGAAAAATCTATATTGTTTTCATTTATAGTTTTTGTAATTTCATCATTTGTAAGTAATGAAAGATTTAACTTTACATCTTGTTCTTCTAACTCTTCAAATGCTTCAAAATCAAACTTTTCAAGAACTTGTGCTTTTGAAATGAAGATTGATAAAGGTAATTTCTCTTCAAGTATTTTAAAAAAATTCTCAATTTTTTCAGCTTCATCTTCACAAACTAAAAGAATAAATCCTCTATACATTTTAGAATATGCATTTATAGTAGATTCTTGAATTAAATCATCTATAATATGTTTAAAATAGAAATTTGTACTATTAAAATCAATTTTATAAATTAGTTCCATGTTGTATCTTCCTCATTTGGAATTCTTGTTAAATGTTCACCATTATAACTTCCAATTAATCCTTGTGCAACTGTTTTTAAATCTTTATTATCAACTTTTTTAATAGTTACACCAATATTCTCAATCTCTTGCAAAGCTTGTGAAATAAAAGCCTCAAACTTCTCTTCTAGTTTTGGAGTTAATCCTATCTCTACTGATTCAATATCTTCTGGAATAATTCCAAGAATTGTAACTGTTGCATGTTTATCTAAAACTGAACAAATCTCAAGCATCTCTACAATCTCAACTTCATGTGCAGTTTTTCTATATTGCCCCATTCCAAGAAGAACCTCAGAAGGCAATCTATAAATTGAACCTGCTTCATCTTCCACAGAAACTGTATCTAAAATAATAACATTATCATACTCTTGAAAATATGTCATTAGTTTAAAACCTAAAGTACCACCATCAATTATCTCTAAACTATCATCAAACTCATAATTTTCCTGTAAAAATTTAGAAGCATAAATTCCTACACCCTCATCTTTAAACAATACATTTCCAACCCCAACTACAATATTTTTCATAAAAAATCCTATTAAATTAAAAAACTCACTAAAATCAAAATTATTGATTTTAATGAATCTTCATAAAAAAAGGCTATAGCATTGTAGCCATAGCCTCTTGAAGTAAAAATAAAACTATCTTAATCGTTTTTTTCTACTTCACCTTTTGAATTAACAATATTTTTGTTAACAAATTTTGTTCCACCAAATACAATATTGATGTCACCTTCTCTCCAGAAAATTGTTCTCCATATTTGGTAATAAATATGACACATAACCCACATAAGAATTAAATACATAGCTGTATGATGAGCAATTCTAACTCCCATATTTCCACCAAATACATCTAAAGTCCAATCAGTTGCAAAGTGTAACATCCAAGGCCACCAAGCTCCAATAGAACTAGTACCAGATGCTAAACCATGAACATAAAGTTGAAGTCCTGTTAATAACATAAATACTAATAGAATATGAAAAAGTGTAAAAAACATAATGTTATAAGAATCACTATGTGTTGAATCAAATTTCTTTCTTCTATTAAATGTCATTAAGTTAAAGAATACTTCACAAAACTCTATAAAGTTTTTCTTTGTTGGTAAAATCTTTTTATATGGCTTTTCAAACCTAGAAAAAAGATATAAATAACCAATTAAGATAGCTGTAACATCAAAGATAATTGCAGCTATGAAGTGTCCCCATCTATTCCATGCCATCACATATTTATCAACTGCAGGGTCTGCAATTAATGTTTGATAGTATGGGTATCCAATATATAGCCCGGTTGCAACCGCTACAATCATACAAATAGCATTCATCCAGTGAATGATTCGCATGATTGGGGTCATTCTTTCAACCCGCTTCATTTTAGGCACGGCATCCTCCTAAAGGATCTACTTTATAAACGGCTAACTCTTTACCATTTGTATCTACAATATGAACTGCACAAGCGATACAAGGGTCAAAACTATGCACTGTTCTAATAATCTCTAAAGGCTCATCAGGATTTACAACTTTAGTTCCAACTAATGAAGCTTCATATGCTCCTAATCTACCTTTATAATCTTTTGGTGCTGCATTCCAAGTTGAAGGAACAACAGCTTGATAATTCATAACTTTTCCATCTTTGATTTTAACCCAGTGACCTAAACCACCTCTTGGTGCTTCTGCCATACCATAACCTTGTGCATCTTTTGCAACTTTGTCAAAATCAAACTCAGTCCAAGTAGATAAATCACCACTTGCAACATTTGCTGCTAATTCATCACACCAGTTAATAACTTCTTCACACATTAATTCAGTTTCAATTGCACGTGCTGCTGTTCTTCCTACTGTTGAAAAAAGAACTTTTGTTGGTAAGTTTCCATTTTTTAAGAATGTTGTTACATATTTAGTAATTCTTTCATCACCTCTTGCAACTCCTACAACCATTCTTGCTAATGGTCCTACTTCCATTCTCTCATCATCATATAATGGAGATTTAATCCAAGAGTATTTTTTATCAGTATCTAAATATGCAATACCATCTTTTTTCTCTTTAAACCCTGTATAATTAGGATTAGTAACTCCATCATATGGATGTTTATTTGTTGTACCTTCATACCAAGCGTGAGTTACATCTTCTGTAATTTTTGTTTGGTCTAAATCATAAACTTTTGATAAATCTTTGTTCATAACTACACCTGAAGGGAATAGTTTTGCAGAGTCATAGAATGGTAAATCATCTAAGTTAAAGTCTCCATAAGACATAAAGTTACCAAGACCACCACCAACACCAGCAAGTGCTTCATCAGCATACATTGTTCCAGCCATATAAACATCTGGTAAATATGCTTGTTTAGTAAACTTAAGAGCTCTTTGAATAATATCTTTAAACTCTGCAACTCTTACAGGATTTTTAATATCTTGAACACAAGTTACTCCACCAACTACAATTGATTGAGGGTGTGGATTTTTACCACCAAAAATAGCTTGTGCTTTTGCTACTTCTCTTTGTAATTCTAAAGCATCTAAATAGTGAGAAAGACCAATTAAGTTTTGCTCAGGAGTTAATTTATATGCTTTACTTCCCCAATATGCATTTCCAAAAATACCAAGTCTTCCTTGTTTTACATACTTAGCAACTCTTTCTTGAACTGCTGCATAATTATCTTCAGAAGCATTCCATGGTCTTTGACCTGAAAGTTTTGCCCACTTTTGAGCCTCTTCAACTGTCTTTTTAGGGTCAGCTTCTAAAGCTTTTGTAATATCTACCCAGTCAAGTGCATGTAAATGATAGAAATGAACAATATGGTCATGAATATATAATCCACCTTGCATAAGGTTTCTAACAAGTCTTGCATTTTTTGGAATAGTAACACCAAAAGCATGTTCAACTGCTTCAATACTTCTTTGATAGTGAGTTCCTGTACATACACCACAAATTCTCATAGCTAAAAGACCACAATCTCTAGGGTCTCTACCTTTTAAAATTTCTTCAATACCTCTAAACATCGTTGAAGAACTATAAGCCTCTTGAATAACATTATTGTCATCAATTACTGCTTCAATTCTAAGATGTCCTTCGATTCTTGTTATTGGATCTATTACTACATGTTTACTCATCTCTTATTCCTCATCTTCACTGTGAACTGTTCTTTTCCCTGCAACTGCACTTGCAACTGCATGTACACCAATACCAATTGTTGTTGCTGTTAATAATCCTAAACCAAACTCATCAACAGTTTTTTCTACTCCACCAGTAGGAGCTTTAATATTTGCATCTGCCATTGGTCTTTCATATGCATATTTATCCCAGAAATCTGGTTCAGAACATCCAATACATCCACGTCCAACACCAATAGGCCAGTTCGCACCTTCGTTATATCTAATAATTGAACAGTTATTAAATGTCATAGGCCCTTTACAACCTACTTTATATAAACAGAAATTATTTTGAGCTCCAATATCTCCCCACTCTTCAACAAATTCACCAGCATCAAAGTGAGCTCTTCTTTCACAATTATCATGGATTCTATAACCAAAAGCAAATTTTGGTCTAAGAAGTGAATCTAGTTCTGGAACTTGACCTGTTAATACATAATGTAAAACTACACCAACCATATTTGCAGGATTTGCGGGACAAGCAGGAATATTAATAACAGGTTTACCTTTTACTAAATCCATTACACCAACTGCACCTGTTGGATTTGGAGCTGCTGCAGGAACACCTCCATAAGTTGCACATGTACCAACTGCTACAACTGCTGCTGCATCTTTTGATAATCTAGCTAAATGCTCTTGGAAAGTCTCTCCACTAGGACCAATAGTTCCATATTGACCATTTAATGCTGTCGGGATAGCTCCCTCAACAAATAATAGATACTTTCCTTTGAAATGATGCATTGCATCTTCTAATTGATGCTCTGCTTGATGTCCTGAAGCTGCCATTAAAGTATGGTGAAACTCTAATGAAAGAACATCAAAAAGTAAATCATCTACAGTAGGAGTAGAAGACCTTAAAATAGCTTCTGAATTACCAGCACAGTCTTGTAATTCAATCCAAATTACAGGAACTCTATTCATAAGCTCAGTTGCTTCAGCAACTAAAGGAGTAAACATAGGAGGTAACATAAGTGTTGCAGTTGTAGCACTTGCCCACTTCATAAAATCTCTTCTGTTTACACCTTCACTCTCCACTACTTCCATCATATCGATATCTTTTAGTGCAGGTTGTGCTCTTAATGCTTTAAGTCTCTCTTTTGCCTTTTCAAAAAGCGAGTTGTAATAAGCATCACCTTTGTTTGTATCAATTCTTGCAGAATTCTGGGTAAAAACTTTTTTTACCATCTCTTGAGAATCAACCATTTCCTCTCCTTTTTACTTATTAAATGAACATTCATTTATCTCATTATAAACTTAACTTTTTCTTACTTAATGTCAAATTACTAAAAATAACAATTTCTTATAATAACGTAGCATGAGCGTAGCATTGAAAAATAAGACAATCTTTTTAAAGGGAAATTTAAGAAAGCTAAGTTCTAAAACTACATAAGATATGTAGTCTTTAAAGTTTTTTTTATTTTTTCAAGATTTGTTTCTAAATGAAACAAAAATTAGTGAGTAGTACAAACAGAGCAAACATCAAAACTTCGTAAAATAAGTTTTGCTTTTTCTATAGAGTTTGTTCCTATTATTGCTTTTTGCGAAGTTGAAAGTTTTCCATCTATACCAGGACCTAAATTCCAAACAGTAGGAGTAATAACATCATATTTAGATATTTTTCCATCTTCAATTTCTACTTCATGATATAGTGAACCTCGACAAGCTTCAACTGCAACTTCTGCTAATCCATGTTTAAACTCATTTATAGAAATCTTAGGTTTGATAAAAGAATCTTCACTTATATCAACTCTTTTTATTAATTCTTTTGTTTTTTTAAGTAAAAAACCAAGTTCATCCATTCTTGCCATTACTCTTGTAAACATCGAGTCTTTATAGTGTTTATGTACACTTGAAATAAATTTTCTATTTTGTACTAAAGTTCTTGATAAAGGACCTGTTTCATAAAAGTTATTTGCATATAAAGCACTTTTAGACCAAGTATATGCATCTTTTGAATTTTTACTTTTATCAATATTAAAAGTGTTTAAAGAGAGTTCTTCTATATTTTCGAAATCAATATTTTTGATTAGTTTTTTATTGATTTTTCCCTCTTCAAAAGATAAAGAACTTCCTAACACTAAATGTCTATTATATGATTTTCCTATTTTTTCAAAACCATTTTCAAAAGATAAAGTAATAAAATCTTTTAAATCTGCTTTTACTTTATAAAGGTCTTCTGCTTCATTAAAAGATAAATAGTTTTCAATTTCCATACCAACTAAATTATTTTCAAAAAACTTAATTCCATAATCAATATAATTTTGCATAGTAGTTAAATCAAGTAAAGTAGGATCACTAACAACTCCACCAGGTATCATATATGAAGTATGAGGCCATTGACCACCAATAATAGCTAATACTTTTATAACTTCACTTGCACAAGCAGAAGCCTCTAACCATTTTTTACCTTTTAACGCTTTATATTCTGAATAATCATTATTAGAAAACTTAACTACATCAGGCATAATAAACATATAAAACCATTTTATATGAGAATCAATAATCTCTATATTTAAGCCTACTTCTCTAAGTAATTTTGCTTTATTTGTTATAATTAATTCTTCATTATGATTTTTATAAATTTGTTCTAAAGCTTCAACTGTTGCTTTTAAGTGAGCTTGTCCACAAATCCCACAAATTCTTGGAGTATAAACTAAAGCATCTAAAGGAGCTTTCCCTTTTAAAATATATTCAAAGCCTCTAAAATTTAAAAACTCTACTCTTACATCAGAAATTTTATTTTTTTCCCATTGACAAACTAATTTTGCTTCACCCTCTATTCTTTCTACAATATCAACAGTTTTCATTTAATAATTCTTTCATGTAATCTTTCAATTTTAAAAGTTTTTGCAACTCCAGCAAGAGATAGATATGCTCTTTTACTAACACCAATTGGTACTTGGTCAGGAATACCTATATTCTTTTTTGTTTCCAACATATTATCCCTTGGGAAATCAAACTCTGTACAACCAATACAAGGCATTCCTGCTCTTGTTTTAGTATTTACATCATTCCATAATACTCTATTGCAATTTGAGTGAGTCATAGGTCCTCGACACCCTTGCTCATAAAAAAGGCAGCCCTCTTTTAATCCAAAAGATTTGGCTTCAACTTTCCATTCAAAATATTCATTTCTAGTACAACCATGATGTGCTAAATGAGAATATATCTCTTTAGGCCTTCCTTTTTCATCAAGTCCAATTTTTTTATACTCTTTTAATGAAAATAGAGTTTGAAAAATCCATTCAGGATGTACAGGACAGCCAGTAAGATTTATTATAGGATGAAATAAAGAAGATATCTCTTTTTTTTCTAAAGCCTCTTCTAAACCAAAAATATCACTATTTTGTTCAAATTTTTTATGAACTCCACCATAAGAAGCACATGAACCGACAGCAATTAAATATTTTGATTTTAAAACAAGCTTTTTTAAAACTTCACTTGTAGTTTGATTAGATATTTGAAAGAAATCTTTATTTGAAGTAATTGCTCCTTCAACAAGTAAAAAGTCAATCTCTTCATTTTGTTGAAGTAACTCTTCTAATAGAAGTTCTGTAGTTAAAGAAGGATGATAAATAAGATTAAAACTATCTAAAAATAGTTTTAATCTATTTGCATTTGCACTTAAAAGTGAGTGAGTATTTCCATTGCAAGTTATAGCTTGAAGCCAAACTATTTTAGGTTTACTACACTCCCTACTCGTCATACTTTAAAGCTCTATAGATGTTTTGGGCTACAGCATCAGAATAAGATACAATCTCTTTATCTAAAACCTTTTCTCCTGAAAGAAAAGCAAAACCACCAAGAGCACCCATAATCATAGCAAAAGCAGGGAAAAAGTCTTGTTGTCTAAACTCTTTACTCGCTGCACCTTCATCTAGTAAAATCATAACTTCTGTTACAAATTCACTTACACATAAAAAGCCTTCACAATCTTTATTAAAAACTTCTCTATTTGATAAATAAACCCTTAAAAAATACTCAATTACTTCAGGTGATTTTTGAACATTTTCTAAATATTTTTTTGTAAATAAGAATACTTTATCTTTAGATGAAATTTGCAGTTGATTGATTTCTCTTAAATCTCTAGCTAAGATATTAGTTGAATACTTAATGGCAAACTTTGCTAACTCTTCTTTTGATTTAAAATAGTTATACATATTCCCAACACTCATACTCATAGCTTTTGCTATATCAGGAATTGTTGTATTATAAAAACCATTTTTAGAGAACAGTAGTAAAGACTTTTCAATAATTGAATTTTTCTTTTCTTCTTTTAAAGTCACATTGTTCCTTGGATTTAAAATTTGTTATTTTTATTATAATATGAAAAAAGTTAATAGTAAATGAATATTCATATAATATTTATATGAAAAAAAAAGATAAAGAGAAAATCTCTTTATCTTTTGAAGTATTATCTTGAAGTAACTAATGTAGTTAAATGCTCTTTTGATACTTGGTGGAAGTTTAAGTATTTATAAACTCCATCTTTATTTTGCTCAGTAATTTTCTTAGGTACAATTTCCATGTACTCTGCAACTGTAGGAATTCTTCCTAAAAGTGCTGCAACTGCTGCAACTTCTGCAGAACCTAAATATACTTTAGAGTTTTTACCAAGTCTGTTATCAAAGTTTCTTGTAGACGTAGAGAATACAGTTGAACCCTCACTTACTTGTGCTTGGTTACCCATACATAAAGAACATCCAGGAATTTCAAGTCTCGCACCAGCTGCTGCGAATACTGCATAATATCCCTCTTCTGTTAATTGAGCTTCATCCATTTTTGTTGGAGGAGCAACCCATAATTTAGCAGGAACTTCACCCTCACCTTTTAATACTTCACCTAAAGCTCTAAATAATCCGATATTAGTCATACAAGAACCTACGAATACTTCATCAATTTTCTTAGGTCTGTTATCATCAGCTAAAATCTCTGATAATGTAGCAACATCATCTGGATCATTAGGACAAGCTAAAATTGGCTCTTTAATTTGATCTAAATCGATTTCAATAACTGCTTTATATTCAGCATCTGCATCTGGTTCAATTAATTCAGGGTTTGCTAACCACTCTTTCATTTTATCAGCTCTTCTTTGAAGAGTTCTTGCATCTTCATAACCCTCTTCAATCATTTTTTCAATTAATGCAATATTTGAAGATAAGTACTCAATAATTGGCTCTTTGTTTAATTGAACAGAACAAGCTGCTGCTGATCTTTCTGCTGCTGCATCAGATAATTCAAATGCTTGCTCAACTTTAAGATCTGGTAAACCTTGAATCTCAATAATTGTACCAGCAAAAACATTCTTTTTATTTTTCTTAGGAACAGTTAATAATCCATCTTGAATTGCTTGATATGGAATTGCATTAACTAAATCTCTTAAAGTAATTCCTGGTTGCATTTTACCTTTAAATCTTACTAATACAGACTCAGGCATAGTTAAAGGCATCATTCCAGTAACACCTGCGAAAGCAATAAGACCAGAACCTGCAGGAAAAGAGATACCAATTGGGAATCTTGTATGAGAATCTCCACCAGTACCTACTGTATCTGGTAAACATAATCTATTTAACCAAGAGTGAATAACACCATCACCTGGCTTAAGTGTAACACCACCTCTTGAGTTGATGAAATCTGGTAAAGTGTGTCTTAATTTAATATCTGCTGGTTTTGGATAAGCAGCAGTGTGACAGAATGATTGCATAACCATATCAGCACCAAAAGATAGTGCAGCAAGTTCTTTAATCTCATCTCTAGTCATTGGTCCAGTTGTATCTTGTGACCCAACAGTAGTTGCGATTGGCTCAACATACATACCTGGTCTAACACCTTCAATTCCACAAGCTCTACCAACCATTTTTTGTGCTTGAGAGAAACCTTTTCCAGAATCTGCTGGTTGCTCAGGAGTAATAAACATATCAGATGCACTTAATCCTAATACATCTCTAGCTTTAGCAGTTAATCCTTTACCAATAATTAAAGGAATTCTTCCACCTGCTCTCATCTCATCAGTCATAGTATTTGGAGCTAATTTGAATTCAGAAACTACTTCACCATTTTTAAGAATTTGTCCTGCATATGGTTTAACGATAATTTCATCACCAGTTTCTAAAGCATCAACTGGAGCTTCGATTGGTAAACAACCTGAATCTTCTGCAGTATTGAAGAAAATTGGAGCAATAATAGAACCAATTACAACACCACCAGTTCTTTTATTTGGAACACCTGGAATATCTCTACCCATATGCCATTGAACAGAGTTAATACCAGACTTTCTTGATGAACCAGTACCAACAACATCACCAACGTATGCTAAAGGATTACCTTTTTGTCTTAACTCTTCCATTTTTTCTAATGGTTTTTCCATTCTTGATTGTAACATTGCAGTTGCGTGTAATGGAATATCAGGTCTTGTAAATGCAACAGTTGCAGGAGATAAATCATCTGTATTTGTTTCACCTGGGATTTTATAAACAGTTAATTTAATTTCTTCTTCTAATGCTGGCTTGTTTGTGAACCATTCTGCATTTGCCCATGACTCAATAACTTCTTTTGCTTTAGCATTTCCAGCATCCATTAAATCTTTTACATCATTGAATGCATCATAAACTAAAATAGTGTTTTTTAATTGAGTAGCTGCAACTTCTGCAACTTCTTCTACTTTTAATGCTTCAATAAGTGGAGTAACATTAAATCCACCCATCATTGTTCCTAAAATTTCAACAGCTTCAGTCTTAGAAAGAACTGAACATGTAACATTTCCTTGAACAATGTCATTTAAAAATGCAGCTTTTACATATGCAGCATCATCAACACCTGGGTTGATTTTATTTTTAAATAAATCTAAGCAGTACTCTGCTTCTTGAACTGGGTTAGCTTTTAATAATTCAACTAACTCTGCAGTTTGCTCAGCAGTTAACGCTAATGGTGGTAATCCACCTTCGTTTAATCTCTCTTGGGTATGTGCTTTATAAGTAGCTAATAAACTCATATAGATCTCCTAATAAATTTGTAGCACTAGTATAGCATAATGTTTATTTGCTTTAATGTACAATTTCTGTTAAGTAAGTTACAATTTTTTATTCTTTAAAAAAAAGTTACAAAAAGTAATAAAAAAGATATTTACTAGCCTAAGCCAAAGCCCTTTCGAACAATAGGGGAAGCTTAAAAATATTAAAATAAATAAAAAACTTTTTTTAGATTTTTATCGTGTACAATTTTTGTACATTAAAGCATTGGATTGTACATATATATTAAATAAAAAATAATTAATAAAGTACAAAAATTTTTTATATTAAAATATAACCATTAAAAATAAAAGGATTTTTTTGCTTAAAAAACTAGAAAACAAACTTCATGAACAAATACCTTTAACAAAATATATGCAAATGAAAATAGAAAAAATTGAAGAAAACAAATTATTTACTTCTGCACCCATTGGGCCAAATATCAATGATAAGAAAACTGCTTTTGCTGGAAGTTTAAGTACCTTAGTTACAATTTCTTCGTGGAGTGCTTGTTATTTAATTGTTGAAGAACAACTAAAATATAAAGATACAATGATTGCAGTAATTAAAAGTGATACAGCATATAGAGCACCTGTAAAAAAAGCTTTATATTGTAAAACACTATTCCCAAATCAAAAGGAAATAGAAAGATTAAAAGAGAAGCTTGAAACAAAAGGAAGTGGCTCGTTAAGAATTAAATCTCAAATTATAGAAGATAATAAAGTATGTGTTGATTTTGAAGGAATTTATGTAATTAAGATTTAAAAAGAACTTTTTTTATCATTTTTAAATATTGTTTAGAGCTAATTAAAGAACCTAAGATAATAAAACTACAAGCTAAAGCAATTATTATAGTCATTTCTGAAATTCCAACTAAAACTAAAAGTAATGTAGATAGTAATGGTGCTAAATAAGATAAAGAACCTAAAAGTTTTATATCTCCATTTTTTAAAGCATAATCCCATAAATAAAAAGCTCCTCCAACGGGACCTAATCCTAACATGATTGCTGAAAAAAGTTCTAAAGAATTAGGCAAATAACTTGTTTCAAAAATTAGATGAGAAACTAATGACAAAATTGCAGTAAGAATACAAAAACCCGTAACAGCAAAAGTTGGAACATGGGTTAAAGTTTTTGAAACTACTGAATAAGATGACCATAAAAAAGCAGCAACTAAAGCAAAACTATATCCTAAAATATATTTTGTATCAAACTCTAAACTTCCATCTTTTAAAACAAGTAAAAAAGCTCCAATAAAAGCAAGAATAGTTCCTAAAATATGAAACCATTTTAATTTTTCATTTGGTAAAAATGCAGAAAAAAGTACTATTAATAAAGGCCATAAATAATTGATTAGATTTGCTTCAATAGCAGGTGCATTTTTTATTGCTAAAAAATAGAAAAAGTGATAACCAAAAAGACCCACTATTCCAATTAAATAAACTTTTGGAGAGATTTTTAATAACTCTTTAAAAGATTTTTTCTGTTTTTTTAATACAAAAAAACCTATAAAAGAAGCTACACTAAAAGAGATAGATAATAATAAAAAAGGTGGAATATTTCCTGAAAAAACAGTAAATAAGGCTAAAGAAGACCATAATAGTATTGTAATTAGTCCTAATATATTTCCTTTTGAGTGATTCATTCTATCTTATACTCCTCTTATACTAAAATTGGATTTTACTCTCTTATTCTTAAAATAATTTTTTTTCTGATAAAATTAAATCACAAAAAAGGAGTCACTTTGAAACTAAAACAGATATTTTTTCTAATCTTTCTTTCAATGTTTTTTATTGCATGTACAAATAAAGCACCATATACAAATAGAAATCAAATGATTTTAATCTCAACAGAGAGTGAGTTAGCTTTAGGTGAAGAGAGTTATAAAAAAGCCTTAAAAGAATCAAAAGTTATAACTAATAGTAAAGATGCAAAAAGAGTAGCTGAAATTGGTAAGAAAATTGCAAAAGTTGCAAATAAAAATTATAAGTGGGAATTTAATTTAGTAGAAAATAAAGCTAAAAATGCCTTTTGCCTTCCAGGAGGTAAAGTTGTAGTTTATACTGGAATTTTAGAAGTTGCTAAAAATGATGACCAGCTTGCTACAGTTATTTCCCATGAGATAGCCCATGCTTTAGCAAGACATGGAGCAGAAAGAGTAAGTGCAAGTATGCTTTCTCAAGGACTACAAGCAATAGGTAATATTGCCCTAAATTCCCAAGCTCCTCAATATTCTCAAGCTTTTAATATTGCTTATGGTTTAGGAGCTCAATATGGAGTTTTAATGCCATATGGAAGAATGCAAGAAAGTGAAGCTGATGAAATTGGGATATATCTAATGTATAAAGCAGGATATAATTTAAGTGAAGCAATTAAGTTTTGGGAAAATATGAGTGAAGGTAAAAAAGAAAGTATTGAATTTCTTTCAACTCACCCTAACTCAACTAGTAGAATTAATAATATTAAAAATATAATTAATAAAATTCAAAAGAGTAAATAACATAGAAATCTATGTTATTTATTACTCCATATTTGTAAATACTGCTTGAACATCATCATCATCTTCAAGCTTTTCTAATAATTTACCAATCTCTTCTTGTTGCTCTTCTGTAAACTCTTGTGGATTGTTTGAAATTCTTTTTAATTCAGCTTTTTTAAGCTCAATTTCTAACTCTTCAAATTTAGTATTCATATTTCCAAAGTCAGTATAATTTGCAATTGCAATACATAAACCATCTTCTTCTTCAATCTCTTCTAATCCAGCATCAATTAGTTCAAGTTCTAGCTCTTCTAATTCCATCTCTGGTTTATCAAATTCAAAAATAGCTTTTCTATCAAACATAAACTCTAAAGAACCAGTAGGAACAACTTGTCCTCCATTTTTATTAAAATGCATTTTAACATTTGCTACGGTTCTTGTATTATTATCAGTTGCACACTCAACAAAAATTAGAACACCATGAGGACCTTTCCCTTCAAAATTTACATCAACATAGTTTGTCGCATCTTTTCCTGTTGCTCTTTTAATAGCTGCATCAATATTTGCTTTTGGTAAGTTTTGTGCTTTAGCATTTAGTATTGCAGTTCTTAAAACAGGATTCATGTCAGGGTCACCACCACCAGCTTTTGCTGCAATTTCAATTGCTTTTGCTAGTTTTGGGAAAACTCTTGACATATTTCCCCATCTTTTCATTTTTGCTGCTTTTCTATACTCAAAGGCTCTACCCATAAAAAACTCCATAAACTTTTTTAATTTTCGCGTATTATACCCTTTTTGTTATAATAGCTTTATAAGATAGTAATAATATTTTTTTGCTAATATTCCTTTATGAAAAAAATCCTAATACTTTTATTTATTATTAATCAATTAATTTTTGCACTTGATATCTCATCTCAAAAAATAAAAAATGCAAATACTCTGTTTTTAAAACTTGAAGAGAAAAATATCAAAAATCCAAAATTAACAATTGATTCACACAACATTGACTTTTTTGAAATACCAAATAAAAAAGATAGCTATTATGCTTTAGTACCAATCTCTTATTATAAAGAGTTTGATAAGTACAAGATAATAGTTTCATATATAAAGAACAATAAAAAAGTTTTTAAAGGTATTAATATTGAAGTAATTGATGGAAACTATAAAAGTGAAATTATCAAAGTAACAGATAACTCAAAAGTAACTTTAAATGATAAAAATAAGAAGCGTGTAGACAAAGAATACAAGCGAGCAATGAATATCTATAATAAAACTACCCCAAAATTATATATAAAAGATGATTTTATTTATCCTATAAATAGTAAAATTACTAGTGATTTTGGTAAAAAAAGAGTCTATAATGGAACTTTAAAATCTTATCATAGTGGTACTGATTTTAGAGCAAAAAATGGAACAATTATTAAAGCTATAAATAATGGAAAAATAGTGATTGCAGAAGATAGGTTTTATGCAGGAAAATCTATTGTTATAGATCATGGACAAGGAATTTATAGTGGTTACTATCATTTAAGTAAAAAGAACTTTAAAGTAGGTGACTTTGTAAAGAAAGGCGATATTATCGGCTTAAGCGGTAGTACAGGAAGAATAACAGGTCCACATTTACACTTCTCTTTCAGAATTCATGGTATCCTAGTAGATCCGCTACAAGCCATTGAGTTATTAAATAATAATCTATAGTATTAAGCTACTTTTATAATATTATTTGCTATCCTAAATTCTTTTACACACACAAGGAAAAGTTAAAATGAGAAAACTGGTTGTTCTTTTTTTGATGCTTACAAGCATTTGTTTTGCACAAGAAATAGAAAAAGATGATTTTAGTAATGAATTTAGTACAAAGACTGAAAGTTTTGATCCTCTTTCAGGATACAATCGTTCTATGACTTCATTTAATCATTATGTTTATTTAAACATTGTAGCACCAACTGCAAAAGGATATGCAAAGGTTGTTCCTGAAGTAGCGAGAACAGGTATTTCAAACTTCATTGATAATATCACTTTCCCTATTAGGTTTGTTAATAATCTTCTTCAATTGAAATTCGCATATGCATTTGAAGAGTTAGGTAGATTTACAATTAATTCTACTTTTGGACTTGCAGGATTGATGGATCCCGCAACAAAAATGGATTTAGAAAAAAGAGATGAAGACTTTGGTCAAACTCTTGCTTTTTATGGAATAGGAGAAGGTTTTCATATTGTATTACCATTTTTTGGACCATCAAACTTAAGAGACAGTATTGGTCTTGTTGCGGATGGTTATATAAGTCCTTTAACAGACATGAGTTCTTATGGATATAAAATACCTAATAATACAGAGAAAACAGTAGCAATTCAAGCAATTAAATTTGTAAATCATTCATCATTAAATCAAGGTAAATATGAAGCCTTTACAAAAGATGCTATTGATTTATACTCTCTTCTAAAAGATGCTTATAATCAAAGAAGAGAAAAAGAGATTAAGGAATAATTATGTTAAAAAAATATTTTATACTTCTTTTAGTTTCTACAACTCTACTATTTGCAGTAAAGAAAGAGAATATTGAACCTTTTATGGTAGAAAAAGTAAATAGTGTATTATCAATTTTAAAAAATAAAGAGTTAAAAAAAGAAGAAAAATCATCTAAAATTATCTCAATTATGGACCCAGTTTTTGACTACACACTAATGGCTAGATTATCGTTAGGAAAAGAATGGAATTCATTATCAAGTGAAAAACAAAAAGAGTTTTCTTTTTTATTTACAGAAGTTTTAAAAAAATCTTATTTAAATAAACTTGATTTATATACAGACCAAAAAGTTAAATTCTTAGGAACTCAAGAGCCAAAGAAAAATAGATTGGTAGTAAATACTACGTTAATTGGTGAGAAAGACAACTTTGACATTGATTATAAATTTTATCAAAAAACAGAAGATGAATGGAAAATTTATGATATCAACTTAGTTGGAGTAAGTATTATTCAAACATATAGACAACAATTTGCAGGATTTTTAAAAGATAAATCTTTTGATGAATTACTAAAAAATTTAGATACAAAAAAATAGTTAAGATATGACAAAAAAGATTTTCGACTTAACTGTTATTAAGCACCCTTTTAAAACAGTTTTTATTCTTCTTTTAGGAGTAATATTTTTAGGATATTACTCTACAAAGTTAGAAATTGATGCCTCTTCTGAAACTCTATTATTAGATAATGACAAAGATTTACAATTTGCAAGAAAAGTTTCTAAACTTTACTATAATCCAGACTTTTTACTTATTACTTACTCTCCTAAAGAGGATTTATTATCAGAAGAATCATTAAAAACTTTAAAGAAATTATCTGATGAATTAGTAAAATTAGAAAATATTGACTCAGTTACTTCTATTTTAAATGTTCCTTTACTTCAATCTCCAGTTCAAAAACTATCAAAGCTAGTTGATAATGTAAGAACTTTAGAAAAAAGTAATCCAAATAAAGAGTTAGTGAAAAAAGAGTTTTTAGAATCAGAAATATATAAAAATGCTTTAGTTAGTGCTGATTTTAAGACAACTGCTTTAGTTTTAAATTTAAAAGAAAATAAAGAGTATTTTAACTTTATTGATAAAAGAAAAGAGCTTTTAGATAAAAAAAGAGCTAACACTATCTCAAAAGAAGAATTAATAAAACTAAATCAAATCCAGATTGACTTTAAAAAGTTTAGAGATATTCAAAGAGCAGAAAACAGTCAAACAATTTCAGAAATAAGAGATATCATATCAAAATATCAAAATGAAGCTTCACTCTTTTTAGGTGGAGTAAATATGATTGCTGATGATATTATCACTTTTGTTAAAAACGATTTAGTGATTTATGGTTCAACTTTAATTTTACTGCTTATTTTTATTTTATGGATTATTTTCAAACAAAGTATTTGGATTACTCTTCCTTTATTGATTTGTATTTTATCTGTAGTTTCAACAGCAGGTGCTTTAGGTTTCTTTGCTTGGGAAGTTACAGTTATTTCATCTAACTTTATTGCTTTACAATTAATTATTACTATCTCTATTGTTTTACACTTAATTGTAAGATATAGAGAACTTAGTTCTAAATATAAACACGCTTCTCAATATAAACTTGTAATAAATACTATTCTTTCAAAACTAAACCCCTCTTTCTTTGCTATTATTACTACAATTGCAGGATTTGGTTCTTTAGTTTTATCAGGAATTCAGCCAGTTAAAAACCTTGGTTGGATGATGAGTACAGGAATTGCTATCTCTTTATTAATTGCCTTTATTGTTTTTCCTGCTATATTAATTCTTCTAAAAAGAGTTAATAGTACAAAAGAGTCTAACTTTAAATTAAATACTATTTCAATCTCTACATATTTAGTAGAAAATCATGGTAAAAAGATTATTCTAGGTAGTATTCTTGTTGTTATTTTTTCATTAACTGGTACTACAAAATTAATCGTTGAAAACAGTTTTATTAACTATTTTAAAGAATCTACTCAAATTTATAAAGGAATGAAAGTAATTGATGAAAATTTAGGAGGAACAACCCCTTTAGATGTTGTTCTTACTTTTAAAGAAGAGAAACAAAAGAAAAAACAAGAGAGTGGTTTTGACTCTTTTGAAGATGAATTTGCAATAGATTCAAATGATAAACAATATTGGTTTACAAAAGATAAATTAGATGCTATTACAAGAGTACATGACTATTTAGAGACAATTGATGAGATAGGAAAAGTACAATCATTAGCAACTTTAACTAAAGTAGGAAAACTATTAAATGAAGATAAAGAGTTAGATAGTTTTACCCTTGCTTTATTATATAATAAATTACCACCAGAGTATAAAAAAATCATTTTAAGCCCATATATAAATATTGAAAATAATCAAGCAAGAATCACTACAAGAATAATTGATTCAAATCCAGAGTTAAGAAGAGATGAACTTTTAAAAAAAATAAACTCTGAGCTACCTAAAGTTATTAATAGTTCAAATATTGAATTTAGATTATCAAATCTAATGGTTTTATATAATAATATGCTTCAATCACTATTTGATTCACAAATAAAAACTCTTGGTTTTGTTGTAGTTATTCTATTTATTATGTTTTTAATTCTATTTAGGTCTGTATTAATTGCAACAATTGCAATACTTGTAAATATTGTACCTATTTCAATTATCTTTGGGATTATGGGCTGGTTAAATATTCCACTTGATATTATGACTATAACTATTGCAGCTATCTCTATTGGAATTGGAGTTGATGATACAATTCACTATATTCACAGATTCCATGAAGAGTATAAAAAAGACCATAATTATTTAGAAGCAATGAAAAGAAGTCATGAAAGTATAGGATATGCAATGACTTATACCTCATTAGTAGTAATTGTTGGTTTCTCTATTTTAGTTTTATCAAATTTAATTCCAACTATTTATTTTGGACTACTAACAGTAATTGTTATGGCAACAATGTTAAGCTCTGCCCTACTTTTACTTCCTAAATTATTAATCTTATTAAAACCATATGGAGATAAAAAGATGAGGACTTTAAAAATATGAATATAGCAATATATTGTGGCTCAAGTTTTGGGAAAAATGAGATTTATAAAACAACTGCTTTAAATATGGTTGATTTTTTAGCAAAGAAGTCTTGTTCTATTGTATATGGAGGAAGTAAAGCAGGATTAATGGGTGTTATCTCTAATTATGCCCTAGAGAAAGATATTCCTGTTTATGGAGTTATAACTCATGATTTGGCAAATAAAGAACTAGAGAATGAAAAACTTTCTAATATTATTAAAGTAGATAGTATTAGAGAAAGAAAAGCAAAGATGGAAGAACTTTCTGATGCTTTTATTGCATATCCAGGTGGTTGTGGAACATTAGAGGAGATTTCAGAGATACTTACTTCTATTCAAGTAGGTTATTCTAATAAACCTTGTGCTTTTTATAATGTAAATGGCTATTATGATAAATTGATTGGATTTTTAAATACAGCAGTAAATGAAGGCTTTATGCTAAAGGAACATTTAGATTCAATTATTGTTAGTGATGATATTGAAAAGATATATACAAACTTCAAAAACTATACTCCACCAAAGAATAAATGGGAGATTTTAAAGGCATTAACCAACTGTTAATTTTTTGTTACTATTCAATTAATTGTTAACTATTATAATTTTATTAAGCGATGAGTAACCGCGAACTTACTCAGAGCATTTTTGCGAACAAACAATCTCCTTTATAAAAAGCAGAGCTTCTCCTTGCTCTGCTTTTTTTTTAATATAAATATGATTATCACATATGCTACACATTAGTATGTTATAATTGTAAAATTCAAAAAATTTTAAGGCTATATAAATTAATGAAAAAACTTGATAATATTCAAAGAGATTTACTTCTTACAAATCTTGATGAAGATGGTAAACTTTCATGCTTAAAAGCATTTAAAGTTGCTAGACTTATAGGTATGAAGCCAAAAGACATGGCAGAAATAACAAGATCAATGAATATTAAAATTACTAACTGTGAACTTGGTGTTTTTGGTAAACTAAACTTCTCAGAGCTAGATGATAACATCTATGATAAACTCTCTAAAAATTTTGCCCAAGATAAAAAAATTGATTGTGAAGTAGCTTGGTATACAGCAAGAGATAAAGGTTCAAGTTTAAGAAAAGTTGGTTCAACAATTAATAACTCAGATATAAAAGTAAGACATTGTCAACTTGGATGTTTTTATGATGAAGAGTTTGAAAAATATGATGATAAATGAAAAAATTTATTTTATTTGACAATGATGGAGTTTTAGTAGAAACAGAAAAGTGGTATTATGAAGCCAATGTAAAGGCTTTAAAAGAGCTAAATATTCATCTTGAACTAAATAGATATCTTCAAATTATGGCAAGAGGTGGAACTGCATGGGAACTTGCTTTTGAAGAAGGAGTTTCAAAAGAGCTTGTAAACAAACAAAGAGAAAAAAGAGACCTTTTTTATCAAGACTTCCTACAAACAAAAAATATCGAAATAAAAGGGGTTAAAACTCTTTTAGAAGAACTTTCAAAATCTTATAGAATGGCAATTATTACAACATCAAGAAGAGTTGACTTTGAATTAATTCATAAAAATAGAGGTATCGTTGATTTTATGGATTTTTCTTTATGTGTTGAAGAGTATGTAAAGGCTAAACCAGCACCAGACCCCTATCTTGCAGGACTAAAAAGATTTAATGCAAAAAAAGAAGAGGCAATAGTTGTTGAAGATTCTCAAAGAGGTTTAAGTTCTGCTTTTAATGCAGGAATTGAATGTGTAATAGTTCATAATGAATTTACAAAAACTCATGATTTTACAAATGCAAGTTATCATATAAAAAAACTTGAAGAGTTAAAAGAGCTCTTATCTACTCTTTAGATACTCTTTTAACCTATTAATTCCCTCTTTCATATGCTCTATATCTCTTGTATAGGCAAATCTCAGATACTTATTTGTTTCATTTTTACCAAAATCTTTACCAGGTGTTGTAGCAAGATGAATATTCTCTAAAAGCTCTTTAGCAAAAGCAAAACTATCATCTGTATATTTTGAAACATCAACCCAAAGATAAAAAGCTCCATCAGGTTTTGCATCAACACTAAAAATCTCATTTAGTTCTGTATATAAATAATCTCTTCTTGCTTTAAACTTATTTTTTATCTGCTCTAAATATTCATAATCAAATGCTTCTAAAGCAGCATATTGAGATAAAGTAGGAGCTGAAATAAATATATTTTGTGCAATAATCTCTGCTTCTCTTACTAAATTTTTAGGAACTACTATCCATCCTAGCCTTAAACCTGGCATACAATAATACTTTGAAAAACCATTAATAACAAAAACATTTTCACTAAATTCTAAAGCAGTTGCTGCTTCTTTTTCATAAATAAGTCCATGATAAAGCTCATCAGAAATAAAATGAATCTTATTTTCTTCACAATAATTAATTAACTCTTTTAAATTTTCATTTGAATAGATATTTCCGGTAGGATTAGAAGGTGAAGAGATTTGTAAAGCATCTAACTTGTGTTTTTTTAGATGTTCTACTTTTAATTCATAATCACACTCTTTATTAATATTCATAAAAATAGGTTCAATATCTAGCATATTTGCAAAGTTCTTATAACAAGGATAAGAAGGGTCACTAAGTCCTAATTTACCATTATGTTTTAACGTTAATGTATAAGCAATTAAAAAAGCACCCGAAGTTCCTGGAGTCAATAAAATTTGAGATTCATCAATATTTACACCATACTCTTTTTTATAATGTTTTGCAATTTTCTCTCTTAGTTCAAAAAGACCTAAACTCTCAGTATAAGAAAACTTATTTTCATCAACAGCTTTTTTAAGAGCCTCTTTTACCTTTTCATTTGGAGTTAAATCTGGTTGCCCTATTTCAAAATGTATAGTATCTTCATATTTTTGTGCTTCTCTTACTATATCCATAACAATAAAAGAATTCATATTTTCATATCTCATAAGTAATCCTAATAATTAAAAAGTGGATTATACTATAAATGAAGTTAGATTTATAAAATAATGAGAGCAAGCATTAGCGAAGGAGAAGAATAAAAAATGTCGCTCTCATTAAGTTTTGGCTGTGTAGTTTACATCAAAATTTTTTAATGTATTGAAATCTTATCAAACTACTCTTAACTAAAAAACAGAGTTTAAAACAAATAGGAGTATTTTAGTCTTATTTAAGTTTTAATCTTCTTTTAACAAATTATGAGAATTCTTTAGATACTATTTCAAGACTATTATAAGGATTAACATGCAATATTTTGGAACACTTGAAACTAAGTATGAAGAGGTGTTTTTAACATCTAGTTATTTATACTTTAATAAAGAAAATGAAGAGATTGATGCCAAACAATTAAAACAATTAATAAAAACAACTAAAGATAAAAAGAAAAATATTATTGGTACTATAATTTTATATAACCCAGTAGTTACTCCTATTGGCTATGATTCAAATAAGTATTTACTTGATCAAGACTTTGATAAATTTGATGAAATGATTGAATTAAAATGTGAGAACTATATTACTTTATTTAAACATGCAATGCAAGGTAAGTTTGATGGTAAACTTGTTGAAATAATTAACCTATTTAATCTTGTAGAAAAAAATATTGATGCTTCATCACTATTAATGAAGTTTGATAGTGATTTAGAAATTTATTATTCTCAACAAAACACTGAATTTGATAGAGATATCATGTATTTAGATTGTAAAAATATTATTCCAAAAGGAAAATTTGTATTTTTTGCTTGGGGAGAAAAAGTAAATCCTAAAGAGTTTATCTATATTAATAACTATGCACAAACTATTTTTAGAAGATGTAAAGATGAACTAAACAAAAATGTTGCTTTTGCTTATAAAAGAGAAAAAACTTTACAATGGTCTGAAGACTTTATCCAATTTGCTTCACCAATGCAAGCTTCAAAGTTTAAAGGCTCTATTGAAAAAGCAATAAAAAAATCCTTTGAAAGCTTTCCTCCTATTAGTGAGCCTTATAATTAAAACATAAATATTCATTGACTTTATTTTTTTTGTTTGATATTATAGTAATACTAATTGTTACTTCAAGAGGGAGAAGAAAATGAATGTCTATGAATATGCAATGAAGGTAGAAAAAGAGGGAGAAGCCTACTATAGAGAGATGGCTGAAATATCACCTAATGCAGGTTTAAAAAGAATATTTACTATGCTTGCAGATGAAGAAGTAAAACACTACAATGTTTTTAAAAGCATGATGAAAAAAGAAAAATTAGATTTAGAAAATCTAAACTTACTTACTGATACTGATACTATCTTTGCAACTCTTTCAAAAGAGAAAGATAATGTAGCTTTTGATGAGAAACAGATAAACTACTATAAAGATGCAATTTCTAGAGAAGAAAACTCTCATAATTTTTATATTGAAAAATCAAAAGATATTGATGATGAGAATGAAAGACAGATTTTTCTAGAAATAGCTCATGAAGAGGTTAAACACAAAAAAATACTTGAAGAGATTGTTCATTTTCTTGAAGAACCAGAAAACTGGGTTGCTAGTGCAGAGTTTTAATTAAAAAGAGGCTAGCCTTTGAATTAAGGCTTTAGCTTCTTTCTCTGTAAAAAAAATATTATTGTGTAACTGATTACTTGCTTTCTTTAAATACTCGATTTTCTTAGTTGTTAATAATGAAGAATCATTTTTATATTTTTCAATAATTTCTAGCATCTCATCTTCATATTTTTGAATTAATTCCTCTTTTTTTAAAGCTGATGAACGATACTCTTTATTTTTTGTTTTATCAGCAAAAAAGAAGAATAAAAAAGCAAATAAAGCTACAATTAGTACAAATAAAAGAAGTTCCAAATTAGACCTTAATCAACTCTTGGCTGAACTACTGGTTTTTCTTTCTTTTTAGAACTTGACTGATTAAAAGATTTTGCTTCAATTGCAATTGACTCTGCTCTTTTTGCAATCATTAAAGCCTCTTCAATCTTTTTATTATTTTCAATATCAGTTTTAATTCTATCAACTCTTTCAATTAAACTTCTAAACTCAGTATGTCCTAAAACTTCTAAAACACCAGGAGATTTTGATACAAATTCAATATGCTCTTTATCTCTCCAATTTGTAGTTAAAGAGTTATCTATATAATCTTTGTACTCATTTTCAATTTTAGTAGGATTTGCAATAAAAGCTAAATCTAAATTTAAATCCTCTTTTTTATTGAATAGTTGATTATAAAGCTGTTGTAAATAAAAACTATTTTTTAAACTTTTAATATATTCATATACTCTATTTTTTTCATCTTTATTATATAAATACTCTAAGATATTGATTGATACCTCATCTTCACCAGAAGAGAATATCTTTTCAATTTTTTCATTACAATAATCAAAGATTTGATTAGAGTTCTCTTTATCTAATTTCTCTATAAATTTAAATAATTCTAAATTATATGAAAAACTAAACTTACTTAAATTTGCAAAAAATTTATCTAGGATTTGCCAAGGTGAGTTTTGCTTATTTGCATATTTAATAATTGAGTTTACATTTTCTACTTCTTCACAAGTAAAATATGTTGAATTAAAATATTCTTCTATCTCTTTATTTAAGTCAGTACTTAAAAGAGAAGAAGCTTTTTCTTTAAAATACGAACTAAGCTTATCATTGTTATATTTTTTTGAATTAGAAGATAAAGAGTCAAATCTTTTACTTATAATTTGATACTTCTCTATCTTTTCTTTTATAGAAAAAGATGATAAAACTTTTAAAGTTTTATAAAAAAGTTTCTCTTTATTCTCATCAAGTGAGTTTGCAATACGAACTCCTCTTTTTGGTAATTCATTTACAAAAAGTACTAATTTAGCATTTAAGTCATTGAAATTTTTAATTTCATCAATTTTTGAAAGTTCTTTTAAAACAAGTGAACGTTTTATACTATTATTTATAAAAAAATATGCAAGTGCTACTAAAACTAGTAGCCCTGCAATAATTATTAAAGTCTCATTTGGTGCTTGTTTATAAATTTGAAATAAATTATAGTTAGATTCTTTTGCAATAGTTAAAAAATCATTCATAATAAACTATCCTTTAAGTGTAAAAAATAGTTATTAGTATACTAAAATAAACCTCATAAACTATTTACTAAGATAGTTTTCTAAGTCCTTTTCTCCAACTTCTCCAACATATTTCTTTAAAAATCTTCCATCTTTTCCATAAAGAAAAGATTCTGGTATTTTATTAACATCATCAAAAGCTTTTGCCATTCTAAAGTTTTCTTCACCTACTGTAATAGGAAATTTAATATTATGTTTTTCCATAAAAGCTGCTAACTCTTGAGCATCTTTATCTCTTTCAAATAAAATCCCTATTAGCTCAAACTTATCTTTATATTTTTCATACATTTTATTAAATACAGGCATCTCTTTTATACAAGGAGGACACCAAGTTGCCCAAAAATTAAGTAAAACATACTTTCCTTTTAACTCTTCTGATGTTAAAACATCATTTTCAACTTTTAAAGTAATAACTCTACCATCTGTTGTTTTTAAGTTATATGTCTTATTACTCTGTTTTTTTAGCTCTTCAAAATTTGTGTTATTTTCTACTACTGTTGCTGCTTCATCATTTGAGTTACAACCAGTAAATAAGAAAACCGCTAACAATGAAATAAAAACTAAAGATAATTTTTTTATCATATTTTTTCCTTTTATGATTTGATTTTTTTCTGTCCACTTATTAATAATATTGCAATTAAAACATAAGCAGCAAGTGATAAAAATGGAATATTAATAAATCCTAGATATTCAAAATATTCTGTTGAACAAGGAACTCCTTGTTTACAAGGAACTGCACTTTCTGGAATAATACCCCACATTAATAGATTATGATAAATTGCAAAAAGTAAACCTACTACAACAAGTGGAGCTGAATATTTAAATAACTTATCATCTGGATATAACAGATTAAGTAAAAATATTAAAACTAAAGGATACATAAAAATCCTTTGATACCAACACATACTACAAGGAATAAACTCCATTACCTCACTAAAAAAAAGTGATCCCAAAGTAGCAAGCGAAGCTATAATAAACATCGCAAGTACAAAATTTGAATTAATTGTTTTCATTCTAACTAAACGTCCTATTTTTTCTTTTATTTTATAATTTTCTTGTGTAAAGTCTGTGTAAATAAAGCCTTATTATAGAAAATACTTTTTTATGATGTTCTTATAGAAGTAGCAGTAAGTAAAGTATAATATTTACCTGTAAGTGTTACTCTAAACTTTTTTTGTTGCAAATACTTTTTACAAAAGAAAGCATCTTTATATAATAATGATTGTTCGCAAAAACTATAATTTGGAGCTTTTGCACCATATATAACCTCTCCTCCAACCCATCTACAATTAGGAAAACCTAAAATAACTGCACCATCTTTTTTTAAATAATTTTGAACTATATGCATAAAAATAGAATTAAATTCTAAATTTGAACTTTGTAAAGTTCCTATAGAAATAATAAGATCAAATTTACCTAGATTTAATTCATCTAAACAATTAATATCATGTACATAAAACTTTACATTTTTATCTTCTTTGAACTTTTCACTAGCACTTTTTATAGCAGAAGAACAATAATCAATCCCAGTAAACTCAATATTTTTAAACTCTTCGTTGAAAGCACTTTTTATTAATTCAAATTCTTCAGCATTGTTTACACCTAAATTTAAAACTCTTTTTCTTTTTTCAATTTTTGTATTCTTTAAAGCTTGCAGATATGAATAAAAAAACTCCGGCTCTTCATTTTTATTAATTCTTGAAAATTCAGAAGTAACCCCATATTTTTCTTCAACCTCTTTGATTGAATGAAAACTCTTTTCTTCTAGCTTTATGAAACTTAGCTCAACAAAATGTTTATCAACTATTTTAGGAGTCATCATTCTAAAATAAAATTTCTCTGCTAAATCATTCCAAGACTTATATGACCTTGAAATATACTCTTTTTCATCAATTATTATTATTTCCCCTGCATAATTATTTAAACATAAATCTGGATTAATAACATTTATTTTTATTATTTCTTCATTTTTTTTATTATTAAAAAAAGTATAAATCTCAATTAAAGGTTGATTTGTAAAAAAATTTTTCATATTTTTCCATTTTTTATAGGAAGTATATCTAAGTTTAACTACTAAAAAGTTATAATTTTATACATTTTTTAGGCTATGTGGGATGATATTTCAAAACGAAAAACAACTTTTAAAAATAATTAAATATACACCTTCCTTTTTTATTATTATTTTATCATTAATAATTATTATTTTTCAATTTATTGATAAGAACCAAACATTTGAAAAAGAAAAAAATAGAATTACACAAGAATACATAGAAGAGAATAAAAAAATCATTGAAACAAGAGTTAATTCAACATATGATTTTATTGTAAGAGAAAAACAAAATACTCAACAAGAATTAGAACACTCTTTAAAAAATGCAGTTGAGAATGCTTATTCAATTGCTAACTCAATATATCAAAAGAACAAAGATAAAGAACCTGCTTTAATAAAAAAACTTATAATTGATGCCTTAAGAGATATTAGATTCAATGAAGGAAGAGGATACTATTTTATCTATGAAAAAAGTGGAAAGAATTTACTACTTCCTTATAAAGAAGAGTGGGAAGGTAAAAATCTAATAAATCATCAAGATTCAAAAGGAACTTATATTATTCAAGATATGAAAGAAATTCTTTCTAAAAAAGATGAAACTTTCTATTCTTGGTATTGGTATAATCCTAAAAAACCAGATATTATGAGAGAAAAACTTGGTTTCGTAAAGAACTTTACACCTTTTGATTGGTTTATAGGTACAGGAGAATATGTAAAAGAGTTTGAAAAACGAGTTCAAGAAAAAGTTTTAGGACATATTAAGAAATTAAGATTTGGTAAAAATGGGTATATCTTTATAATCACTTATGACTCTATTTATTTAAGCCACATAAAAAAAGAGTATATAGGCAATGATGCTATAACTAATAACGACACAGAAAAAGTAAAAAGTGTAATTGATAAGTTAATAGAAATATCAAAAAAAGGTCAAGGTTTTTATGAATATATTCAGCATACAAAACCTGATGGAACAGAATCTATTAAAAAAATTAGTTATGTAAAAGGATTAGAAGATTGGCAATGGGTTGTAGGAACAGGTTTTTATGAAGATGAATTAAAAGAAGCAATTAATAGAAAAAAAGAGGAGATAGAAAATAAATATAAAGAGAGTTTTTATAATACCTTAAAAGTATCTATTTTCTTAGCAATTTTCTTACTTATTAGTTCTATTTATTTTTCAAAAGTTTTACAAAGAAAATTTAAAAAATATAAAAATGAAATTAGACAACATCTATTAGAAAATACTAGACAACAAAATATCTTAGCTCAACAATCAAAAATGGCAGCAATGGGCGAAATGATAGGAAATATTGCTCATCAATGGAGACAACCACTTTCTACTATCTCTACAACAGCAACAGGATTAAAACTTCAAAAAGAACTAGGAATCCTAGATGAAAGCTTTTTAGAAGATAGTCTTGAAGGAATCAATAATTCAGCACAATATTTATCTAAAACTATTGATGACTTTAGAAACTTTTTTAGAATAGATAAAAATAAAATAGAGTTCTCTATTCAGAAAGCTTTAGATAAAGCTTTATCATTAGTTTATGTACAATTCCATAATAAAGATATTGAAATTATAAAAAATAGTTTTGATATGAATATTACAAATTTAGAAAATGAATTTATCCAAGTAGTAATAAATATTTTAAACAATGCGAGAGATGAACTTATAAAAAAAGAGTCTTCATATAAAAAATATATTTTTATAAATGTCTCAAAAAAAGGCAAACTTCTTAAAATAAATATTAAAGATAATGCTGGAGGAATAAAAGAAGATATTATTTCAAGAATCTTTGAACCTTATTTTACAACAAAACATAAAGCACAAGGTACAGGAATAGGTTTATATATGAGTCAAGAGATTATTACTAAAAATATGAATGGTGAAATCTTTGTTGAAAATATCTCTTTCAACTATAATAATATTGATTATAAAGGTGCTTCTTTTATTATTTATCTACCATGTGATAATTAATATACTCTTTGTTATTGACTTGCAACTAATTAATGCTATAATTTTTCTATGAAAGATAAAATTTATGTAATAGACACAAATATTATTTTGCAAAATATGCAAAATCTAAATAGAATCTCAGATAACAGCACAAATACAATTGTAATCCCAGAAACTGTTTTATTAGAACTTGAAGACAAAAAAAAGTTAACTAATGAGCTAGGATTTTATTCAAGAGAGTTTGCAAGACTTTTAGCAAAAATGAAAATAAAAGAAGTTGATTATAAACTAGGCTTTAAAGTTGTAAAACTTTATAATGATGAACTAACTTTACATATTATTTCTAAAGATAAATATGAATCAGAAATTGAGCAAACTCATCTTAGTGAAAGTAATGATAAAAGAATAATCGAAGTTGCTGCAATAGCACAAGATTATTATAAAGGTCATCAAACTATCTTTTTATCTTTAGATGTTTATGCAAGAACTTTTGCCCTATTTAAAGGTATTAAAGCTGAAACTCTACATGATGATAAATCTACAGTTCCAGATTTTGAATTTGTAAAATATATAAAACTTGACTCTTCTCTTTTTAATTCTTTAGATAAAGCTGATATAAAAGAGTATGATAAAGAGTACAAAAATGAAAACTTTTGCTATATCTTTGAGAGTGAAGATGGAAACTCTTGCCATGGAATAATTATCAATGAAAAAATAAACCTTTTAAGTGAAGCCGATTTTAAATCCTTACAAGTAAAACCTGTAAATCTAAAACAAAAACTATTTATGAAAGCTATCTTAACAGATATGTTTGATTTACTTGTAATTGATGCAAAAGCTGGTTCAGGTAAAACATTAATGTCTATTGTAAGTGCCATGAGATTAATTGATTTAGGGCATTATGATAAAATTGTTTATGTAAGAAACTCTATTGAATCTCTTGATAAAGGTGCAGATGTAGGATATTTAGCAGGAAATGATGAAAAATTTCGTATTTATAATATGGCACTTCAAGATACTTTAGAATTCATTGCAAAGAAACATCTTAAAAAAAATGAAAGCAGAGAAAATAAAGAGTCAATAGAATCTAAAATCTCTGAGCTTACTTCTAAATATTGTATTGAAACACTTTGGCCTGGAGAAGCAAGAGGTAGAACTCTTTCTAGTGCAGTTGTTATTATGGATGAGTGGCAAAACTCATCAGAGAAAACTACTCAACTTATCTTAAGTAGACTTGATGAATCTTGTATGGCGATTGTAATTGGTTCAAATAGACAAATCGATAATTTATATTTAAATAAATATAATAATGGTCTTACAACTCTTCTAAAACAAACCAGACATAAACATGATGAGATAAATATGTTTGCCATTGAGTTAGAAAAAGCAGTAAGAGGTAAATTTGCTGAATTTACAGAAAGAATATTTGAAAGGAAACACAATACAAAATAGATTAATAAACGATACGATATATAATCATATTCCATATACAAAACTTGAAGATAAAATTTTACAAACAAAAATACTTAATAGGCTACAGTTTATTACACAAAATGCTTTAGCCTATTTCTCTTATCCTTCAATTACAACAAAAAGATTTATTCACTCTTTAGGAACAATGCATTTAAGCTCTTATATCTTTAAAAATTCACTCTTAAATGCAAACAAAGAGACAAAAAATCAGTTTTTAAAAGATTTAAAAAGAGTTATAAAAGCAATAGTTCAAGAAGAGAAATTAAATATCAATTTTGATGATTTAAGTTATTTTGATAATAAAGCTTTATATGAATTTACTATTCCAACAAAAAATAAAAAAGATAGAGCAGTTTATACTATTTTTTTACAAGCAATAAGAATTGCAGGATTAATGCATGATGTAGGACACCTACCTTTTTCTCATCAAATAGAAAATGCTTTAAAAAAAGTATATTATGAAATTTCTAAAAAAGAAAAGCTTGAAGAAAAAGAACTTGAATTTATAAAACTTTATGAGGATATTACTAAAAACTCTACTTTAGTATTACACGAAGCAATAGGAAAAGAGTTAATCAAACTTCTTTTTGAATTTGAAATTTTTGATTTTATAAAAGATAGCAATGAAAAAGAGTTAATTAAGCTTATTAAAACATTATGTATTTATATCTTAGAAGATAGAGTTTACAAAGAGTTTAACTTTTCAACTCTACACAAGATTATTGACTCAACGGTAGATGCTGATAGGCTTGATTATATTAATAGAGATATGCTAGCAAGTGGTTATATTACAGGACCAAGTGATCATATAAGAATTACAAAACAAGCTGTATTAGTAAAAGAAGAAAACTCATACCATCTAAGCTTTTTTGATATGGGATTAATTGATATTGAGCATATGTTAGAGATGAGATTTAACCTTTATAAAAAAGTGATTTATAATCACGGAATTGCAAAAACAGATGCTTTACTAGAAAATGTGGTACAGTTTTTATCTTCAAAGTATTTTGAAAGCAAAGAGAAAAAAACTGATTTTTTAAATGGTATTTCATTACTTTGGGATTTTCAAAAAGAGACAAATACTGATAAAAAACTAGATTTAATCTCAATTTTAGATGAAAACTGGTTAATCTCTTTATTTAAAAATGAGTACTTTACTTTAAAAAATAAAAACACTCTTTCTCACTTAGAAAAAAAGTATAAATACTGTTTTGAAGAAGTACTTTTTGGAAAAAGATTTTTTAGAAGTCCATGGAAGAATTTAAATGAATTTTATAAAGTACTTGGTTTTTCTACTGTTGAAAGATACCAATTTAGAGAGAGTTTTGGTTATATCACTCCTAAAAATTTAGTAAAACTTCAAGGTTTACTTGATAACTTTATAAAAAAATGGGAGAACCAAGAAGAAGAACTATTTTTTACCTATCAAACAGTATCTTTTAAAATAGGTATTCAAAAAGATTTTTCTCTTTATGATTGTGAAAATTTAATCAATTTAGATGAAATCTCAACGCTAAGAAAAAGATTAAAACAATCTATGAGAAATACTGTTCCTTTTTATCTATATACAAATAAAAAAAATATGAATGAAGAGATGAAAGAGGAATTAAAAACTCTAGTACTATCTGTTTTTAAAGATTAATATTGCATTTTGCCAAATATTTTAATCCAAATACTCTTTTTTGATAAAATTAGAAGAAAAAAGGTTTTTAATGATACTTGGCAAATGCCCTTATTGTGATGGTAATGTTATCTCTAAAAAAATAAATGTAAAAGGTAAAAATATCAAACTTTACTCTTGTGAAAATGCAAAAAAAGAGTATGATGAAAGTGAACAATATGTTTTTACTGCTGATTCAACTTGTAGATTTAGAGTATATTCAAATGCTTTTTTAAGATGGAATAAAAGAAGTTTCTCTGAAAATGAAATGAAAAACCTTTTAAATAATGAACAAATTATAGTAAGACTTCATGGAAAAGCAGGAACAAAAGAGTATTATAAATATGTGATAACTGATTTAGAATATGGAGTATCAGTTCTTTGGGATGAAGAGATAGAAGAAAGAGCATAAAACTCTCTCTTTTAATCTATATTGCTATTAAGAAACTTTTTCAAAAGAGCAACAATAATCTACTAAAGAAGTTACTCTTAATTTATATTTACAGTTTTGAGCAATTTTAAATGTTGCAGGAGCTACATACTCAACCCAATCTTCAGCAGGTAACATAACTGAAACCACACCTGAACTAATATCCATTGTTGCTTTATTTACTGTGTTTAATTCATATTCTCCTGGAAGCATAATTCCTAAAGTTTTTTTACTTCCATCTTCAAATGTAATACTTCTACTTGTAATATTTCCATCAAATAAGATATTTGCTTCTTTAGCAATACTTACGTTACTAAATTCCATCAATTTTCCCTTTTAATTCAAAAAATTTGTTTTATTCTATCATAATAAATATTTGAAGCAAATATCTATTTTATCTTTGTTATAATTTTTTTCCAATTTTAGAGAAAAGAAGAGAATGCAAGGTTATATTATAGATGTAAAAAAGGTTAAAGATGATGACCTTATCGTTACTATATTAACAGAAAATCATGTTTATACCTGTTATAGATTTTATGGAGCAAGACATTCTAATATAAATATTGGATATAAAATTGATTTTGAATTAGAAACAAATATAAAAACATCTATTCCTAGATTAAAAGATGTTATTCAATTAGGTTTTCAATGGATATTTGATACAGAAAAACTTTATTGCTGGCAAAGATTTATAAAATTATTTTATCCACACTTAAAAGATGTGGAGACAATAGATGATTTTTATTTTAATCTTCTTGATAAACTTGTTCATGAAATGATAAAACAAAATCCTAAAAGAGCTATTTGTAAAAATTATCTTGAAATACTGGATTATGAAGGAAGACTTCATACAGATTTTGAGTGTTTTTTATGTGAATCTAAAATTACTAAAAATTTTTCACTAGTTAGAAGTTTTATGCCTACTCATAGTTCTTGTAGTTATAGTAAAAAATTTGATGAAAAAAAGATTAAAGAGTTGTTTTTAAATAAGAATTTAATACTTTTTGATGATAAAGAGATTGAATACTTATGGAATATTCTACTTCAAGGGCTATAAGATAGATTACTCTTCTAATAACCTATCTTCTAGTTTTTCTATAGCCTCTTTTAAAGTTTTAGTGTCTAATTTATAAGAAGTTGCTTTTGCAATACCTTTTTCAATATTTTCAACACTTAAAGGGTCTTGTATATTACAGATTGTTTTAATTACTTCTAAAATTTGAGATTTAGCAATACAAGTTTCATCACAATCATCTAAATTATCAACATGTTCAATTACAGAGATTAAATTCTCACTTAACTTCCAATGTCTAAAAATACTAGCTGTAATTTGAGAAGTAGTAACACCTAAGCACTCTCTCTCAGCTTGTGCAATTGTATATCCTGAAGAGATTAACTTTTTAAACTCTTCTGCTTTATCTTCACTATCTAAAACATCGGCAAGAATAAACTTTCCTGCTTCTTGTAATAATGCAGGAAGAACAAGCTCCTCTTTTAAATCATATGATACTTTATTTAACCATAAAGCAGTTAAAGTTGTAGCTAAATTTGAAGCTCTCATAAAATCATCACTATTTATTCCATAAACAGATAAGTTTGATTTTAAAAGATTTTGTACTGTTCCACCAATTGCAATAGAGATTGTAAAGTTAATTCCAAGTAAGTTAATTGCTTTACTTACTGTTTCAACTTTACTTCTAAATCCAAACATTGCAGAATTAGATACTTTTAATAATGTTGAAGTGATTAAAGCATCTTTTTCAATGATCTGTAATAATTCAAAAGCCTCTTTCTCATTCTTTTTTCTAAACTCTTCTATATCAAGAATTGTTTTTGGAAGAGGTGGTAAGGCTTCAATTTTTTCAATAATAGTACCAGTCATTTTATTCTCCTGCAACTATATTTTTTTGTAACATAATTATATCAAATTATACGTTAAATCTAAAGTGCATTACATCACCATCTTGAACAACATAATCTTTACCTTCTAGTCTTAACTTTCCAGCCTCTTTACATTTAGCTTCTCCACCTAAAGAGATAAAATCCTCATAAGAGATAACTTCAGCTTTAATAAATCCTTTTTCAAAATCATTATGGATTACTGCTGCTGCTTGAGGAGCTTTCGTTCCTTTTCTAATAGTCCAAGCTCTAACTTCAATTTTTCCAGCTGTAAAATATGATTGAAGACCTAATTTATCAAAAGCTTTATGAATAATTTGTTCTAAACCTGATTCTTCTACACCTAAATCAGTTAAAAGTTCTTTTGCTTCATCATCATCCATTCCAACTAATTCTTCTTCAATCTTTGCACAAAGAGTAATTACATCAGCATTTACTTCACTTGCATGAGCTCTTAATACTTCAACATACTCATTTGTACCTTCCATTAAAGAGTCTTCATCCATATTTGCACCATAGATTACATCTTTATTTGATAAAAACCTTAACTCTTTGTCCATTTGAAGAAATAAATCATTTTCAATATCTTCAAAAGTTTTTACAGGTTGAAGATCTTCTAAGTGTTTTAATAAAGCCTCTGCTACAACTAACATAGCTGCTGCTTCTTTAGAACCTTTAGATTGTTTTTTTAATTTTTCAATTTTCTTTTCACACTGAGTAATATCAGCATAAATAAGTTCTGTTTCAATAATTTCAATATCTCTTAAAGGATTTACATCCCCTTCTACGTGAGTAATATTTCCATCATCAAAACATCTAACCATGTGTAAGATAACTTCTACTTCTCTAATATTTGATAAAAATTGATTTCCTAGACCTTCACCTTTACTAGCACCTCTAACAAGACCTGCAATATCTACAAAATCAATTGTTGAATGTTGAATCTTATCTGGATTAACAATTTTTGCTAATTCATCTAATCTTTTATCTGGTACGGGAACTATTGCTTTATTTGGTTCAATTGTACAGAAAGGATAATTTTGAGCCTCTGCATTTTGTGCTTTTGTTAAAGCATTAAAAGTTGTTGATTTACCTACGTTTGGAAGCCCTACTATACCTACACCTAATCCCATTTATTTCCTTTTTCTATTTTTTATATAAATTCATTTGTTTTAATAATTCTAAATACTTTTCAAGCTAGTAATTTAATAAACAAAATTGGAATATTCTTAAAATAGATTATAAACGAAAAAGGCAAAAAAACAGCTAAAAGCGTCAACTTTTGCAAATCAAAAATATTTAATGATATTTATATATGAAAATAGAATTTATTCCATATATCTTAAGTTTTAAAATTATAAATCAAAAATTATCCTATACCAAAAAAATTTTAATCTATTGATATAGGATAGTTAATTAATAATTTAAAATATAACCACTACCATAAATACTATCAATAATATCTACTGGTAATTTTTTTCTTAATCTTTTTACTAAGTTTCTAATACTTGCATCATTTATGTTATTTTCAGTGTTCCATACATATGATGAAATCTCTACTGGTTTTACAATTTGATTCTTTTTATTTAATAGTAATTCAAAAAGAATTCTCTCATTTTTTGTTAAATCTACGATTTTATCTTTAAAGAAAAGAATTCTAGATCTTGCATCCCAATAGCACTTATTGTTGATAACAACTTTATCTTCATGCTCAACAGTATTATTTTTTAATCTATCAAAAGAGCTTTCGATAACCTCTTTAAATTCATTTCTGTTAATTGGTTTAATTAAATAGTCTACTAGATTTAATTTAATTGCTTCAAAAAGGTACTCTTTATGAGAGTGAGCACTTAAAACAATAATTGGTGTAGTTTGGTCAACTTCTCTAATCTTTCTAATAACTTCTAAACCATTTAACTGTGGCATAGTAATATCCAGAAGTAAGATATTTGGCTTTTTATCTTTATATAGATTTAAAGCTTCTAATCCATCACTTGCTTCATAGATTTTGTCAAAATATTTTTCTAAATATAAAACATAGTTTTTTCTTACGTTTTCGTCATCTTCTGCATATAAAACTGAATAACTGTTTTCCATGTCGTTTCCTATTTTTGTTATTTTACTTTACAAGCTAAATTTTTTTCAATTAGTTTTCTATCTAAATAAACCTGATCAGATTGAATCTCCTCAATTGAAACTGTAGCTGTTCCTGTTTTTCTTAGTACTACACCTGTAGCTAAATTAGCAAATTCAACTGAATCATAAATGCTATTATTTAAAGATAATGCATACCCAATAGATGCTAAAACAGTATCTCCAGAACCTGTTACATCATATACTTCTAATGGTACAGTTGGCATTACTGATAACTTATTCTCTTTTAATACTGCAATTCCTTCTTCTGCTAAAGTTATAATTGCATATTCTGTCTCAAAATCTTTTTTAATAACTTTTAAAGCATCTAACAATTTATCATCATTAGAAATTTCTATTTTTGTTACTGCTTGTGCTTCTTCTTTATTTGGAATAATTAAAGTTGCACCTTTATATTTTGAATAGTCACTTCCATATGGATCAACAATTGTTTTAACAGAATTTTTATTTGCATAAGAGATAATCTTTTGTGTAAAGTCTTTTGTTAAAACTCCCTTTCCATAATCAGCTAATAAGATTACATCATATGCTTTAATCTTTTCTACTAATTTGGAATAAAGACTTTTTACATTATCAAAGGAGATATTGTTTTTACTTTCGTGGTCAAATCTAAATACTTGAGAAATTCCTGCCATAATTCTAGTTTTTTTAGATGTTTTTCTTCCTTTTTGTTCAATTAAAAAAGATTTTGTTTGAATTTCATCTAATAGATGCTTTAAAAGTTTAGCATTGTCATCATTTCCAACAACAGACATTACACTAACTTTAGCACCAAGGGAAGCAAGGTTTCTAATAACATTACCTGCACCACCTAATACTGACTTTTCTTCTTTTATATCAACAACAGGAATAGGTGCATCTGTAGCAATCCTATCACAAGAACCAATAAGATAAGAATCAATCATTAAGTCACCAATTACTAAAACTTTAGGTTTCTTCTCAATATTTATCATTTTTTCTCCTAATGAAAATATACTATAACATTATTTAATATTCTTTAAAAACTCAAGAGTCATTCTAACTCCTGCACCACTTCCTCCAAATGGATTATACCCCCAAGGCTTCTCTACATATGCTGGTCCAGCTATATCATGATGTACCCATTTTTCTTTATTTTCTTTTAAAATAAATTTTTCTAAAAAGATTCCAGCAGTTATAGAACCACCATATCTTGTATTTGCAATATTACAAATATCAGCTACTTCTGATTTAATAGTCTTCTTTAAAAATCTATTGAAATGTAATACAGTTGCATACTCACCTGCTTTATGAGCACAAGAAACAACTTCATTTGCTAACTCATTATTATTCCCCATAATTCCAGAAGTATACTCTCCAACACCTACAACACAAGCACCTGTTAATGTTGCATAATCAAAAATATAATCAATATCTTTAATCTCATCTTGTGCATAACATAAACAATCAGCAAGTACTAATCTTCCCTCTGCATCAGTATTTTTAACTTCAATTGTTGTTCCATTTTTAGCTTTTAAAACATCATCTGGTTTATATGCATCTCCACCAATCATATTCTCAACTGCACCAACAACTGCATGAACTTCAATTGGTAATTCTAATTTAGAAATAATACTCATAACACCTAAAATTGCACAACCACCACTTTTATCTGATTTCATTGTAGTCATAAAATCAGCTGGTTTTAAAGATAAACCACCAGAATCATAAGTTAACCCCTTACCTACTAAAACTACTTTTTTCTTTGCATCTTTTGGTTTATATGTTAAATGAATAAGTTGAGACTCATGTCTTGAAGCTCTTCCTACACTTAACATTGCATTCATTGCATTCTTTTCTAAATATTTTTCACCATGAATAGTACAAGATAGGTTTGCCTCTTTTGCAATTTTTCTTGCTTCATTTGCCATAGTTTCAGGATAAAAATCTTCTGGAACTGTATTTACCATATCTCTAGTTCTATTAACAGCTGTTGCTATTTCAATTGATTCTTCAAAAATCTTTTTAGTAGTTTTTGTAAGTTTTTCAATACAAAAAATTAGCTCTTTTTCTTTCTCTTCTTTTTTCTCTGATTTATATTTATCAAAAGTATAAGCACCTAATAAAGCACCCTCAGTTAAAGCTTTTAAATTTTGTTTTTCAACAACAATTTTTGCACTTGTAAATTTTGTAGAAGTAAACTTTTTAACTGCTGTTGCTATTGCAATTGCAATAGAGTCATAATCTTTTGCTTCATGACCTACAAATATTTTTTTTGATTCAGGAAGAAGAACTACTGCTTCGTCTTTTGCTTCAAAACTTAAATTTTCTAATATCTCTTTTTCTTTAATATTTTTAATAGAATCTGTAATAATAATTTCTAAATCTGCATTAACTTTTTTTATATTTTTTTCAACTAAATTTAAAATCATCTATTTCTCCTTTTTCTTTGTCATTATATGAAAATAATAAACTATACTTCCACCGATAAGTAATGCAAATGGAAGTGCATAATACCAATGTTCTTTTAACCATTTTAATACAATTAAAATCTCTTCACCAAAATACCAAACAGGCACAATAGTAATAGCTGCCCAACACCAAGCACTTATTAGATTAATAAAAGCAAAAGTTTTTGCGCTATATCTTGTTAATCCAATAGAAATTGGAATAATCGTTCTCATTCCATACATGTATCTTTGTACAAAAATAATTGGCCAACCATATTTTTGTAATAAAATATGTGCTAAAGCAAATTTTCTTCTTTGACCCTTGAATTTTTTATGAACATAAGATTTGTTAAATCTTCCAGTATAAAAATAGATTTGATCCCCTGCAAAACCACCAAGTCCTGCAATAAATATTGCCATATACATATTCATATCACCAGTATGTGATAATAGTCCTGCCATCACAAGACCAGCTTCACCTTCTAAAATACTCCAAGCAAATAAAATTATATATCCATAAGTTTTTAGAAGATAAATAAATCTATTTTCAATACCCTCAACAGGTGCTTGATATAAGCTATAACCTAAAAAAATTACAAATAAGGCTACTACTACAAAAAGTATTTTTCCTGAATTATTTTTTAGAACTACTTTCATTTTTAGCCTTAATCAAAATCTAAAATTTCTTTAGCTTGAACCATATCCTTATCACCTCTACCCGATAAATTAACAATAACTGTTTTACCTTTTAATTTATCTTTTGCTTTTTTTAAATAAGCAATTGCATGAGCAGATTCAAAAGCTGGGATAATTCCCTCTTTTTGACTTAACCAAACAAATGCATTTATAGCTTCTTCATCAGTGATTGAGTCATATGAAACACTTTTATTATCTTTATGAAAAGAGTGTTCAGGTCCAATGCCAGGATAATCAAGCCCTGCACTAATAGAGTGAGCTTCTAAAACCTGTCCATTTTCGTCTTGTAAAAGATATGAACACTGTCCATGTAATATTCCTGGTTTTCCTTTTTCTAAAGAACAACCATGCATATTTGTATCTAGTCCTAAACCACCTGCTTCTATTCCCACACAAGTCACTTCTTTATCTTCTAAGAAGTGTGAGAACATTCCAATTGCATTTGATCCTCCACCGATACAGGCTACTACATAATCAGGAAGTTTTCCCTCTTTTTGTAGAATCTGTTTTCTTGCTTCATATCCAATGATTGCTTGAAAATCTCTAACCATTAAAGGATAAGGATGTGGTCCAGCAACAGTTCCAATGATATAAAAAGTATCTCTTGCATTTGTAACCCAATATCTAATTGCATCATTCATTGCATCTTTTAAAGTTCTACTTCCACTCTCAACTGCAACTACTTTTGCACCTAGAAGTTTCATTCTAAATACATTTAACTCTTGTCTAGCAACATCTTTTGCACCCATAAAAACAGTACATTCTAAACCTAAAAGTGCTGCAATAGTTGCTGTAGCAACGCCGTGTTGCCCAGCTCCTGTCTCAGCAATAACTTTTGTTTTTCCTAGTTTTTTTGCTAATAGACCTTGTGCAATTACATTATTTACTTTATGCGCACCAGTATGGTTTAAATCTTCTCTTTTTAAATATACTTTTGCACCTATTTCTTCAGAAATATTTTTTGCATGATATAAAGGGTTTTCTCTACCTACATAATCTTTTAATAAAGCATTAACCTCTTCCCAAAACTCTTTATCAAATCTATATTTATTGTATTCTGCTTCTAACTCTTTTAAAATAGGCATTAAAGTTTCAGGAACAAATCTTCCTCCAAACTCTCCAAAGTGACCATTTTCATCTGGATCATATTTACTTTTTTGTGGAATATAAATGTTATTTTCTTTCATATCGCTTCTTTAAATATCTAATATTGAATATACAGGTGCATGTTCTCTTACTTTTTTGGCACCATCTAAAAATGTAAGATTTAATAAAAAACAAACTTCAACTAAATCTGCATTTACATGTTTTATTAATTTTGCTGCAGCATTTGCAGTACCACCAGTAGCAATTAAGTCATCAATTAATAATACTCTTGCCTTAGCTTTTGGAAAAGCATCTAAATGAATTTCAACTTCATCAAAACCATATTCCAGTTCATACTTTTCACAAACTGTTGTACTTGGTAGTTTTCCTTTTTTTCTAACAGGAACAAAACCTACTTTTAGTCTGTCAGCTAACGCTGCACCAAAAATGAAACCTCTTGAGTCAATTCCAGCTACATAATCTAAATTATATGAGTTATATCTTTCTTCTAAGTGATTCATTAAGGTTTGGTAAGCTTCTTTATTATTTAAAAGTGTTGTAATATCTTTAAATACGATTCCCTCTTTAGGAAAATCTTTTATATCTCTAATAGAATTACTTATTATTTTTTTATCTTCTTTAGTCAATTCCATTTTAATCCTAACAATATTTTTTACAAAGTGTAATTATTCTATCTAAATAAATATTATGTCTGTATAATTTCCGAAATATCTTTTATAGTTTCACAAATATATTTAGCTTCTGACTCATTTTCATCAAAATCATGACCTGATTTAACTTGAATTGTATTGCTTATTCCGGCATTTTTTGCACATTTTATATCAGAAGATTTGTCTCCTACTAACCAAGAATTTTCTAAATCAATTTGGTGTTTTTCTAAGATTTTATCAATCATACCAGTTTTAGGTTTTCTACATGTACAATTATCATTTGGTCCATGGGGACAAAACTCAACTTGCGATATTACAATCTCATTATTTTTAAACTCTTTTATCATCCAAGAAGTTAATTTTTCAAAATCTTCAACTGAATAATATCCTCTTCCTATACCTGATTGATTTGTAATTATAAAAATTTTATATCCAAGCTTTTGTATTTTTTTTAGAGAATCAAATATCCCATCAAAAAACTCAAATTCTTCTATTTTATAAAGATAGTTTTTTTCAATATTTACAACACCATCTCTATCTAAAAAAAGTCCTTTTGTCATCAATTTCCTTAAATTAAATCAAATGTTTCATTCTTTACTCCCATCTCATCAAGTATTTTACATACTCTTCCTTTTGAGGGATCAATTGTAATAATTATACTAGACTCTTTTAGTTCTAAGCTTAGACACTCCTCTTTTTTGTCATTAAAAACTAATTTTTTATCATCAATTTTCCAATTTGATTCATTTAAACTTACAGCATCAGATATTTTTTCAATTTTATTATTTATTAAATAGTAACTTTGAACAGAAGTAATAACGGTAATTAAATCCCGTTTTATAGTAGAAGCAAGAGCACTATCTCTAGTATCAATATATTTAGGAATTGCAAAAGATGCAATAATGCCTATAACAACAATGGCGAAGATTAATTCAAGTAAAGAGAAAGCTTTTTTCATAATAAAACCTTTAAAAAAGATTTATAATTATGACCTTAGCTTTCTTAAATACAAATAATTTAAAATATTATAAAATCTGAGGAACTTCTATATTTGCTTCTTTTTCAGTATCTGCAATTGACTCAAAAACTACTTCAATTGGAGCATCATTTGCATTTTCTTTATCAATAAATCTTGTAAATTGTTTTTGGAAGTCAAGTTTTACTGTTCCAATAGGACCATTTCTTTGTTTTCCTATAATAATCTCAGCCTCTTCTACAGGTTTATTTACGAATTTAGATTTATACTCTTCTCCTTTATCAGAAGCCTCTTTCTCTTTTCTTGCTTCTTCTCTCTCTTTATAAACATCATCTCTATAAACAAACATGATAATATCAGCATCTTGCTCGATAGCTCCTGATTCCCTAAGGTCAGAAAGCATTGGTCTCTTATCTGGTCTATTTTCAAGTCCCCTGTTTAACTGAGAAAGAGCAATAATAGGAATTTTCATCTCCCTAGCAAGCATCTTAAGTCCCCTTGAAATATCAGAAACCTCTTGGTGTCTATCTTTATTCCCTGTACCTTGCATAAGTTGAAGGTAATCGATGATTACCATAGAGATTTTATTCTCTTCATTTTGTGCTAGTTTTCTAACTCTTGCTCTTAATTGATTAATATTAATACTTCCACCATCATCAACAAAAAGCTTTTTTTGATTTAAATCTTCAAAGGCAGCTGTTAAGTTTGCCCATTGATTATCATCCATATCACCTTTTCTAAGATTTTGTAAAGGAATGGAAGTTTTAGCTGCAAGCATCCTTAACATAAGTTGCTCTGCTGGCATCTCTAGTGAAAAGAAGATAACACCATTTCCTGCTTCAACATTGGCTAAAGCCATATTTAAAACAAGGGCTGTTTTACCCATTGCTGGTCTTGCTGCAAGAATTACTAAATCCCCTTCATTAAAACCAGTTGTTCTTTTATCTAAATCATAAAACCCTGTTGTTCTTCCTGTTAAGTGAGTATTACCTCTCTCTTTCATTTTTTTAATATAAGTAAGAGTATCACTTGTGATAGTTTCCATATGCTTTAATTCACTTGTTGCACTATCTGTAGAGATTTTATAAAGTTCTCCTTGTACCACATCTAAAGCATCATTTGCACTAACTTCATCTTCAATTGCAACTTTTTTAATTGTTGTTGCAAGAGTAGCAAGCTCTCTTTTTACAGAGCCATCTTTTATCTCTCTTACATAAGCTAGCGTATTAGTAATAGGATTTGCAGAAAGAATTTCAAGTAAAATAGAGTCATCAACATCTTTTGAGTTAACTCTTTTTTTAATAAACTCCTCATCAATAGGCATTGACTCATCATGAAGTCTAGTCATTACCTCAAAGATTTTTTGATGAGCAGGAAGATAGAAATCTTTAGGTTTTAAAACTCCTAAAATATCCTCTAACTCTTCAGGATTAAAAAGTACTGAACTTAAAACTGCTCTTTCTATATTTATACTATATACACTATCCACTAATTCTTACTCTCTTTCTTTGCTTCAAACTCGACCTCTTTTAAAAATCTATCTAAAAGTTGGTCAGTTGGAAGCTTTGCAATTGTTTCACCTTTTTTAATAATAAGTCCTACACCTTTTCCATAAGCAATTGCAACATCAGCTGCTTTTGCTTCACCCAAGGCATTCACAACACATCCCATTACAGAGACATTTAAAGGTGTTTTAATATGTTTTGTTTTCTCTTCTACTTCTGCAACTGCACTTACTAAATCAGCTTCAATTCTTCCACAAGTTGGACATGAAATAATATTTAATCCCTCTTGAACTAAACCTGCATCTTTTAGTATTGCTCGTCCTACTTCAATCTCTTTTTCAAGTTCTCCCGTCATAGATACTCTTAAAGTATCTCCTATTCCATCAAGAAGTAAACTTCCTAGGGCAATTGAAGATTTAATTGTAGAGTGAAACTGTGTTCCAGCTTCTGTAACACCTAAATGAAATGGATAGTTATTCATAGGTCTTAACATTCTATATGCTTCTACAGTTCTTTGTACATCACTAGCTTTTAAAGATACTTTAATATCATCAAAACCTAAGTCCTCTAAATATTTAATATTATAATCAGCACTTTCAACCATACCTCGAGCAGTTTGACCATATTTATCTTCAAATTGAGACTCTAAAGAACCACAATTAACCCCAATTCTAATTGGAAGATTTCTTTGTTTACAAGCCTTCACAACCTCTGTAACCCTTTTTTTATCTCCTATATTTCCAGGGTTAATTCTAATACAATCTACTACTTCTGCTGCAATTAATGCTAATTTATAATTAAAATGTATGTCTGCAACAAGCGGTAATGAAGTTTGTTCTTTAATAGCTTTTAAGGCATTAGCTGCACTTAAATCAGGTACTGCAACTCTTACAATATCTGCTCCTGCAAAATGCAATGCTCTAATTTGTTCTACTGTTGCTTCCACATCGGAAGTCTTACTGTATGTCATAGATTGAACTGATATTGGAGCATCTCCTCCAATAGCAACATCACCTACGAAAATCTTTTTTGTTGGATATCTTTTTACATTGTTCATAATAGAAGAATTCTAGCAGAAAAAGATTAATTTCTCTTAAACTTTTATTTTAGAAAAACTAAGATATAATTGCGCCATATTATAAAATATAAGGATATTTATGCAAGAGTTCACTGCATTTGATATAATAATCTTAAGTATTACTGTTTTACTTGGTCTAAAGGGACTTATGAAGGGCTTCATTAAAGAAGTATTTGGTTTAGTTGGAATAATAGGTGGTATTTTCATAGCATCAAGACTTTCAGAAGATATAGGAAATATCATTGCTCCTATTTTAGCACTAGAGAATGGTGCAACAATTAAACTTATTGGTTTTATTTTAGGTCTTATTGGATTTTGGATTATTTTATATGTTGCTGGAATTATTATAAGTAATATCTTCTCTGCAAGTGGACTTGGTATCTTTGATAGAATCTTAGGATTCCTATTTGGAAGTGCAAAAATATTTTTTATATTTTCAGTTATAACTTATGCTGTTTATCAAATTGAGTCATTTAGAAACCTTATGAATGAAAAAGTTTCAAACTCTATTACTTTCCCTCTTTTAGTGAAATCGGGTGATTTTATTATTAAGTTAGACCCAGCAGATTTTACTAAAAAAATTGAAGAAAAAATCTCTCCAGAAGATGGACAAAAAGTAAATATTACAGAAGAAGCTAAGAAAACATTTGATGAATTAAAAACTAAAACAAATGAGACAATTGAAGCTACAAAAGAAGCAGTAAATCAAGAGATTGAAAATGCAACAAAAGAAGCAACTGAAAATATTGTTAATTCAATTTCAAATGAAGAAACAACTAATAATACAAATACGGAAAAAGGAAATTAATATTGTTTGAAAATAAATATATACAACAAAGAATAGAAAAAGCGAATGTTTTAAGAGAATTAGGTGTAAACCCATATGCAAATAATAGTGCTAGAAATACTACAATTAGTAAATATTTAAATGTTAATACAGATATTTTCCAAAAAGAAGACAAAAGAGATGAAAAAAGGCACTATACAGTAGCTGGAAGAATTAAATTCTTTAGACTTATGGGAAAAGCATCTTTTTTAAAAATTGAAGATGAAAGTGGAATTTTACAAGTTTATGTAGCAAGAGACAACTTACCTGAAGGTTTTTATAATGATGTTTTCAAGAAAAATATTGAAGTTGGAGATATTATTGAAGTAACTGGATACCCTTTTATTACTGGAAAAGGTGAATTATCTCTACATGTACATGCCTTAAAAATATTAACTAAAGCTATCTCTCCACTACCAGAAAAATACCACGGTATTCAGGATAAAGAGTTAAGATATAGACAAAGATATTTAGATTTAATTATGAACTCACAAGTTAGAAAAACTTTTCATATTAGATCAAAAGTTATCTCTTTAACAAGAAGATTTTTTGAAGATAAAGGTTTCTTAGAAGTTGAAACTCCAATGATGCACCCAATTCCTGGTGGAGCAAATGCTAAACCATTTGTTACTCATCACAATGCTTTAGGTGTAGATAGATTTTTAAGAATTGCACCTGAATTATATTTAAAAAGATTAATTGTTGGTGGATTTGAAGCAGTATTTGAAATTAATAGAAATTTTAGAAATGAAGGTATGGATGCAACTCACAACCCTGAGTTTACTTCAATTGAGTTTTATTGGGCATATAAAACTTATAAAGATTTAATTGAAATTACTAAAGAGTATTTTGAATATCTTTTTGAGCATTTAGATTTACCTATGACTCTTCCATATGGAGATGTTGAAATTGACTTTACTAAATTTTCTGAAGTTCCATTAATTGAATCACTTACTACAATTGGTGGTGTTCCAGCTGATATTACTGAAGACAAAGATAAAATTATTGCTTTCATGAAAGAGAAAAACCTAGAAGTAAATGAAGCTATGAATTTAGGTCAATTACAAGGTGAGTTATTTGATGAGTATGTAGAAGATAAACTTATCAACCCTACATTTATTACTGAGTATCCAGTTGAAATTTCACCATTAGCTAGAAGAAGTGATGAAAAACCTCACTTAACTGATAGATTTGAATTATTTATTGCAGGTAAAGAGATTGCAAATGCTTTCTCAGAACTTAACGATCCACTTGACCAACTTGAAAGATTTGAAGGTCAAATTGCAGCTAAAGATGCAGGAGATGATGAAGCACATGAGATGGATGAAGATTTTGTAAATGCGTTATCTTATGGTATGGCACCTTGTGCAGGTCAAGGTATTGGTATTGATAGACTTGTAATGATGTTAACAAATGAACACTCTATTAGAGATGTATTACTATTCCCAGCAATGAAACCAATCAAACATGAGATTGATTTACATGCTGATGAAGAAGATGAAAAATAGTATTAAAAGTACTATTTTTTTGAGCTAAGAAAACTAAGAACCAAAGAAGGAATGATAATGAGCTACGTAACAGAGGCAAGATTAGAGCAAGCAGATAAAGAGATCTATGATATCATAGAAGCAGAGTTAGAGAGACAAACAACACACTTAGAGATGATAGCCAGTGAGAACTTCACAAGTGCAGCAGTAATGGAAGCAATGGGTTCTGTATTTACAAACAAATATGCAGAAGGTTATCCATATAAAAGATATTATGGTGGATGTGAGTTTGCTGACAAAGCAGAGCAATTAGCTATAGATAGAGCTTGTGAAATTTTTGGATGTTCTTATGCAAATGTTCAACCACATTCAGGAAGCCAAGCTAATGGTGCAGTATATGCAGCATTATTACAAGCAGGAGATAAAATTTTAGGTATGGATTTATCTCATGGTGGACACTTAACTCATGGTTCAAAACCATCATTTTCAGGGAAAAACTATCAAGCCTTCTATTATGGAGTAGAACTAGATGGTAGAATTAACTATGATAGAGTATTAGATATTGCAAAAATCGTACAACCAAAAATCATAGTATGTGGTGCTTCAGCATATGCAAGAGAGATTGATTTTAAAAGATTTAAAGAGATAGCTGATGAAGTAGGAGCTATTTTATTTGCAGATATTGCACACATTGCAGGATTAGTAGCAGCAGGAGAGCACCAATCTCCATTTCCATATGCAGATGTTGTAACAACTACAACTCATAAGACTTTAAGAGGTCCAAGAGGTGGTATGATTATGACAAATGATGAAGAGATTGCAAAGAAAATCAATTCAGCTATTTTCCCAGGATTACAAGGTGGACCATTAGTACATGTAATAGCAGCAAAAGCAGTAGCATTTAAAGAGATTTTAGATCCATCATGGAAAGAGTATGCAAAACAAGTAAAAGCAAATGCAAAAAAACTAGGAGAGGTATTAGTTTCAAGAGGATATGATATTGTATCAGGTGGAACAGATAATCACTTAGTATTAGTAAGCTTTTTAAATAAAGATTTTTCAGGGAAAGATGCAGATGCAGCATTACAAAATGCAGGTATTACAGTAAATAAGAATACAGTACCAGGTGAGACAAGATCTCCATTTGTTACAAGTGGTGTAAGAATTGGTTCTCCTGCATTAACTGCACGTGGAATGAAAGAGAAAGAGTTCGAATTCATTGCAAATAAGATTGCTGATATTTTAGATGATATTAATAATACTGATTTACAAGAGCAAATCAAGTTAGAGCTTAAAGATTTAGCTAATAACTTTGTTATCTATAACCAGTCGACTTACTAAAGGGAGTCAAACCGAAATTAATAAGGATTAATTATGGAAATTAAAGGCGAAGATTTTATAAAAAAAGTTCAGTTAAAACAAGAAGAAACTGAGATTGAACAAAGATTAAATGAAATTAAAAGTGCACAAGCTATTTATCAAGAACAACAAAATCATCAGGAACAACCAGAGCCTAGATTAAATCCTGATTTAGATAAAGAGATTAGAATGCAAGAAGAACAAGAATATAGCGATATTATGCTAGGAAAAGCTACTTCTTCAAGTACAAATAATGAAAACAAAAAGAAGTATTTAGTATTAGGTCTAGTTCTAGTAATTTTATTTTTACTTACAATTATAATTATTCGTCTTTTAACAAATGATTCAACTGAAAATGAGTCTTTTTCTAAAGCAGGAAAAGAGAATACTCAAACTATTATCGAAGATGAGAATATTGAAGAGCAATATCAAAAAATCATCAATGAGAAATTAAAGAATATTCAAGAAGAGAATCAAAAAGAGCCAGCTTCTGAAGTAGCTGATCCAAAACTTGATCTTCAAAAAATTGAAGAAAAAGAAAAGGTTGTTGAACAAAAAGTTGAAAAAACAGAACCAGATGTTTTCAATGTAACTAAAGAGACAAAACCAGAGCCTAAACCTGTAGTTAAAAAACCTGAGCCAAAACCAGTTGTTAAAAAAGAAGAACCTAAGCCTGTTGTAAAAAAGACAACTCCTAAAAAAGAAGTAACTCCAACTGTTACACAAAAACCAGTGGGAACTTATGTTCAAGTTGGTGCTTTTTCTAAAATGCCAAATGACAAATATTTAACAACAATTACTCAAAAAGGTTTCAAATATAAAATCTATAAAGTTTCAATAAACAATAAAATGTTCCATAAAGTTTTAATTGGTCCTTATAACTCAAGAGGTCAGGCAAAACTTGCGATAGACAATATTAAAAAAGAACTTAATATTTCTGGGGCATTTATTTTAACATTCTAAAAGGCTATATCTATAATGCAATTTTATTCAAAAGAACTTTTTCTAGATCAATTCACACCTGTTTCGATCTATGAAAAAGTTAAAGAACTATATAAAGATGAACTTACTTTTCTTTTTGAAAGTACAATAAACTCTAGTGATGGGAACTACTCATTTATTTTTATTGGACAAAGAGAAAGGGTTTGGCATGAAAATAATAAAACCTATTTTAAGAATGAAGAGGGAAAGACAAAAGAAGTTAATTCAAATCCTTTAAAATTTTTACAAAAATATTATAAACAATTTGACAAATCAATTTACAAACAAAAAGCTAGAGAGTTAGGTATTGGCTTAATTGATGGTTTTATTGGAAATGTTGGTTATGATATTGGAAAAGAGTTTGAACCAAAACTAAAAGCTTCAATGGATAATTTAGTTGACCAATTAAACATTCCTGATTTAGACCTAGTTAGACCTAAAATTATTTTAGGATTTTCACATAAAACTTCAAAATTAGTAATGATAACTTCTTTAGAAGAGAAAAAAGAAGATTTAGAAAAAATAGAAGAGAAGTTATACTCTCCTTATATTTATCAACCACTAAAAAAAGCAGAACTTTTAGATGAAGGTAAATTTAATTACACAAAAGAAGAGTTCTTTGAAATGGTTGCAAAATCTAAAGAGATGATTAGATCAGGAGATGTTTTTCAAATACTTATGTCTAATAGATTTATTCAAAAAGCTAAAGTTGACCATTTAAGTTTTTATAGAGCCTTAAGAAGTAAAAATCCTAGTCCATACCTATTTTTCTTAGAGTTTGAAAAGTTTTGTATTGCAGGAAGTTCTCCTGAAGTAATGATAAGACTTGTAGATGGACATATCCTCTTAAGACCAATTGCTGGTACAAGAAAAAGAGGAAAAAATATTGATAGAGATTTAGAGCTTGAACAAGAACTACTAAGTGATGAAAAAGAGAGAGCTGAGCATATTATGCTTATTGACCTTGGAAGAAATGATGTGGGAAGAGTTGCAAAAAAAGGAACAGTAAAAGTTACTGACCTTATGAGAGTTGAAAGATATTCTCATGTTATGCATATTGTATCCGATGTTGAAGCTATGATTGATGATGAAAAATATGATATGTTTGACCTTTTTGCTGCAACTTTTACAGCAGGAACAATGACAGGTGCTCCCAAAATTCGTGCGATGGAATTAATTGCCCAATTTGAAGGAATAAAAAGAAACTTCTACTCTGGAAGTATTGCATATTTTGGTTTTGATGGAAATATGGATTCAGCAATTACTATTAGAACAACAATGCTTACAGAAGATAAAGTTATCTTCCAAGCAGGGGCTGGAGTAGTAGCTGATTCAAAGCCTGAACTAGAGTATTTAGAAGTTCATAATAAACTTGCTGCAAATATTGCAACACTAAAAGATTTATCATAAAAAGGAAGAGTATGTTATTAGGTGTAAATATTGACCATATTGCTGTTTTAAGAGAAGCTAGAAAAATAAATGACCCAAACCCTTTAGATGCTTTAGGAATTTGTAAAGTTGCAGGTGCAGACCAGATTACTATTCACCTAAGAGAAGATAGAAGACATATCCATGATAATGATGCAAAAGCAATTATTAAACATAGCTCTTTACCAGTAAACTTAGAGTGTTCAATTGATGAAGAGATTATTGATATAGTTTGTGAGCTAAAACCTGCGAGAGCAACACTTGTTCCTGAAAAAAGAGAAGAAGTTACAACAGAGGGTGGCTTAAATTTAGATGCAAACTTTGAGAAAATCAAAAATGCAATTAAAAAACTACATGATAATGAAATTGAAGTATCTTTATTTATTGACCCAACAAAAGAGATGATTGAATTAAGTTCAAAACTAAAAGTTGAATGGATTGAATTACATACTGGAACTTTTGCAAATATCTATGCAATGCTTCATAGTAATTTAAGTCAAACACATCATACAATTGAAGAGTTTGAACTTCCTAAAAAAGTATTAAAAGACTTATTACATAAAAGTAGAAAAGAGATTAAAAAAGGTGCTTCTTTAGCACAAGAATTAAATCTTAAAGTTGCTGCAGGTCATGGTTTAAATTACCAAAACGTAGGACTAATTTCATCTATAAAAGCAATTGAAGAATTAAATATAGGACAAAGTATTATTGCTAGATCTGTGTTTACAGGTTTAGAAAAAGCAATAAAAGATATGAAAGAACTGTTATGAGTTTAGAAAACAAACCTAAAATTGCCATCTCAATTGGCGATTTAAACGGTATTGGAATAGAAATTGCACTACTTGCACATGCAAAAATATCTAAATATTGTATTCCTATTTATTGTATAAATAAAAGTATGCTAAAAGAAGCTGCAAAGCTTTTAAATCTTCAAATTCCAGAAGATTTTCAAATTCATAATATAAAAGGTGATTTTGAAATAAAACCTGGAATAGTTACAAAAAAAAGTGGTAAATTCTCTTATGACTCTTTTTGTGAAGCAATTGATTTAGCTTCTAAAAACAGAGTTTCTTCAATAGTAACTCTGCCTGTAAATAAAGAGTCTTGGAATAAAGCAGGCATAAAATATAAAGGGCATACTGAAGTATTAAGAGACTTTTTTGGTAAAAATGCAATTATGATGTTAGGATGCAAAAAAATGTTTGTATCTTTATTCACAGAACACTGTGCTTTAAAAAAAGTTCCTAAAAAAATCAATGAAAAAGATTTAACCACTTTTCTAATAGATTTCCAAAAAAGTGTAAACTCAAATAATATTGCAGTATTAGGATTAAATCCTCATGCAAGTGACAATGGTGTTTTAGGAGATGAAGAAGTAGAGATTTTCAAAGCTATTAAAAAAGCAAATAAGATATTAAATGAAAATATTTTTAAAGGTCCTTTAGTTCCAGATACAGCTTTTTCTCCAATGTCAAGAAAAAACTACAAATATTTTGTAGCAATGTATCATGACCAAGGCTTAGCCCCTTTAAAAGCTTTATATTTTGACCAAAGTATAAATGTAAGTCTAAATCTTCCTATTATTAGAACTTCTGTAGACCATGGAACAGCTTTTGATATTGCATATAAAAAAGATAGAAAACTTAATACAAAAAGTTATATTAATGCAGTAAAAGAAGCTGTTAATTTATATGAAAAAAGAAAATGAATACTTTAGAGTATTGTCATGAATTTGAACTTTCAAAAATAAACTTTAAAGAGAGAAAAACTAGGATAACTCATCCAAAAACAATTATTTCAGGCCCTTTGAGGTCTGGAAAAACCTTCTTAATTTTTGATTATCTCTCAAACTTTGAGACAAAAGAGTTTTTATATATTGATTTTAATGATATTAGAAACTCTAAAGAGATTATTGAAAAAAATCTTGAAGAATACATATTTAGAAATAATATAAAAGTACTAATACTTGAAAATTTTGATTTCTCATTTAAAATACCCTATTGTGAAAGTGTTATTATCTCTACTTATGAAAAAAAAGAGTTAAAAGGTTATAAAAATCTCTTTCTTACTCCTTTAGATTTTGAAGAATATTTATTACATGAAAATAAAAATCAAAATATTACTCAAAGTTTCAATACCTTTTTAAAACATGGAAATCTTCCACAATCTGTTAACTTACCTGAATATAAAGTCTATTATGAGCTACAAAATATTTTAAAACTCTATGCTTATGATATAACAACAGAAAAGATTTTAAAAATATTATTTGAAAATATTGATGAAAAAAAATCCTTAAATCAACTTTTTATTAATCTAAAACAAGAGATAAAAATCTCAAAAGATAAGTTTTATGCTATGTGCAAAAAATTTGAAGATGAAAAAATTATTTATTTTATAAAAAAATTTAATCAAGATAAAGCTACTAAAAAAATATACTCTTATAATTCAGCTTTTTTAAACTCAATTACCCATAAGAAAAAATTTAAAAATGAATTAACAAATATTATTTTTCAAGAGTTATTAAATCAAAAAGATGACATATTTTATCTAGATTATATTGATTTTTATTTACCAAACAAAAATATAGCAATCTGCTCTATACCTTTTTTTAACTCAATGCTAATGGCAAGTCAACTAAAAAAAGTATTAAAAACTGCACATGAATACAAAATCAAAAATATCTATATTATTACTGTTTCAAATAATGAATTTATAAAAAAAGAGTCCTTACAAATTAATGTTTTACCATTTTATGAATGGGCATTAAGTTAAATTTATTAACTTTTTTTTTAGAATCTTTTAGATACAATCACGCAATAATAAAAGGAACAAAATGAACAAAAGAGTACTTGTAAAGTTTTCAGGTGAAGCACTTGCTGGTGCTGATGGATATGGTATTGACACTCAAATTTTAGATTATATTGCAAATGAAATTAAAGAGTTAGTTAATAATAACATCGAAGTTGGGATAGTTATTGGTGGTGGAAATATTATAAGAGGTGTTACTGCTGCAGCTGATGGTGTTATTAAAAGAACAAGTGCTGACTATATGGGTATGTTAGCAACTGTAATCAATGGTGTTGCTATGCAAGAAGCTTTAGAACACAAAGGTTTAAGTGCAAGACTTCAAACTGCAATTAAAATGGAGCAAATTGCTGAACCATTTATTGTAAGAAAAGCACAAAGACACTTAGAAAAAGGTAGAGTTGTAATTTTCTCTGCTGGAACAGGAAACCCTTATTTCACAACAGATACTGCTGCTACTTTAAGAGCAACAGAAATTGATGCTGCAATGTTAATTAAAGCAACAAAAGTTGATGGTGTATATGATAAAGATCCAATGAAATATGAAGATGCAGTAAAACTTGATACAATAACTTATGATAAAGCATTAGAAGATCATATCAAAGTTATGGATGATACAGCTATTGCATTAGCAAAAGATAATAAACTTCCAATAGTAGTTGCAAATATGAATGAAAAAGGAAATCTTTTAAAGATTATCCAAGGTGACTACTCAAAATGTTCAATTGTTAAATAAACATAACTAACATTTAAAAAATATAAAAACTCCCTTTTTTGGGAACCAACAAAAGGAAAAATATGAGACTAGAAGAAAGAATGGCAAAAGCTTTAGAAAAAGTAAATAATGATAGATATATTTTATCTATTGCTGTTGGACAAAGAGCTGATGAATTAAGTAAAGGTGCAAAACCATTACTTGAAAAAAATACTCAAAATATGAAATATACTGATATTGCAATTGACGAGATTGCTGAAGGCCTACTAAAAATAGAAGGTTTAGTAGATAAAAATTAATTATAAAAGCTTTAAGCTTTTATAATTAATTAAAAAGATCAATATGGATCCATTTATAGAAAAAATAGAGAGTATAAATACTCTTGATGATGCTATCCACCTTCTTTATTCAGAAGCAAAAATCACTCCAAAACTTCAAGATATTATTGACTTTGTTATTGAGGCTCACAAAGGACAATATAGAAAAAGTGGAGAACCCTATTCAGTTCATCCAATACTTGTGGCATCTATTGCTTCTCACTTTTCAAAAGAAGAAAATGTAATTGCTACTGCTTTACTTCATGATGTTGTTGAAGATACTAAATATGATATTAATTTTATTAGAAGTAATTGGGGAGATGAAGTTGCCCATATGGTTGATGGACTTACAAAGATTGATGAAATTAGAGAACATGAATTAGCTCCTTCTGATTCAGATAAAAAACTAATTGCATCTGCACTTACTTTTAGAAAAATGCTTATTGCATCTATTGATGATGTAAGAGTACTAGTTGTAAAACTTTGTGATAGATTACATAATATGTTAACTTTAGATGCCCTTCCTCATAAAAAACAATTAAGAATTGCAGAAGAGACCCTTGTGGTATATGTTCCTATTGCACATAGATTAGGTATTTCTACTATCAAAAATACTTTAGAGGATTTAGCTTTTTTTTACATCTACCCACAAGAGTATAAAAAGATTGATGAGTTTATACAAGAACATCAACATGCTATTCAACTAACATTTAATAAATTTATTTCATCTACTAAAAAGCTACTTGAAAAAAATGGTTATGACTTAAGTAAAATACAAATCAATAGTAGAATAAAACACCACTATTCAATTTATTTAAAAATGCAAAGAAAAGGTGTAAGTATAGATGAAGTACTTGACCTACTTGCTATTAGAATTTTAGTGGAAGAAGATATTGATTGCTATAAAGTTCTTGGATTTTTACACCTAGAGTATAAACCACTTATTTCTAGATTTAAAGATTATGTTTCGACCCCTAAAGAAAATGGTTATCAAACTATTCATACAACTGTATTTTATAACTCTAAAATATATGAAGTACAAATTAGAACTTTTGAAATGAATAAAATTGCTGAATATGGTATTGCTGCTCACTGGATGTACAAAAGTGGAGCTAAGCATCAACCAAATTTAAATTGGCTAAAATCCCTAGAATACTCAACTGAGAATATAGAAGAATTTTATCAAGATACAAAAGATGACCTATTTTCAGAAGATATAGTAGTTTATTCTCCCCATGGGGATACTTTTAATCTTCCACGTGGTTCTACTGCTTTAGATTATGCATATGCAGTACATACTGATGTAGGTAGAAATGCAGTAGAGTGTCACATCAATAAAGTAAAAAAACCTTTATTGACAGAATTGAAAAGTTCTGATATTGTATCAATCAAAACTGTTGACTATGCAATCCCTAGATGTTCATGGACTGATTTAGTAAAAACAACTAGAGCTAAAAAACAAATTAAGTTTTTATGTTCTCAAAGATTAAGAGAAATTGATGAGTTAGCAGGTAGAAATATTTTGAATACACTCTTTTCAAAATATTTTGACAACATTACATCACTAGTAAAAACAGAGTCTTTACAAAAGGTTCCACAAAATCTTGATTACTTTAAACACTTAAAACATGAAATTGAGAAAAAAGTAATAGAAAAACAAGGTTTTGTAGCTAGATTTAAAATGTATACTAGTAAAATCAAAAAATTTAAATTTGATAATATACTTATATATTCGAATTTTAGTATTAATTCTGTATCATTTGACCACTGTTGTCACCCTAAGTTTGCCGATGAAATCGTAGCATTTAGGGAAGGAAATAAAGCAGTTATTCATCATAAAATGTGTGACAAAGCTTATAAAAAGCTCATGAGCAATGATGAAATGCTTTTTTGTAAATGGACAAAAGATACACTTTACCACTATAAAATGGTAGTTAGCTTACCTAATACTAAAGGTGAGTTAGCAAGACTTCTTATGTATATGAGTCAATTTGAAGGTTATATTTTATCTGTTGACTATGGTAGAGAAAAACACTCTTACAGACAATATTGTGATATTGAATTTGAAGTTAATAAATCAAATATTGAAGAAGTAAGAAAATTAATAGAAAAAAAAGCAAAAGTTATTGAATTCTTTTCAAAAAAAGATGCATATAACAAATAAGTTTAAAAAGAGGATTTATGGAAGAACAAATTAAAGAAGCTTTAGCGGAAATTCAAAGAGGAACTGCGGAAATAATTGATATTGAAAGAATTGAAAAGCTTATTAGAAACTATTATGAAAACGGTGAGAATTTTTATGTAAAAGCTGGTTTTGATCCTACTGCTCCTGATTTACACTTAGGACATACTGTTCTAATTCAAAAAATGGCAACATTCCAAAAATTTGGAGGAATTGTACAATTTTTAATTGGTGATTTTACTGCAACTATTGGTGACCCAACAGGAAAAAGTGAAACAAGAAAAGTTTTAAGTACAGAACAAGTATTACAAAATGCGGAGACTTATAAAGAGCAAGTTTTTAAAATCTTAGACCCAGAGAAAACAAAAGTAATGTTTAACTCACAATGGTTAAAAGAGCTAGGAACAGCTGGATTAATTAATCTTGCTTCAAATTTAACAGTTGCAAGAATGCTAGAAAGAGATGATTTTGCTAATAGATATGCAAGTAACACTCCTATTGCTGTAAGTGAGTTTACATATCCACTACTTCAAGGTTATGATTCAGTTGCAATGAATACTGATATCGAAATGGGAGGAACTGACCAAAAGTTTAACTTACTTATGGGAAGAACTTTACAAAAAGCATATAACTGTAAAAAACAACAAGCTGTATTAATGATGCCTATTTTAGAAGGTTTAGATGGAGTTCAAAAAATGTCTAAATCATTAGGTAACTATATTGGTGTTACAGATGAAGCAAATGATATGTTTGGAAAAGTATTATCTATTTCTGATGATTTAATGTGGAGATACTATGAATTGTTATCTGCAAAATCATTAAAAGAAATTGCACAAATTCAAAGTGATGTAGAAAATGGTAAATTACATCCTAAAAAAGTAAAAGAAGCCTTAGCTGTAGAAATTGTAGATAGATATCATGGTAAAGGTTCAGGAGAAGAAGCTAAACTAGAATTTGAAAAAGTATTTGCTAAAAAAGATATTCCAACAGATATGCCAGAATTCGAATTTGAAAATGGTATTTGGATTTGTCAAGCATTAGTTGATGCAGGATTAGTAAACTCTACTTCTCAAGCAAGAAGAGATGTGAAATCAAATGCTGTTTCAGTAAATCAAGAAAAAATTAGTGATGATAAATTAAATTTAGAAATAGGTGAATATGTTTTACAAAAAGGTAAAAAAAGTTTCGCTAAGATAATAATAAAATAAAGAAGGTCAGGTTTGAAAATAGGTAAATATGAGATAAAGCATCCAATAATCCAAGGGGGAATGGGTGTTGGAATTAGCTGGGATAGATTAGCTGGAACTGTAAGTAAAGAAGGTGGACTAGGAGTAATCTCAGCAGTTGGTACAGGATACTATAAAAGTGAAAATGTACATATTATAACTAGAAAAGATAAACCAAAAGATGTTGCAAACTTTTATTCAAAAGATGCCTTAAATGAAATTGTAAAGAATGCAAGAAAAATCTGTGGGGATGCACCTTTAGCTTGTAATATTCTTTATGCAATTAATGATTATGGTAGAGTTGTAAAAGATGCTTGTGAAGCAGGTATTAATATAATTATCACAGGTGCTGGTATCCCAACAAATATGCCAGAATTTACAAAAGATTATCCAGATGTAGCTCTTGTTCCTATTGTTTCAAGTGCTAGAGCTTTAAAACTTATTTGTAAAAAATGGAAAAGATATAATAAAATTCCTGATGCAGTAATCGTTGAAGGTCCTTTAAGTGGTGGACACCAAGGATTTAAATATGAAGATTGTTTTAAAGAGGAATTCCAATTAGAAAATATTGTTCCACCTGTAATTGAAGAAGCAAAAAACTGGGGAGAAGATATTCCTATAATTGCAGCTGGTGGGATTTGGGATAAGAATGATATTGACAAGTTTTTAAATCTTGGTTGTGCTGGAGTTCAAATGGCAACAAGATTTATTGGAACACATGAATGTGATGCTGATATTGCTCTTAAAAAAGTTCTTATCGACTCAAAAGAAGAAGATATTAAACTTATGAAATCACCTGTTGGATTACCAGCAAGAGCTGTAAGAACTAACTTACAATTTTCTATAGAAAATAAAACTGCTCCTAAAGTAGCTTGTATCTCAAACTGTGTTGCACCATGTCATAGAGGGGTTGAAGCAAAAGCAGTTGGATATTGTATTGCAGATAGACTAGGAGCTGCTTATCAAGGTGACTTAGATACAGGTTTATTCTTCACAGGTTCAAATGGTTATAGAATGGATAAAATAATTTCAGTTCATGAGCTAATGGAAAAACTGATAAAAGGAGAATAAAATTCTTAAAAAGTTTTTTCTTCTAACTCTATTTATACTATTAACAAACTTTTCTGTTCTTGCAAATACTCTTGATGATTATAATAATGCAAGAATGGAATACCTAAAGGCTGTTCTGAACAATGATAAAGCCAAAGAAATTGATAACTTAAAAATACTTATTTCTACTGGGAAAAAACTAAATAAAAATATTTCAAAATATGAATCTGAATTAAATAAATATAATAAAGAAAATAAAAAACATATCAAAATTGAACCAATTAAAATTGAAGAACCTAAAAAAATAGAAAAAGCTAAAATCTCTAAAAAAATAAAAGAAGATACTGATAATTACAAATATACAATAAAATCTGTAGAATCAAGAAATAACATGGTTATTATTGATTTTAAATCTCCTGTTTCAAAAAACTTTATAAAATTTTCAGAAGAAAAAGCTAAATCTGGCTTCCAAGATATATATGATATAAAAGGAAGTTTTAAAGATGCACATCCCACAAAATTAAAAATTGATGGTGTAAAACAAATAGTAATAAAACAAGAAACACCTACTACACTAAGAATACTTTTTGAAGATAATAAAAATCTAAAAACTATATACTTTTTTGTAAATAATAAAAGACTTATCTTAAAAGTATTAGATGTAGAAAAAGAGAATAAAACAACTACAAATAAAATAGTTAAAAAAGCAAAAAAAGTTCAATATAGACCAGGGCTTAATAAAGTAGTTGTTATTGATGCTGGACATGGTGGTAAAGATGTAGGAGCAGTTGGCCCTAATAAAAGATATGAAAAAATAGTTGTATTTGAAGTGACAAAATATCTTGAGTCTTATTTGAAAAAAAGAGGATATAAAGTCTATCTAACTAGAAATAAAGATAGATTTATAAAAGTGAGAAATAGAACTATCTTAGCAAATGAAAAAAAAGCAGATATCTTTGTTTCAGTGCATGCTAATGCTGCTCACAAATCAAAAGTAAACAAACTAAACGGTATAGAAACTTTCTTCTTAAGTCCAGCAAGAAGTGAAAGAGCTAAAAGAGTTGCAGCAAAAGAGAATAGTTCTGATGTAAGAAATATGAGTGGCTCAACAAAAAAAGCTTTCTTAGAATCACTTAATAGACCAAGAATTACTGCTTCTCATAAACTATCAATTGATATTCAAAGAAACATGCTTTTTAGTACAAGAAAAATTCATAAAGATGTAATTGATGGAGGGGTAAGAGAAGGACCATTTTGGGTTTTAGTTGGAGCTCAAATGCCATCAGTTCTAATAGAATTAGGATATATAACTCATCCTAAAGAATCTAAAAGACTATATAATTCAAAATATCAAAAGGCTTTAGCAGAAGGCATTGCTAATGGGATTGATTCATATTTTTTAAAAAATCCTTGATTTTTGCAATAAGATGAACTTGTTTATGTTTTATTTTTGGTAAATCATCAATATCAAAAAATTTAACCTTTGAATTTTCCCAAGATAGATAGTTTTCTTGAAGTTTATCTTTTGTGAAATAAGAATCTATATTCTCAATTTTTTTTGCATTTACTATCCAAATACCAATATCTTTTTCTTCATTTTCCTGAGAAAAATATTTTTCAAAAAGATAAGTTTGAACATTAATTCCACACTCTTCTTTAAACTCTCTTTTTGCACACTCTTTGGCATTCTCGCTCTTAAGAATAACACCTTTTAAACAACCCCATCTATCTAAACTTTTAACTGATTTACAAAGTAAAATTTTAATGCTATTTTTTTCTATTTTATATAATAAAATTCCATAGGCTTTTACTTTACTCATATTTCTTTCTCTTTCTATAAATAAGATATGTAATACTAAACCATACAAATAGAGGTAATAATAAAGAAAGTTCTGGTTTTATCACTCCACTATTAGAGAATTTATATAACATAAAGAAAACTCCCCAAACAACAAGTGTTCCAAAAATTGTTAAAGAAGTGTAACTACCCATATTAAAAAATCTTCTATTTAAAGAAGTAAAAATAAAGATAATCATAATTAAAGGCAGTATGAAAAAAGGAATAAATATTTCATAATAAATAGCTGCACGAATTTTATCTGTATTTACACCTTGCTTTTCAAGTAAAGATAATGCAGAAATTGCATCTAAAATAGAAAAACTAGATTTCTCTTCGTATACATTATCTAAGATTTTTGGTTTAAAGCCCTCTAAAGTGTTTAAAAACTTCTCATATCGTACTTCAAGTCTAGATGTTTCAAAGTTCATCTCTTTTGGTTTTTTAACTATTTTTGCATCAACTACATACCATTTATTATTTTGAAAATAGGCTTTTTTAGCAATAATAGTCTCAACTAAATCTCTATCTTCAACTTTATAAATATGTATATCTTCTGCTTCTTTTCTTAAAGGATGAAGCTTTTTAAAATAGATAAAATTATTATCATATTTTAAAAAGATATCACTTTTTGTATTAGAAAAATAGTTTCCATCAAGTATTTTCTTTTTTTGTTCATAAGAGTAAGCAAGTGGTGTTGTTTGAATACCTATTAAAACAGTTAGTAATAAAAAAGAACTAATTACTGCAGGAAAATAAATATTTATTCTTCTTGCACCTAAAGAAGAAAATGCAACCAGCTCATTATTTCTTACAAAAATCACTAAAGTAACTATCCAAGCGAATACTAAAGATAATGGTAATGTTAATGTTAAAGTAAAAAAACTATTATACATAAGATATAAAAGTTGTAAATTTGCAGAGTTTGGTAAATCTTTTGAATTTTGTAAATAATCCATCCCAACGAAAAAAAGTTGTAATGACATTAGTACAATTATAAAATTAATTAGATATTTTTTTAGAATGTATTTTGTTATTATGCTCATATTATTATTTCAATGTAAATTTTGATTTTACTTCGTCAATTGGTTCACTTTTAAGTGCTTCAATTGCTTTAATAGTATGAGTGATTATACCTTCTAATTTATTTAATTCCTCTTTTGAGAAGTTTGATAATACATAATTTGCAACATCAGCTTTATCTGCTGGTTTACCAATACCTATTCTCACACGAATATACTCTTTACCAATATGAGAATCAATTGATCTTAAACCATTATGACCACCATGTCCTCCACCTATTTTAAACTTAACAGTTCCAAAAGGTAAATCTAAATCATCATGAATCACAATAATATCTTCAATATCAATTTTATAATAATCTTTTATAGAGACAACAGCTTGTCCAGAATTATTCATATATGTAGTTGGTTTAGCAAATAAGTTATAGCCAGATTTTAAAAGATCTGCTTTAAAGTTTGATTTGTTTATATTTGAAGAAGACTGTAAGCCTTTAGTCATCTCATCGATAACTAAAAAACCTACATTATGTCTAGTTAATTGGTATTTTTCACCAATATTTCCAAGACCTACAATTAAGTGCATTGTAAACCTAAAATTACTTAGCTTTAATTACACCTACAACTGGTACTCTTGGATCTAAGAAACATTGTACACCTTCTGGTAATACTAAGTTTCTTACTAAGATATTGTCACCAGTATCTAAGTCAGAAATTTGTAAATGGAAAGACTCTGGTAAGTTTTCAAATGTACATTTAACTGGAACTCTTTTCTTGTGGAATACAAAAAGACCTTTATTTTTAAGACCTTTTGGTGTACCTTCAACAGTTACAGGAACTTTATAAGTAGCCTTAACACCTGGTTGTGCAACCATTAAATCAACATGTAATAAATCAGAAGTGATTGGACATTTTTGATATTCTTGTACAACTACTTTTAATACATTTCCATCTACATTTACATCAAATGCGATAGTTGTTTTGTTTCTTAAATATTTAATGAAATCATTCTTTTTGAATGCTGCATTAACGTTTTCTAAACCTTTACCATAAATGTTAGCAATTAAGTAACCATCTCTTCTTAAAGTTTTAGTTGCTTGTTTTGTCATACTATCTCTTGCGATACCCTCTAACATAACTTTCCTTTGTTTTAAAATTGAACGCGTATTTTACTTAAATTTTTATTAAGATTTGTTTAAGCCCTATTTTATATTCTTAATATAGTAATATAATGACTTTAATTCTTCATTTGTCATAAAATATGTAGGCATAACTTTTGACTCTGTTTTATCTGATCTCAATTTATCTAAAAAAACTTCAAAAGATACATTATTTATGGCAGGAGCAATAATTTTTTTCTCTACTAATTTTTTTGTTTTTTTATCTATCTCTTTATATTTAGCAATAACTACTGGTTTATTACCTTTTTCATGACATTTTATACACCCTACTCCCCTTGGGTTTTCATATAACATTGCTCCATACTCAAACTTAGTAATAAATGAGTTATCAATGGGATTTGAAAAAAGAGCACTTACTATAAGTAAAATAAAAGATATAAACTTCAATATAAGCCTTTATTATGTAATTCGATATTAAAAAAGTTTTGGATATTATACTAGCTTAAAATTAAATAGATATGAGGCTAGAACCTAATGACATTACTAGATGGAAAAGCATTATCAGATAAGATTAAAGAAGAAGTAAGAGTTGAAGTTGAAAAACTTAAAAATGAAAAAAATATCACTCCAGGACTAGCTGTAGTTCTTGTTGGTGATGATGCAGCAAGTGCAACTTATGTAAATAGTAAACACAAATCATGTGAAGCTGCAGGTATTTATTCAGAAGTTCATACAAAAGATTCTTCTACAACACAAGAAGAGTTATTAGAGTTAATTGAAAAGATGAACAATGACCCAAAACTTGATGGTATCTTAGTTCAATTACCATTACCAAAACATATAGATACAACTACTGTTTTAGAAGCTATTAACCCTTTAAAAGATGTTGATGGATTTCACCCATATAATGTAGGAAGAATGGTATCTAACTTAGATGCATTTCTACCAGCTACACCATTTGGTGTAATGAGAATGTTTGAAGAGTACAATATTGGATTAAGCGGGAAAAATGTTGTTGTAATTGGTTCATCTGATATTGTTGGAAAACCAATGGCATCACTTTTAATTAATGCTAAAGCAACAGTAACAGTTTGTAACTCAAGAACAAAAGATTTAGCTTCTCACACAAAAGCTGCTGATATTGTTGTAATTGCAGTTGGAGTTCCTCACTTATTAAAAGGTGATATGTTAAAAGAAGGTGCTGTAGTTATTGATGTAGGTATTAATAGACTTGATACTGGAAAGTTAACTGGGGATGCAGATTTTGAAGATTGTAAAACTAAATGTTCATTTTTGACTCCTGTACCAGGTGGAGTTGGTCCAATGACAATTGGTATGTTATTAAAAAACACTCTTAAAGCAGCATATTTAAGAGATAAAAGAGAAAGTAAATAATGCTTAGAAAATTATATAACTGGTCCTCTTCATGGACTGGTACAATTGTAATTGTATTAACAATTATATTTTTTGTTGCACAAGCATTTGTAATTCCAAGTGGAAGTATGAAAAATACCCTTCTTATTGGAGATATGCTTTTTGTTAAAAAGTTTTCGTATGGTATTCCAGTTCCTAGAATTCCATGGATAGAACTACAAGTATTACCTGACTTTAAAGGAAATGGACATTTAATAGATGGCCCTAGACCAAAAAGAGGAGATATTGTAGTATTTAGATATCCAAATAATGACAATATTCACTATGTAAAAAGAGCAGTTGCACTTCCAGGAGATATTGTTGCATTAAAAGAGAAACATCTATTCTTACATCCAAAAGAGGGAAATGAGTTCGTAAGAGCAAACTATCCTAAAGAGAAGATTATTGAAACAGGTGGAAAACTTTTTGTGGTAAATCCATATAGAGATGAACATCCTGGTATTCACAATGACCCAAGTGTAAAAAGAGATGGTTTACAGCCTTATCAATTATTTGATATGATGCCTATTAAAATACCAGAAGATGAATATTTTATGATGGGTGATAATAGAGACCACTCAAATGATTCAAGATTCTGGGGAACTGTAAATTATAAATATATTGTAGGAAAACCTTGGTTTATCTATTTCTCATGGGATGAGAACAAAGAAGTTAGATGGGAAAGAGTATTTAGAACTGTTGAATCTTTAGAAGAAGATATGCAAGGTAAAGACATAGAAATAAATCATGAAAAAGGAATATACTAAAATGAAATACTTTATTGCAGCAGACCATGCTGGTATTGATTTTAAAGCTTTTGTAAAAGAACTTTTTGAAAAGAAAGGTCACGAGGTAATCGATTTAGGACCAAATACAAAAGATAGAGTTGATTATCCAGATTTTGCAGCTAAATTATGTAAAGAAGTATTAGCAAATGAAGGAAGCAAAGGAATTTTAATTTGTGGTTCTGGTATTGGAATGTCTATGGCAGCTAATAAATTTGATGGAATTAGAGCTGCACTTTGTCACAATGAATATTCTGCAAAAATGGCAAGAGAACACAATGATGCAAATGTAATTTGTTTAGGGGAGAGAGTTTCTGGATATGGAATGATTGAAGCTATCATTGATGCATGGGATTCTTCTTCTTTTGAAGGTGGAAGACATGAAGGAAGAGTTGAAAAAATCAACGCTTTATTTGGTTCTTGTAGAGTATAAGAGACTTGAAAGTTTATCTTTCAAGCCTCATTAATACTCCATCTTCATCTTTATAATACTCTTTTAAAATCTTCACTTCTTTAAAACCAAACTTTTTATAAAGCATTATTGCTTTTTTATTTGAAATTCTAACTTCAAGCTGTAAAGGCTTTTTCTCTAAATTTTTTAAACTATATTCAATTAAAGAACTAGCTAAACCTAAACCTTGATATTTATCCAAAATAGCTAAAGAATATAGACGAAAAAAGTTTTTCCTTTTTAACCAAAGGATATAGCCTACGGTTTCGCCTATTTTTACTTTATAGATAATACTACTTTTTATATGATAATAAAAAGAACTAAGTTTTAAAGCAAAAATATCATCTTTAAAGAGACTATTTTCAATCTCAAAAAGTCTTTTTATATCCTCTTTACTAGCTCTACTTATTTTCATTTTTGATAAATTGTATATTTTGGAATTAACATATTTGGTCTATATGACATTTTTACTTTTTTTAAGTTTTCAAATCCCATATCATCGCCAACATTTATATACTCAACTAAATATTTATCTTTTAAAAGTTTTGTAAACTCTCTAAATATAAATTGTGCACAACCTAAAATCTCAAAATCTGTTTTTTCAATGATTACACTAGCTGTATCTTCATTTATATTTTCACCTACAGTGAAACCTTTTATCTCATCATCAATATAAATTACTAAACCAATTAAATCTAAATTATTATAATCATTTATTAATCTTTTAATTGCAAATCTTTCAAAATAGATACCATCTAAAAATACTTCAACCTCTTCTTTTGGCATATAAGTTGTTCTATCTTTTACCCATTTATTAAAAAGATTTAAAATATCTGCTCCATGTTTTTCTTTATCAAGAATCTCTAACCTATGATTTGGATATATCTTTTTAAACTTATTAATCTCATTTCTTTTTGATTTATAAGCATCCCCTTTTAAATCAATTAAATCCTCTACTTTATAGATATAATCAACAAGCTTTTTTTCAATAATAAAGTCTTTTAACATTTCATAAATTAAAGTACCCTCTTCTAAATAATCAACAAAACCTTCAAGAATATTTTCATGTACATACTCTATTTTAGAGTAGTTTCTATTACTATTATGTGTATTCATAATTTCAAAGCACTCTAATATCGCTTTATATGTATTCTTCTTTTTCCCTAAAGGAGGAAGAAGCATTGACATCTCACCTGAGTTTAAAATAAAAAGACAAAAAGTATCATTTACAATAGCATAAAAACCTGTTGCTGTTGATAACCAAACATAATTACCAGAAAATGTATAATCACTTAGGTTTACATTTACTTGTTTTAAATAGTTTTGCATTTCCTCTTTTGCTCTTAAATCAAAATGTTTAAGCGTATAATTGTTTATTGTCAAAGTTGACATTTATTATTTATCCTTAGATTAATTTTGCGGAATTATACACCTAATTTTTAATTTTGCGTCAAAAATTAAAAAAATAATTTCTAAGCACCTATTTATCATTATTATGTGATAATCGATAGCAAAAAAAAGAGTTAAAATGAGAGAAGATTGGGTTGCATATTTAGTAGTTTTAACAGTTGTTGCTTTAATGTTATTAGGTAAAAAAATGATTTTCTTTACCGATGACTCAAAAGAGAAAAAGGATGATAAATGATTAATCCCAAAATAATAGATTATATCTTTTCTTCTGCTTCTATTCAACGCTGGAATGACTACCCAAGAATGGTTGAGTTAGTTGAACTTGATAAACAAGCTCATAAATTTATTATTGCTTATTTTATAGCAAAACTTGAAAAAGATATAAACTATACTCATCTAATAGAAGCTGGTGTTTTTGAGTTCTTAAGAAGAGTTGTAGTTACTGATATTAGACCTGATGTTTTTAGAAATGCTTTACAAAAAAGAGCCAAAGAGATAAACTCTTGGGTTATTGCAAATTTAAAAGACTCATTAGAAGAGATTGATAATGGTATCTTTTTACAAAAGTTTGAAGAGTATTTAAACAATCCAAATATCTATAAAAAAGAGAGATTTATTTTAAAAGCAGCCTCTTATCTTGCTACTAGATGGGAGTTTTCTATTGTATATCAAACTTCAGCTTTCCTTTCTGATATTGAAGATGTTAAAAAAAGTGTAGATGAAGAGATTGAAGATTATTATGAATTAATTGGTGTTAGAAAGATTGCACTAAATAAAAAATTAGCAAAAATTGTTGATTTAAGTGGAAGATTAAGATTCCAAAAAAGATGGGCACAAACACCAAGAGTACCAGAAACTTCTGTTTTAGGGCATATGCTTACAGTTGCAATTTTCTCTTATTTTTATTCTATAAAAGTAAATGCTTGTGAAAAAAGATTAGAAAACAACTTCTTTGTTTCACTATTCCATGATTTACCAGAAGCTCTTACAAGAGATATTATAACACCTGTAAAATATTCAGTAGATGATTTATCAGATATTATTGCTGAATATGAAATCAAAAAAATAAATGATGCAATTTTACCAAATATTCCAGACTCTATTCATGATGAATTTTGTTATTTATTAGGTATGTTTGAAAACCATAAAGATGAATTTGAAAATAGAATTTATGAAGATGGCGAGATAAAATTAGTAAATGATATTTCAAAATATAATATGGATAAATACAATGCAATTGATGGTGTTGCTTTAAAACAATGTGATAAATTATCTGCTTTTGTTGAAGCAAGTCTATCTATCTCTCATGGAATTAAATCAAAAGAGCTAGTAAATGGTAAAAAACAGATTATGAAATCTTTTAAAGAGATTCAAGGTGTCGATTTTGGAGCTATTGCTAGAAAAATAGATGAAGAGTTTTGTACAACAGGACAAACTCAAGTTAGAATGGATTTTGACTAAGAAGAAAAAACTTCTTAGTCAATTTTTAGAAACTATATTTTAAATTAACGTAAAAATATCTTCCTGGGTCATTTAATAATACTCTATCTCCTCCTGTTTCAACATATCTTACATCTTGATAAGTATTTGTTGAAGCATAAGTTTTATCAAATAGATTATCAACTCCTAAAGTGATATTAAAATTTTTATGGAATTGATTATCATATTTCATATTTAATACAGCATATCCTGATAACTCTTGTTCTTTTGCAGTACTATCATAGTTATTCCAATCATCTACTGCTACAACTTCAGTTGTAAATTTCGAAGTATCTCTTTCATAAACTAAAGCCAAATTCATTTTTAAAGGTGGAATCTCTGCTAAATCTTTATCTTCATAATTTCCATCTTTTTTCCCTCTTTGATAAGCTAAACCATAATCAAGAGTAAAATCATCATTTATTAAATAAAAACCACTAACACTTGTACCATAAACTTTTGCATCAATATTTTCAAATACTCCTGTATTATAAATATAATCATCAAGTCTTGAATAAAATAGTTTTGTCTTTATATTGAAATCCCCAATAGTTTTTTCAAAACCTAAATCAACTTCATAGTTTTTAGTTGCATTTAAATCATTATTTGTTGCACCATAATATAATTCTCTTGCGTCTGGTACTCTTGAAGATTTACCTACACCTGCAAAAATTTTAGTATCTTTATCTATATTATAAATAGAGAAAACATGTCCATTTAATTGATTATAGTTTTTATCAGTTTTACTTGAATCTGTTGCATCAATATTAGTATCATCATATCTTGCTCCCACTTCTAAGTCTAAAGCACCAAATGATTTTTTATATAAAGAAAACAATGCAATATTTCTTGTATCCGTTGAAGTTAATGAAGTACTATCAACTGTTCCAATAGAGTTATACATTCTACCTCTCCAGTTTCTTGTACTTGTATCAAGTCCTACAGTTAACTCTCCATTTGCAAAATCAAGTTTATTTTTAAGTTTAGTTCCCCAAATTGATGATTTCATATGATTTGTCATTATAGCCATAGGAGGCATCATGCCAGCTGTTCTATTTCTTAATGCAGTACTCATTGGGTGGTCTACTTTTGAATAATAATACTCTAAATTTAACTCTTTTGAAAAATCTCCTAAGTTTCTTTTTGTATAATCAAAAGTATAAATATCTGAGTCATCATAATCGGCATCCATTGGTGTATTTGGATATAAAACATTATCACTTCTATTTGCTGTATATGATAAAGTTACTTCTGAAGAATCATCAATATTAAAAATTGCTTTTGTAAGAATAGTCTCTTTCTCATAAGCTTCAAGTCCATTGCTTTTATATCTATTTGCATAAGGTACATCTTTTTCAATTTGTTGTTCTAAAAAATCATTTCCATCACCATCTTCATACTGGTCAGATTCTTCTTTTGAAGCTGATAATAATAGTTTTATATGCTCATTTCCACCACTTACAGAAAATGAACCTTTTTTATATCCATAGCTTCCAAAGTTAAGATTTACCTCTCCTGATAACTCTTCTGTTGGTTTTTTAGTTTTTACTTTTACTAAACCACTTAAAGTACCAAAATTTTCAACATCATAAGGACCTTCAATAACCTCTACCGTTTCAATGTTATTTGTTAATACATGAGAAGTTGCAGGATCCATTCTATTAGGGCAAGCTCCATAAATTTTACTTTCATCTATTAAGATATTTATATTATCTTTTTTTGCACCTCTTAAGATAATATCATTTGCAATTCCACTTCTTCTAACTAAAGAGATAGAAGGAACTTTTTTTGTTAGTGTTTCAGCTAAATCTGCTGATTTAATCTCCTCTTTACTTATATTTTTTACAACTTTTTTATTTATCTTTTCAGAAACTTCAATAGTTGGTAAATCAACTGTTTCATTTGCTAAAAGAGACAAAGTACAAGCCATTGATAAAGAAATAATCTTTTTCATAATCATCCTTGATTTTTTTGTTAATTTTAATATTCAACTGTTAATTAATTGTTAAAATTTATATATTATTAAGCTTTGTATTAAAATATTTTTTATTTTTATTTATGATATACTTCACCAAAGGAATTTTAATGGCAAAAATTACACTTGAGGTAGAGGAAAAAAATCTAAAAACAGTAATGACTATTTTAGATAATTTAAAAGATGGTTTAATAAAAGATATATCAACAAATAAGCAATATAAAGCAATTAAACCTGTTTCAAGTTCTCTTGATAAATCTACAAAAAAACTTCCTCAATCAAATAAATATTTGAGTAAAGAAGAATTCAAAAAAAGATTAAAAGGAAACTAATATGCAAATAATGTTGATAGCTATTTTATTTATTATTTTAATTGCTTTTACAATATATAAGATTAACAATAAATTTGAGACTAAAGAGTTTATGATTTTAATTGCTATTTTAGTTTTAGGTTCTAGTTTAGTATATTATTTGTTTGAAAATCAAGAGCAAAAAGTACCACAAATCTTTAAAACAAAATATGAGAAAGTATATAATGCAAAAATTGAAAAATTTTCATATGAAAGATTAAATAATAAAATGGTTAGTTCAAAAACTAATTTTATTTATAACTTTGATTATATTGTAGTAAAAAATAATGAAGAATATATTTGTAGTTCTAAAAATGTAAAAGTTAAAAAAATAGAAGATGAGTTCATTTTTGAAAACTTTGAAAAACTAGAAGAAAAGTGTACAAAACAATAAACTTCAAAAAATAATCTATTTTAAAAAACTTAAAATAGATTATTGCCCTCCTCCAATATTTGCAGAGAGTTCTTCATGAATATCTAAAGCATTATCATTTTCATATTTTTCTCTAACTTTTTGTAAACTCTCAATGAGGTTATCAATATTTTCAAAAGGAATTTCTAATTGACCTGTAAGTTTGTCATTTTCTAAAATTTCTATTTTTACTACAGGGTCACTATATTCCCCATATGGTTTTTCCACATAAAAAAGATTTATTGTATCTTTTTTAAAATGGTGAGCTAATCTAATTGAATCTATTTTTGTACTTGTTTTCATAATTAACTCCTTTTTTGGAATTAATTAATAATAACAATTATAATAAAAGTTGTAAATAAAATTTTAAAACTAATTTTTTCTTTTATTATTGAGGTTTAAAAGATTTTGTTGTTTTACATACATGAGGGAAAAGACATGAATTACAATCTGGGTTTAAAGCTTTACAAGTATATCTTCCAAAAAGAACCATTGCTTGATGAAAAATATGTAAATCATCTTTTAATTTTTTTACTAATTCTGCTTCTGTTTTTTCAACTGTTTTTTCATATGAAAGTCCAAGTCTATGAGAAACTCTAAATACATGAGTATCTACAGCCATTAAATTTGCCCCCTCAAATTCAATCATAAATACATTTGCAGTTTTATTTCCAACACCTGCTAGTTTGATAAGCTCTTTTTGATTGTGAGGGATATCTCCTCCATAGTTTTCAATAACACTTTGAGCCATTTTTATAATATTTTTTGCTTTATTATTAAAAAATGAACAAGTTTTAAGTAACTCTTTTACATCATCTAAAGAAGCCTCAGCAAGAGAAAAAACATCAGGATATTTTTCAAAAAGTGCAGGTGTTATAATATTTACTCTTTTATCTGTACATTGAGCAGAAAGGATAATTGCAATTAATAATTCATAATCATTTTTATACTCTAACTCTGTTACAGCACCTGCATATTTTTCAGCAAAAGCCTCTTTTATTATTTGTATCTCTTCTTTAGTTGCTTTTTTTAAGTTTGCCAAAGCCTTTTCCTTCTAGTTTTTTTTCCAATCAAATTGCATCTGTTTTGCTGTTTTTAGGGCTAATTTTTCATTATAAAGTTTTGAAACAAGATGTAAACTCATATCAATTCCAGCTGAGATTCCAGCTGAACTTACAATATCTCCTTCATCAACCCATCTTATATTCTCTTTTACTTTTAAAGCTGGAAAACTATTTTTTAAATCTTCAATATCTTCCCAGTGAGTAGTTACACTATGATTTATCACTACTTTTGCTTTTGCTAATAAAAAAATACCTGTACATACAGAAGCAATAAGTTTTGCTGTTTTTGTTTGTTGAAAAATCCAATCAATTACATTTTGTTTTTCAAGTTCAGCAGTATGAACACCACCTACAACAATTAAAACATCAAGCTTAGGATGAGACTTAATTGTATAATCACTTAATACTTTATACTCACCTCTTGCTTTTACTACTTCATCTTTTTCAGAAATAAAAAATAGATTATGTTTCTCTTTTAAAAATCTATTAGCTACTGAAAAGACTTCATAGGGTCCAGAAAAATCTAAAACTTCAGCATTATCGTAAATGTAAATTCCAATATTCATTTTAAGCCTTCTTTAGTTTTTCAATCTCATCTCGAAGTCTAATTGCTTCTTCAAAGTTTAAATCTTTTGCTGCTTTTTGCATCTTCTTATTTAACTCAATTAATATCTTTTTTCTCTCTGCTGCTGGCATTTTTTCAAGCTTTTGTTTTTTCCACGCAACATCATCATACTCTTCAAGTTTTAAATTTTCATCAATTGCTCTTTTAGTTGTTTTTGGAGTTATTCCATGCTCTTTATTAAATGCCTCTTGTAAAGCTCTTCTCTCATTTGTTAAATCAATTGCATATTTCATTGAATCAGTAATCTTTTTAGCAAATAAAATCACTCTTCCATTTTGGTTTCTTGCAGCTCTTCCCATAGTTTGAACTAAAGAAGTTCTACTTCTTAGAAAACCTTCTTTATCTGCATCTAATATCGCAACTAAAGAAGTCTCTGGAATATCAAGTCCCTCTCTAAGTAAGTTAATTCCAACAAGAACATCAAACTCTCCCATTCTAAGCTCTCGTATTATTTGATTTCTCTCAATTGCATCAATATCAGAGTGCATATATTTAACTTTAATTCCTAAATCTAAATAATAAGAAGTAAGTTCTTCTGCCATCTTTTTTGTTAGAACTGTTACTAAAACTCTCTCATTTTTGGCAACTATTTTTTTTATCTCATCATGAAGTTTTTCTACTTGGTATTCACTATCTTCAATTTGAATAACTGGATCAAGAAGTCCTGTTGGACGAATAATTTGTTTAGCAACTACTTCACTCTTTTCTAACTCTAAATCTGCTGGTGTTGCACTTACAAAAAGATAAGAAGGAGCTTTATTTATAAACTCATCAAATTTTAAAGGTCTATTATCTAAAGCACTTGGTAATCTAAAGCCATAATCAACAAGTACTTCTTTTCTACTTCTATCCGCAGCATGCATCCCTCTAAATTGAGGAAGTGAAACATGAGATTCATCAACAATTAGTAAGAAATCTTTTCCTATTTGTTCAAAATAATCCATTAAAGAGTAAGGAGTCTCTCCTGGTTTTAGTCCAGTTAAATGTCTGGCATAGTTCTCAATACCCTTACACATACCAGTTCCCTCAATCATCTCCAAATCAAACTCAACTCTTTGTTTTAATCTTTGGTACTCTACTAACTTTTGTTCTTTTGTAAAATAGTCAAGTCTTTCATCTAACTCTTCTTCAATCTGTTTTACAGCTTTTCCTAAATTCTCACTTGTAACAACGAAAGGGTTAACAGAATAGATAATTGCTTCTTCTAGCTCTTTTGTTTTTTCATTTGTTAAATATTCATGTTTAGTGATTGATTCAACTTCATCTCCAAAAAATTCAACACGAATATACTCATCTTCAAAATATGCAGGATAAATATCAATTACATCCCCATTTACTCTAAAATCAGCCCTATCAAAAAAAGAGTCGTTTCTTTTATATCCCATCTCTACAAGTTTAAGTAAAAATTCTCTTTGAGAGTATTCAAAACCAACTTCAATTCTTTGAACCATTGCTTTATATTCATGGGGATTCCCTAAACCATAGTTAGCTGAAACAGAAGCAATAACAATTACATCATCAAAACTAAGTAAAGAAGCAGTAGCACTAAGTCTTAATCTTTCAAGTTCACTATTAATTGAAGAGTCTTTTTCTATAAAAAGGTCTGTTCTAGGTATATATGCTTCTGGTTGATAATAATCATAATAAGATATAAAATACTCCACATGATTATTTGGAAAAAATTGTCTAAATTCAGAATAAAGCTGGGCTGCTAAGGTTTTATTATGAGTCATAATAAGTGTTGGCTTTTGTGTTTTCTCTATAACCTTAGCCATAGTATAAGTTTTACCAGAACCAGTAACTCCTTCTAAAGTTGTATATTTATTTCCAGATAAAATAGAGTTACTTATATCTTCAATTGCTTTAGGTTGGTCTCCTGCTGGTTCATATTCACTATTAACTTTAAATTGTGTGATGATATATCCTTTTAATAGTTTTTATAATTTGCTAAAAAATAAAATAGTATTGAGATATCTTTATTTGACCATAAATACTCTTTACATAAAGAATCTCTTGTTTGAGTTGTATCTACATGGTTTTCATATTTTTTAATTAAACCTCTTAAAAAACTTTTCATATCATTTGCAGAAGCCTTTATTAAAAAAGGATGGAAAATTTTGTTTTGTTCAGGAATAAAAAACTCTTGGTTATTTTTAAACATCATAAATAAAAAAGAGATTTGCCAAGTATGCCACTCTTTTTTATCTAATTCATAAATATCCATTTTTTGATAATCAAAAATTTTATAAGATTCATATACTTTTTTTGTAATATTTAATACCTCAGCTTTTGACATTTTTTCAAGTTGAGAAGGTAAATTAAGTCCTGCAACACTAGGCATATTTACTTTATGATAAGAAGTTTTATTTTTACTCTTTTTACCATTTCGATTAGGACTATTTTGCATTATTAGCATAATTATAACCACTAATAAAACTACAATAATTACAGCAATTACAATTAGAAAAGTCATAATTGTATTTTCATTAATCATAAATTAACTCCTTGAAATTCTCCATTAAAAATCATATATTGCTTACTACAACATAAAGAAGGGATATTTACATATTTTTGTTTTTCACTTTTGAATATTTTTCCTTGATGAAAATGACCTTCTATAATAATATTTGCATCATAATTTTTTAATCTCTTTTTTGCAAATAAATCAAAATCACTAATCATAGAACAGATATTTTTTTGAAGAAGTGATTCTTCTATTTTTTTTGAAATAAAATTATTAAAATCAATTAGATTTAAAAAATGCAATAAAGGTCTATTTCTAATAATCTTGCAATAAAGATTATAATGCCAAGGAGTAAAGATATCTCCATGGGCTAAAGCTATAGTTTTATCTTCATATTTAAAAAAGATAGGTTGCATTTCTCTTTTATAAACTTTTACAAAAGGAAATAGTTTTTGTAGATTATAATCATGATTTCCTTCTAAATAAAATACTTCAATATTTTGAGATATTTTATTTATCAAATCAATCACTTTTTTATTAATTTTAATAAAGTATTTACTCTCTCCTGAAATAAAGTCAATCATATCCCCCATCAAAAAAAGTTGTGATGGGGTCAATTCTTTATTAACTATTTTTTCTAAAAGAGTTAACAACTCTTGATTTTTTTTATTAAAATGAGAGTCAGCTATAAATAATGAATTATTTTCTAAATTATGGAACATAAGCTATTTTAGGTATTCCTTCATCTTCTTCTAAACCACACATGATATTTGCATTTACAACTGCTTGAGATGAAGCACCTCTAAGTAAATTATCAATTGACGAATTAATAAAAAGAGCTTTACCATTTGTTTCTACAAAAATATCACAAAAGTTTGTTCCTGCAGTTGATTTTAAATCTACTGGATTATTTCTAATTCTCACAAATGAAGAGTCTTTATAAGCTTCTTCCAATACTTTTTTAGCATCTATTTCTTCTTTTAAAGTAGCAAATACAGAGACTAACATACCTCTTGTTACAGGAAGTAGATGTGGTACAAAATTAATCTGACATTTTGCCCCTTTTATAAGTCTTACTTTCTCTTCTATTTCTGGCATATGTCTATGATTAAAAGGACTATATGAGTGACAATTTTCATTTAAGTTTCCAAAATGAGTTACCTCTTTTAATCCTTTTCCAGCTCCACTCATCCCTGACTTTGCATCAATAAAAATTTGTGCATCTGTATCAATATAATCAATAAAAGGTAAAAGAGCTAAAAGTGATGCCGTAGGATAACACCCTGGATTCGCAATAAGTTTTGAATCTTTAATTTCATTTTTATAATATTCAGGCAAACCATAAACTGAATCTTGTATATGTTCTTTATCTTCATGAGGACAATAATGTTTTTCATAAGTTTCAAGTTCTAATCTATAATCAGCACTTAAATCAACTACTTTTACTCCTAATTCTAAAAGTTCTTTAGCAAAAGACATTGAAGTTTTATGAGGAAGAGCTAAAAAAGCCAATTGTGCAACTTTTGCCACATCTTTAGCATCAGCTTTAGAAACCTCTACATCAAGTACATCTTTTAAACAAGGATGAAGTTCTTGAACATTTTCATTCCCTGTTGAATTTGCAATATATGAAATATTAAAAGTAGGATGGTTAATTAAAATCTTAATTAACTCTAATCCTGTATAACCACTTGCACCTATAATTGCTACATTCATTATAGTTCTAACTCCTTATAATATACATTTAAAATTTCAAAAGTAGTCTCTCCTCCAGGTAATGAAGCAGTTAGTTCTTCTCCCTCTTCTTTTCCTAAAAGTTGTTTTGCTAAAGGAGAATTAAATGAAATCAATCCTTTCTCTGCATTTGATTCTACTCCACCTACAATAGAGTATGTAAACTCTTCATCTTTATCTAAATCAAGTAATTCTACCGTTGAACCAAAACTTATTCTATCATGGGGTAAGCTCTCTGGGTCAATAATAATTGCTTTTGAGATAATAGACCCTAATTCTGCAATTTGAGCATCTATTAAAGCTAATTTATCTTTTGCTGCATGATATTCTGCATTCTCTTTTAAATCTCCTAGCTGTCTTGCTTCATCAAGAGCAATTACAGTTTCAGGTCTCTCTTTATTTTTTAAAAATTCTAATTCCCCAGTAATCTTTGTATATCCTACTCTTGTCATTGGCTCTTTATCCACGATAAGCCTCCTATATATTGTTTTATTTTCATTATGTATTAATTTGATATAATATCGAAAAATTAATAAAAGAGTAGATATGCAAGAGTATGATAGAACCATAAAACTATTTGGTGAAGAGAATTTTGAAAAAATAAAAAATGCAAAGGTAATTTTATTAGGTGTAGGAGGAGTTGGAAGTTTTGCTTTAGACTCACTTTACAATACAGGATTAACCAATATTACAATAGTTGATTTTGATACTTATGAAGAATCTAATATGAATAGACAATTAGGAAGTCATGGAAATGTAGGAAGAGTAAAAGTTGAGGCTTTAAAAGAGAGATATCCTAAAGTTGAAGCCATTCATGCAAAAATAACTCCTGAATGGATTGATAATTTTGATTTCTCTTCATATGATTATATTTTAGATGCAATTGATGATGTTGCACCAAAAGTTCACTTAATTCAAAGATACTTTACTAAAATAATAAGTACAAGTGGAGGGGCTAAAAGATTAGACCCAAGTAAGATTGAATACAAATCTATTTGGGAAACATATAATGACCCTTTTATTAGAAAAATTAGAACTGAACTTAAACAAAGAGGTTTTAAAAAGAAATTTAAAGTTGTTTTTTCAGGAGAAAATCCTAATTGTATAGAAAAAGGTAGCTTTGAAGCAGTAACTGGTTCATTCGGCTTTATGATGGCTGCAATTACCATAAATAAGTTACTAAGCAGAGACAAGTAAAGTAATATTTTAGTAATATTTTAAAGTTTATTGTAAGATAAAAACGTATATAATCTAGTATATTAGTCAAAAAGGGCATACATGAGTGGTATTAATAGTGTCGAGCAAATGACACAAGGTCATTTAAGAAATGTACAGCAATTAGCTGTTTTCTATACTGGTCATAATAATATTTATGCAATTAATATTGCAAAAGTTAAAGCATTTGTTATTGCAGAAGAAGTAACTATAAACGATACTCCATCAGATAGTGCTGTTGTTGCTGGAATTGCAACTATTAGAGGGGAACCTGTAACTTTAATTAATCTTGATGCATGGCTTGGTATTCCAAAATTAAAACAAGAAGAATATAAACTAATTATTTATTGTGAATTTAATCATAAAAAAGTTGGTTTTTTAATTAGAGACATGCTTGATATAGTTGAAAAAACAACAGATGAATTAAGACATACAGAAGAAACTAACTCTAAAGTTACATATACTACTTATGTAAAAGTAAATAACAAAGATGAATTATGTACTGTATTTAATGCTGAGCAATTATTAAAAGATTTAGGTTGGACAGATGATGGAGAAGATACATTAAATAAATATGTTGAATCTAAGTTCAATAACCATAAACTTGTATTAGCAGCTGAAGATTCAGGTGTTGCAAGAGAAGTATTAAGTAAATTCTTCAAAAAAGCTGGAATCAATTATGAAATTTACAATAATGGTGCATTATTACTTGATAGATTAGAAGAGATTGATCCTGAAAGTGTTGCACTAATTATTACAGATATTGAGATGCCAGAAACTGATGGTTTCCAAGTTGCATCATTTGTAAAACAAAGTAGTAAATATGCTCATATTCCAGTTGTAGTAAACTCATCTATGACTACAGATGCAGTAAAAAATAAAATGCATAGTATTGGAGTTGATGGATTTATCGGGAAAACTGATATCCAAGCTTTATATGAAGCAGCTAAACAATATTTAGCAAACTAAAATAAAAAAGACTAAATTTAGTCTTTTTTATTAGTTATTCTCTAACCACTTTTTAAAATTCTCTATTTGAATCTCTGTTTGTTGTGTTGATGTCCCACCAAATGATGTTCTTGCATTCATTGAGTTTCTTAAATCTAAATACATAACTATTTCATCATCTATCTCTTTTAACTCATCATTTGCACTTCTAATTTCATCTATAGAAAGTTCTGAAATATCTTTATTTAAAGAGTTTGCACAAGTAACTACATCTTTTGTAATATAATATGCTGTTCTAAATGGCATACCTTTTTTCTGTACTAAAAAGTCAGCTAAATCAGTAGCACTTAAATGTCCTATTTTACAAGCTGATTCCATTTTGTCTACATTTACAATCATTGTTTTGATTACTTCATTTAAAATAGAAATTGAGATTTCAATTGTTTTAACTGAATCAAAAACTCCCTCTTTATCTTCTTGTGTATCTTTATTATATGCAAGAGGTAATCCTTTCATTACTGTAAATAAAGAGATTAAATTTCCATAAACTCTTCCTGTTTTTCCTCTTAATAATTCTGGTACATCAGGGTTTTTCTTTTGAGGCATAATTGAAGAAGTTGTTGCATATTCATCAGACATTCTTACAAATTGGAATTCATATGAAGACCAAGTAATAAGTTCTTCTGCAATTCTTGAAATATGCATCATACTTGTTGAGATATTAAATAGAATTTCTAAAGCAAAATCTCTATCTGATACTGTATCCATTGCATGTGCCGTAGGAGCTTTGAATCCTAATTTTTCACAAGTAGAATCTCTATTAATATTATGTGGAGTTCCCGCTAAGGCTGCACTTCCTAAAGGAGAATAATTATTTCTTTCATATGAACTTTCAAATCTCTCATAATCTCTTTTAAACATATTTGCATAAGCTAACATATGATATCCAAAATTTAATGGTTGAGCATGTTGTAAATGTGTCATACCTGGAATTAAAGTTTTTGTATGTTTACTTGCAACATTTACAAAAGTTTCTACTAGCTCTTTTAATTGTGATTTTATAGAAAGAGATTTTTCTTGGACATAAAGTCTAAAATCTGTTGCAACTTGGTCATTTCGACTTCTTGCTGTATGTAATCTTTTCCCTGGCTCTCCAATAATTTCAGTAAGTCTAGACTCAACCGCCATATGAATATCTTCATAAACAAGTGAGAATTTAAACTCTCCACTTTCAATCTCATTTTTTACTTGTAATAGACCTTTTTCTATCGCTTCTTGTTCATCTTTTGTTAAAATACCTTGTTCACAAAGCATTGCAGAGTGAGCAATACTTCCTTTTATATCTTGAGCATATAACTCTTTATCAAACATAATTGAAGCATTAAATTCATCTAAAATTTGAGCATTTGTATTTTTAAGTATTTGATTATTTTGATTTGACATTTATAACATTCCTACTTTTTAGCTAATTAAATTGGATTATATCAAATTATAAATTATGATGGTATTTATAGTCATAAAAAAAGGCCTATGCAAAGCATAGACCTTTTATTTTAAAGTAAAATTAATTAATTAGATTGGTAAAACTCTAATATTTTCATCAACTTTTTGTTTAAGTACTGATTCAATTGCATAAAGTGTTCCAGTATCACCTGAAGCACATCCTGAACATGCACCTAAATATCTAATATATAAATCATAAAATGGCATATTTTCTTTAATATCAATAATTTCCATGTTTCCACCATCCATCATTAACATTGGTCTAATATCAGCATCTAATACTTCATCAATTGTTTTAATTCTTTGAACAATTGTCATTTTGTCAAAAGTTGCACTACCTGCAGCACTTGCATCAGCAGCCTCTTTTAATTTTTCTTGCTCCATTTCAGCTCTAACATCTTTTAATACATCTACTAAATAGATATCTTTTTCTTCATGCCCACCTGGTTTAATACATGATTTACAAAATGCTCCTGCTTTTGTATAATCAGTAATCTCTTCAACAGTTTTTAAATCATTAATTCTAATAACTTCTTGAATAGTTCCTAATGTTACCCTTGCACACTCACAAATAATAACTTCAGTTTCAAAAGACTCCATATCTACACCTTTATATGTAGCTGCAGCTTTTTTAATAACATCATAAGCCATTACTGAACAGTGCATTTTTTGAGGTGGTACAGCAGGAACATCTGGATGATCTCTTAATGCTTTTTCAACATCAATATTAGTAATTTTTACAGCTTCATCAACTGTTTTACCCTCACATAATTCAGCCATAGCGTCACTTGAAGCAATTGCAGTACCACATCCAAAAGATTTAAATTTTGATTCTAAAATTTTATTAGTCTCTTCTTCAATACACCAGTAAAGTCTTACTGCATCTCCACATGATTCTGCACCAAAATCAGCAATAATTAGTTTTCCACCTAACTCTTTTGCTCTTTCTTCAGTGATTTCACCTTGGTGAGTTGGATTATCCATTCTTCTAATAACTTGATTTGAGTATTCATCCCAAATTGATCCACTAATTAAATCATTTTTTGCCATTTATAATATTCCTTTTAAAATGTCCCATTTGAAAAGGGACTTCAATTTTTTCTACTTTTTACCACAATTTATAAAAAATTGTTAAAAGTAACAAAACTCTAAAGAAAGCAACGAGTTGCTTTTATCTTTTATAATTCTGATACGTGATTTTTTGGAGTATATGCATATGAGCTAGAGATACTTCTTAATCTAGCAATTGCACCTTTGATTACACTAATTGCATAATCAATCTCTTCTTCTGTATTAAATCTACTTAATGAAAACCTAACACCTGTATGAGCTAATTCACTATCACTTCCAAATGCATTCATTACTGGGTTTGCTTCTAAATCTTCACTAGCACATGCTGAACCAGTTGATGCACCAATAGTTTTTTGGTTCATATCCCAAAGCATAGATTCCCCTTCAACACCTCTAATTGAAATAAGTGTTGTATTAGGCGTTCTATTCTCTTTTCCACCAATTACAATTGTTTCAGGAATTTCTAGAATTGCACTCTCTAATTTATCTCTTAATCTTTTAACTTCTGTATTTTCATACGCTAATGCCTCTGGTGAAGTTGCAAGTTTCATAGCAACTCCCATTCCAATCATAGATGCAACATCAACAGTTCCAGCTCTATGACCACCCATTTGTTCACCACCATGTAATAATGGAGTTAATTCAAAACCTTTTTCAACATATAATCCACCAACACCTTTTGGTCCATGAAATTTATGTGCAGAAAAAGATAAATAGTTTACATTACAAGCTTGTACATCTACAGGAATTTTTCCTATTGCTTGAGTTGCATCTGTATGAAATGGTACTCCTGCATCTCTACAGATTTGACCTATTTCTTTAATTGGAAAAAGTTTTCCAGTTTCATTATTTGCCCACATAATAGATACAAGTGCTGTCTCTTCTTTAATATAATCTGCTACTTGTTGTGCTTCTAATACACCCTCTTCATTTACAGGAAGATATGTAACACTTACCCCTTGTGTCTCTAAAAATTTACATACAGCAGTAATAGATGGGTGTTCTACTTCACTTGTAATAATATGGTTTTTATTTCCATTTAAAATTTTATCTACCCAAATTCCTTTAATTACAGTGTTATTACTCTCTGTTGCATTTGCAGTAATAATAATATCATCTTGATCTGCTGCATTAATTCCAGCATATAAGTAATCTAAAGCTTCAACCATTTTTGGGTGAGTCCCTGCTCCAAATTTATGTAGCGAGTTTGGATTCCCATAAATATGACAGAAAAAAGGCTCCATTGCTTTGAATACTTCAGGATCAACCTTAGTTGTGGCATTATTGTCTAAGTATACTTCCATTCTTATTCCTATTTTATTTACATTTTAACACTTTATTATTCCATAATTTTGTGTTAATTCTAATTAAATCGCGTAATTATATTTTAAATAGGATAAAAATAGTCTTAATTCAAAAAAGTAGATATTTTTAATTAATTCTAATAAAAAAATAAGTTTCTTATGAGATAATGTAAAAAACTTTAAAGGTTATTAATTATGTTAAAAAAATTACTATTAACTCTTATAGTACCGTTTTTAATGGTATTTATTTCTGGATGTAATGAAAACTCTTCTCAAACAAAAGAAGAGAAGAAAGTATTAAAAGTAGGAATGGAACTTGCTTATCCTCCATTTGAAATGAGTGAAAAAGATGGAACACCTTCAGGAGTATCTGTTGATTTTGCTAAAGCTTTAGGTAAAAAGTTAGGAAGAGAAGTAATTATTGAAAATATTGCGTGGGATGGTCTTATTCCTTCTCTTAAGACAGGAAAAATAGATTTAATTATCTCTTCTATGACTATTACTCAAGAGAGAAAAAAGTCAATTGATTTTTCAATACCTTATGCTCAATCTTCTTTAGCAATTTTAGCAAATAAAAACTCTGAAATTAAAACTATTGAAGATTTAAATCAAGAGGGAAAAAAGGTTGCAGTAAAAAAAGGCTCAACAGGACATCTCTATGCTAAAGATAATTTACCAAAAGCTGATGTTTTAGTTTTTGATAAAGAGTCTGCTTGTGTTTTAGAAGTTGTTCAAGGAAAAGCAGATGGCTTTTTATATGATCAATTAACTATTTATAAAAACTATTCTCAACATAAAGATACTACAGTTGCACTACTTCAACCTTTTCAAAAAGATTTTGAGTATTGGGGAGTGGCATTAAGAAAAGATGAGCCTCTAAAAAAAGAAGTAGATGCTTTTATTAAAGAAGCAAAAGAAGATGGGACATTTGACTCTTTTGCAAATAAATATTTAACTGATGCTAAAAAAACTTTTGATGAACTTGGCATTGCATTTTTCTTTTAGGACTAAAAAATTAAACTAAAATATCTATTTATAAATGAATTAGGATTTAAAAAAGATAAAAAACTCTCAAGGGTTTCTTATCTTTTTAACTTACTACTACTTACAGTGCTTGTTTGTGTAACACTATATTTTATGTTTAAAAATATCTCTTATAGTTTCAACTGGCAAAGTGTTTATGAATATAAAGAGAAGTTTATTGATGGTTTTATAATGACTATTATAATCTCATTTTTTGCTCTTATTCTAAGTTTTGCAATTGGACTATTTTTTGCATATGGACAAAACTCAAAATTTATTCTTCTTAGGTTTTTCTCCAGATTTTATATTGAGATTATAAGAGGCACTCCCCTTTTAGTACAAATACTTATCTTTTTTTATGTTTTTGCAAATAATCTAGGTTTTGAAAATAGATATATTGTAGGTACTGTAATTCTTGCACTTTTTGCAGGAGCTTATGTGAGTGAGATTATAAGAGGTGCTCTTGAATCTATAGAAGTTGAGCAATTTGAAACAAGCTTAAGTCTTGGCATGTCAAATTACCAAATGTATAGATATGTGATTTTTCCACAAGCTTTTAGAAGAATGTTACCTGCATTAACTGGTCAATTTGCGAGTATAATAAAAGATTCATCTTTACTTTCTATTATCTCAATTAGTGAATTTACAATGAATGCACAAGAAGTTAATGCTTATACTTATTCAACTTTAGAGAGTTATATCCCTCTTGCTCTTGGTTATTTACTTCTAACTTATCCTATCTCTTATTATACAAATAAATTAGAAGCAAAAATCAAAAAATAAAGCCTCTTAAAATCTTTTAAGAGATTTTTTTAAGGCTTTATAAAACTCTTCATACTCCTCTTTTGAAAGAATATTTTGAGATAATAAAAGAAGTTTTAACTCTTCTGCTTTTTGCCTAAAAGGTATTTGAAAATGTTCATGCTCATTTACTACAAAGCCAAACTTTGCATAAAAGTTTAATCTTTTTTGAGTTATTTCATCAATAATTGGCTCTATTTCTAAAACAATATTTTTATTTTCATCTATAAATTTTTGTAAAATCTTAGAACCATATGCTTGACCTCTCAAATTTTTATTTATTGCAAAATGTTCTAAAAAAGTATAAGAAGAGATTGTCCAAAAACACACAATTGAAATTAAAACCTCATCTTTTACATAACAAAGCATCTTAAAATTTTCATCTTCTAATACTTCAAAATGCTCTTCTAAAGTTCTTCTTTCTATCTGTGGAAAAGAATCTAAATAAAGATTCCAAGCTTCATTAAAATATTTATCATCTCTGTTTTTTATAAAAATAAGTTCCATTATATTTATCCTTGTAAAATTGAAACGCATAATCTACTCTATTTCACATATTAATATCTTGAAACTAAATTGAAAACTAATTTAAAGTAAAATATTAGTTTTAGACTTATACTATTTTTTAATGAACATATGTTAAATTTTCTTAAATAGGACAATTTTAGTCCTAATTAAACAAAGGCTTTAAAATGAGTGACAACAAACATTTAAAAGAGATACTTAAACAAGACTATAAACTAGGATTTGAAACACTTGTAGAGAGTGACACTTTTCCAAAAGGTTTAAATGAAGATGTAATAAAAGCTATCTCTAAAAAGAAAAATGAACCTGCTTGGTTACTTGACTTTAGATTAAAAGCATACAAAATATGGCTTAAAATGGAAGAACCAGACTGGGCACATTTAAAATACCCAAAAATAGATTATCAAGATATTTCATATTTTAGTGCTCCTAAAAAAGCATTAGACTCTTTGGATGAAGTTGACCCAGAAATTTTAAAAACATACGAAAAATTAGGGATTCCATTAGAAGAACAAAAAATGCTTGCAGGAGTTGCAGTTGATGCAGTATTTGATTCAGTATCAGTAAAAACTACTTATCAAGAAGAGTTAGAAAAATTAGGAATTATTTTCTGTTCTATTTCAGAAGCAGCACATAATCATCCTGAACTTCTAAAAAAATATTTAGCTTCAGTTGTTAGTAAAAATGATAACTATTTTGCAACATTAAATAGTGCTGTGTTTACAGATGGAAGTTTTGTTTATATTCCACCAAATACTAGATGTCCAATGGAACTTTCAACATATTTTAGAATAAATGCTTTAAATACTGGACAGTTTGAAAGAACTCTAATAATCTGTGATGAAAACTCTTATGTTTCATATAATGAAGGTTGCTCTGCTCCAAGTAGAGATGAGAGACAACTTCATGCAGCAGTTGTAGAGTTAGTAGCCTTAGAAAATGCACAGATTAAATATTCAACTATTCAAAACTGGTATCCAGGAGATGAAGAAGGGAAAGGTGGTATTTTAAACTTTGTTACCAAAAGAGGTTTATGTAAAGGAGATAACTCAAAAATCTCTTGGACACAAGTAGAGACTGGTTCTAGTTTAACATGGAAATATCCTTCATGTGTATTAAAAGGGAATAACTCTGTAGGAGAGTTTTACTCTGTAGCTATCTCTAGTCGTTCTCAACAAGCAGATACGGGAAGTAAAATGATTCATTTAGGAGAAAATACAAAATCTACTATTATCTCTAAAGGTATCTCTGCAATGAATGGAGTAAATGCCTATAGAGGTTTAGTAAGTGTAGGGAAAAATGCTAAAAATGCAAGAAATATTTCAGAGTGTGATTCACTTCTTATTGGACATAAATGTAAAGCACATACTTATCCATACCATGAAATTAAAAACTCAAGTGCACATATTGAACATGAAGCGACTACTTCAAAAATATCTGAAGAACAACTATTTTATCTATCAGCAAGAGGTATTGATGAAGAAGATGCAATTGCTATGATTGTAAATGGATTTTGTAAAGAGGTATTAAAAGAACTACCTATGGAATTTGCAGCAGAAGCTAAAGAGTTATTAAGTATCTCTTTAGAAGGAAGCGTTGGATAAAACGAAAAAGAGAACATTTTTAAAGGAAAATAGATGTTAAGTATTAAAGATTTAAAAGTAAATATAGAAAATAAAGAGATTTTAAAAGGTTTAAATTTAGAGATAAAACCAGGTGAAATTCATGTACTTATGGGACAAAATGGTGCAGGAAAATCAACTTTAGTAAAAACAATTAGTGACCATTATGATTGTGAAGTTACTGGTGGAGAAATTACATATAAAGATAAAAATCTTTTAGATTTAGATGTTTCACAAAGAGCTAAAGAAGGTATCTTTTTAAGTTTTCAAAATCCAGTTGAGATTCCAGGAGTAAATAATAGTTATTTTCTAAAAACTATTGTAAATGAAAAAAGAAAATATCATAATGAAGAAGAGTTAGATGCAATGGGCTTCTTAAAATATACAAAAGAGGAACTATCTAAATTTGAGATTGATAAATCACTTTTACAAAGAGATTTAAATGATGGTTTTTCAGGTGGAGAGAAAAAAAGAAATGAACTTATTCAACTTCTTCTTTTAAAACCTGATTTAATCATGCTTGATGAGATTGATTCTGGGCTTGATGTTGATGCTGTAAAGAGTGTAGCAAAAGTTATTAATAACCTATTAGAAGACAAATCTAAATCTTTATTAATGATTACACACTATGACAAACTCTTAAGTCTTGTAAAACCAGATTTTGTACATATTTTAAAAGATGGGAAAATAGTTAAAACAGGAGACTACACTTTAGCACAACACCTTGATAGTGTTGGGTTTCAAGGATTGGAGTAATTATGAAACTAATAGATTTAAAAGATATTAACTTTCCAACAAAAAAAGATGAAGACTTTAGAAAAATAAATCTAAATCCTATCTTAGAAAAAGAGTTTGAATACTCAAAAAACTATAAACTAGATTTAGAACTTGAAGAGAGTCACTCTATTTTATGTAGAACAAATGAATTAGTAAAAATAAATGAGAGATTAAATACAAAAAACTATGAACTAAATATTAAAGAAGATAGTCAAGAGCCTATAATAATTATTCATAAATTAGAAAATGAAAATAGTATAAACACTAACTCTTTAAGAATAAATGTTTCAAAAGATGTAAAAGCCTCTGTAATTGAAGTTTTTATAAATGAAAAAAACAATAATTTTTATAGTGTGAATAGAGAGTTTAATCTTCTAGAAAACTCAAGCTTAGAGTATTTAAAAATAGAGGATTTAGAAGAAAACAACTCATTATTAATCAATTATGTAAATAACTTAGCTGATAACTCAAAACTAAATCATACAAACTTTGAGTTAGGTAAAGGTTTTGCTCTTTCTATTTATAACACCAGTTTAGAAAAAGAGAATGCAACTTTAACTATAAATGGGTTTGTAAACCTAAAGCAAAGTGCAAATAGTTCTTCAATATTTAACACAGTCCATGAAAATAGAAACAATAAAAGTCAAATAAGATATAAACATATCTTAAATGATAGTTCAAAAGCTGTATTTGAAGCTATGTCAAAAGTAAATGAGAAAGCTTTTTATTCTAAAGTTTATCAAAGCACAGATACTATTTTATTAAGTGATGATGCTACTATTTTTGCAAAACCTCATTTAGAGATAAATATAGATGAACTTGAAGCTAGTCATGGAGCAACAACTGGTTCATTAAATGAGGAGCAACTTTTATATTTACAATCAAGAGGTATCGATAAACAAAAGGCTAAAGAGATTTTATTAAAAGCTATAGAGAATGAGATTTTAGATACTATTTTAGACTCAAAAATAAAAGATTTTGTAATAGATTATAAAAGGAGCAGTTATGTTTAAAAATGATTTTCCCTATTTTTCAAATAGTGATATTGTCTATTTAGATAATGCTGCAACAACACAAAAACCAAAAGAAGTAATCACTTCTCAAGTAGAGTATTATGAAAAATATTGTGCAAACACACATAGAAGTTCTTTTGGGGATGCGAATAAAGCAACATTAAATTATGAAAATGCAAGAAAAACTTTGCAAAAATTTATAAATGCTCCAACAAAAGAGCAAATTATTTTTACAAAAGGGGTTACAGAATCTATTAATTTTATAGCCTCTTCATATGCTAAAAAATTTGATAAAGTAATTATCTCTTCTTTAGAACATCACTCTAATATTGTACCTTGGCATATGCAAGGAAGAACTTTAGGTGAAGGACTGGAAGTAGTCTCTTGCAATGATAATTTAGATTTTGATTTTGTAGAGTATGAAGATATTTTAAAACAAAATCCAAACTCATTTGTAAGTATTACTCATATTTCAAATGCTTTTGGAAAAATCCATGATATTAAAGCAATTATAAAATTAGCTCATAAATACAAATCTGTAGTAATGATCGATGGGGCACAGAGTTTAGCTCACATGAATATTGATGTTCAAGATTTAGATGTAGATTTTTTTGCAATATCAGCACATAAAACTTTTGGACCAACAGGAGTTGGGGCTATTTATGTAAAAGAGTCTTTATTAAAAGAGCTTGAACCTTATCAAACAGGAGGAGCAACAATTCATGAGGTAGATTTTCTTTCATCTACAATGCTTGACTCTCCTTATAAGTTTGAAGCAGGAACTCAAAATATTGCTGGAGTTATAGGCTTTGCAAAGGCTTTAGAATATCTTGAAAAAGTTGGATATGAGGCAATAATGAAACAAGAGCATGAGCTTTATGAGTATTTGACTGATCAGTTAAGCAAATTACCAAATATTATTTTTTATAATGATACAGAAGATTCTATTGGAAGTAAAAGTTTCAATTTCAAAAATATTATCCATGATGATATTGGAATTTTACTTGATAAAATGAAAATTGCTTTACGTGTAGGACATCACTGCGCACAACCCATAATGAAACAACTTAATATAAAAGGGACTATTAGAGTTTCAATAGCTTTTTATAATACAAAAGAGGATATTGATAAGTTAATTACTGCTTTAAAAAAAGCTCTTGATATGCTAAGGTAAGGATAAAAATGACAACTATTGAAAAAAGAGTTCATGAGATAAAAGAGGATTTAGACTTCTTTGAAGATGAACTACAAAAATATGAATACATTATTGATTTAGGCAAAAAATTAGAGGAGTTAGATTCTCAATACAAAGTTGCTGAAAATATAGTTCATGGTTGTACTTCACAAGTTTGGTTAATTTGTGAGAGAAAAGAAGATAAGCTATTTTTCAAAGGAACTTCTGATGCAGTTATTGTTAAAGGTCTAGTTTATATTATTCTAAAAATCTTTTCTGACTCAACAATTGAAGAGTTAAAAGAAGCAGATATGGATATTGTTTATGAATTAGGTCTTAGTGAAGTTATTACTCCAAATAGACAAAGTGGAGTAATTGGTATGATGAAAAAAATTAAAGAGTATGCTTTAAAAGCATAAAAGGATTATAAATGTCACTTATTGAAGATAAAGAGGCTTTAAAAGAAGATGTAATTAAAAGATTAAAATCAGTATATGATCCAGAAATACCAGTAAATATCTATGATTTAGGATTAATATATAAAATTGATTTTGAAGAGAAAAACAATTATGTTTTTGCAACAATAGAGATGACACTAACTTCTCCTGCTTGTCCAGTAGCAGAGAGTTTAGTAGAACAAGTTAAATATGTAACTCAAACAGCAGATATTATTGATGAGGCATATGTTCATTTAGTTTTTGATCCTCCTTGGGATCCTTCAATGATTAGTGAAGAAGGAAAGGAAGTAATGGCTGTTTCTGGAGCTCATATTTAAATGAAAAGAAATGAGCTTCTAATTATTATTTATACAATTACAGTTTTATTATCTGTAATGTATGCTACCCAACCTATTCAACCTCTATTAGCAAAAGAGTTTAATGTATCAGTTGTAAAAGCTTCATCTTTTACAGCTGTTATTATGCTTTTTTTAGCAATATCTCCTATTATTTATGGATATATTTTAGAGTCAGTAAAAACAAAGACTGTGTTAACAGTAGCTTCAATAACACTTTTTGTGACAAATTTAGCCTTAAGTTTTTCAAATACTTATGAAGTTTTCTTGACTATTAGAACTATCGAAGCAATGATTGTACCTGCTATTTTAACTGCTTGTATGACTATTTTAGCAAATGATAAAGAGAATACTAAAGTAAATATGTCTATTTATGTTGCTGCAACTGTATTTGGTGGACTTGTAGGAAGAGTTTTCTCAGGTTTTATTGCTACAGAATTTGGGTGGAGAGTTGTATTCTTTTCACTTTCATTAGCACTTTTACTTGGTCTTTATTTTATAAGAAAACTATCTTTTGAAGGGGATACACAATTAGCAAAACCTAAACTAAATGATATTACTAATATTTTAAAAGATAAAAGGTTTGTAGTAATCTACTCTTTAATGTTTGTTATCTTCTTTATTTTTGGTGGTATTTTAAATATTTTACCATTTAGAATAAAAGAACAAGTTCCAGATATTACAGAGACACAAATTGGTCTTTTATATCTTGGATATGGTGTTGGAATTGTAGTTTCACTTACTATACATAAAATCATTGCTTTATTTAAAACAGAGCTACCAACTGTTTTAGCAGGAATTGCTATTTTCTTCCTTGCTACAATAGGATTTTTTAGTTCAAATGCCTTATTCTTATTTTCACTTGTATTCTTATTTTGTTTAGGAATGTTTATCATTCATACAGTTGCTACAAGAATAGCAAATTCATTAAAACAAAATCAAAAAGCACTTACTTCAGGAATGTACCTTAGTTTCTACTATTTTGGTGGAGCAATTGGTTCTTTTGCCCCATCATTTGTATATGCAAATTTTGGTTGGAATATAACTATGTTTTTATTTATATCTATGCTTGTAGGTATCTTCTTTTTTGTTTTTATAAATAGAGGTTTATTTAAAAATTTCAATTAATCTTCTACTATTTTTTCATTAGGTTTACCTATGTAATATCCTTGGGAATAATTTATTCCCATCGATTTTACATAATCAAAAATTTCTTTATTTTCTATATATTCAGCAATAGTTTTAATCCCTAAATTGTCACATAAAAACTTTAAGGTTCCAACCAAAAGTTGAGTTTTTCTATTTTCATGAATATCTCTTATTAGTGTTCCATCTATCTTTAGATAATCAATATACTCATTTAGATTAATAATATATTGATAATTAGAATAGCCACTTCCAAAATCATCAATTGCAATTTTACAACCTAAAGCTTTTACCTCTTTTATAAAATTTAAAAACTCCTCATAGTTTTCAATTGCTTCTGATTCAACAAGTTCTATAACTAATTTTTGCCCTACTTTATATTTTTCAATATTTTCATAAATATAAGTTCTTATTTCCTCGGAAGAAATATCTTCTGCACTTAAATTTATAGAAAATTCTGTTTCAAGATTTTGAAAATACTCAAAAGACTTCTTTATAATAGACTTTGTTAGCTTTTTATATTTTTTAATATCTTTGGCAATAGATAAAAAGCTATCTGGATAGAGTAACTCATCTTCATATTTTAGACGAACTAAAGTCTCATATTTTTCTATCATCTCTTGTTTATTATTGTATATTGGTTGAAAGTGAACTATAACATCATCATTTTCTATAGCTTTTTTTACTTTATTTGCTAATCTAATATTATCTTTATTTAATTCAACTCTTTTATCTTCTCTATTATAAATATAAATATTGCTTTTTATAAAGTTTGCTGTTTCTAAAGCGATCTCAGCTTCTTGAACTTTTCTTGCAATATTTGTTGCTTCTTCTGTACTACTAACTCCAATTGTACATTCAACTAAAATTTTAAAGTTATTTCTAATCTCAAACTCTTCATTTTCAATATCTTTAAAAAGAGTCTCTACATCCTTTTTTAATAACTCTTTATTATCAAAATTATAGATAAAAGCAAATGAGTTTTTATCTATTTTATATAGCTCATAAAATCTATCAGTAAATTCATAATAAGTTAAAAACTTTGCAATAGATTTAATAAGTTGATTTGCTACTTTATATCCATAAGCATTTGTAACTTTAGAGAAATTGTCTATCTCTAAAATGATTACAATTTTATTTCTGCTTTCATTATTTTTATAATTAAATAAAAGTCCTTCTTTATTTGGTAAATAAGTTAAATTATCTGTAACCATTTGTGTTTTTAACTTATTTTTTAAAAGCTCAGGAGTTTTTGAAAAATAGATAATTACAGGAAGAGTTAATAAAATCAATATAATAAAAACCAAATAAGTAATATCTCTATCTTTTTTATTTTGAACAGCTAAATCATGATATTTTAAGCCTAATACTAATCTTAACTCTTGTCCTGTTTCAAAAAAGTGCAATTTTTTACTATAAAAAGTGCTTGAAAGATACTCTTCATAAAATAGTGCATTTCTTGCATCAAAAGAGTCAAAAGCATCTTTTAATAAGTAAGTATCATACTTATCACTTTTTATACCATATTCAGGATTTGAATGTAAAATAAACTTACCTAAGTTATCCACAATCATAACATCATAAAGCAAAGCATTTTCATACTGCTTTAAAAAATCATCAAAACTTATATTTATGATTAAAACTCCAGCTTTTTCACCCTTTTCATTAAAGACAACTTTTCCTATTCTTAATGATACTTTTTTAGGTAAAACAAGTTTTCCATATTCTCTTTCTAAATCAAGTTTAGAAAAGCCTATTTCTTCTTCTAAATTTTTAAAACGAATGAAATAGTCTCTACTAGATTTATCTTGTAATCTTTCTTCAGGAACTATAAATGAAATCTCTTCATCTCCAAATTTACCACTAGGAGCACCTTCTACTCTGATTTTTTCCATTCCATTTATATCTAATAATCTTACTTGTATTGCAGAAGGCAAGCTTTTTTTTACAACTAAAAATAACTCTTCTAACTCTTTTTTATTCTCTTTTTTATTTATATACCTATTTAAAAGTTCACTTTGAGCTAAAGAAGAAATTGCAAGATTATATGTTTTTATATACAGCAAAAGTTCTTTCTCTTTTTCATAAGCCTTACTTCTCATTTGTTCCAATGAAATCTTATTAATATCATTTTTATGTGTACTTTGAAAAGCAAAAAAAAGTAGACCTAAAAGACATAAAGTAAAAATAAAAAAAAGTGCTAAAAAAGAGTATTTGTAGTTAATTCGCTCCATCACTTGTCCTGAAAAATTTACCCAATTTTACAAAAGAAAGGTGTCAAAATAGTATCAAAAAATTTTTTTTATTATTATAACTTTATAAAAAAATACCTCTTTTTATAAAAGTTGATTTAATAATTTTTATGTAATAATGTCTATTATGGCAAAAGAATATAAAATACAAAAGAAAAAAACAGTTGCAACAACTGTATCACAAGTGACATTTAGAATACTTGTTACAATAGCAATAATAATTTTTGCATATCTTATTTATGACAAAATGGATTTTGCAAATGGTGGCTTTGACTTTAGTTCAGCGGATAGAAACAAGGTTGAAACTAAAACACCAGAACAATTAAAATGGTTCGATGACTTCAAGGGAGTAGAAAATGTTCCTAGTAAAAAACAACTTGAAGAAAAAAATGAGAAGTCAGGAAACTTTTTAGGATTTGGTTCAAAATAACAGGAGAATAATATGGAAATAATTTTTTTAATCTTTTCTATATTAGTACTATTTTTTATAATTTTTGCACTTTTTCAAACATTTAAATATTATAAAACAATGAAAAAGTTTAAAAAAAGAAAAGAAGAAGGTGCAACAAAAGAAGAACTTGAAAAAGAATTCAAGTTCTTTGATTGACTTGAAGTAAAATTACTTCAAGCTTTATCTTTCTAAAATTCTGTCTAAAGAAGCCTTAGCTAAAAATCTATCATAAAAAGCATTATCAAAACTCTGTTTTGCTTGTGCTAATAAAAAGTTTGCATTGATTAAATCTGTAGTTGTAGATAAACCCTCTTTAAACCTATTATTTACAATTTTATAATTCTCTTTTGATTGCTCTAAAGAGATTTTTGCAGTCTCATAGTTTAACTTAGAAACATCATACTCCTCAACTGCATTTTCATATTGAAGTTTTATATTTAATTTTAACTCCTCTAAATCCTCTTTAACTTGTAAACTCTTTTTTCTTAAAATGATAGTTTCAGCATAATCAGCTCCACCATTAAAAAGATTCCATTTTACATTTACAGTTGCAGTTGACTGCTCATCATTTTCTAAAGTATCAGAATTTAAAGAAGAATCTTCTCCATATTTTGTATGTGCTAAATTTAAAGATACAGATGGTAGTGAAGTTCCATAAGAGTTTGCATTTTTTTGACTCAATAAAGCTTCAATACTATTTTTCAATGCTTTAATCTCACTTCTTGAAAAAATTTCATCCTCTTTATAATCAAAAATAAAAAAAGTATCTTTATTTAAATCTTTAATATTCTCATCTTTAGATAACTCGCCACCTAAAATATTTTTTAAGTTATACCAAGAAACTTTTGAATCTGCTTTTGCTCTTGCTAAATTTTGTTTTGCTTGTAGCATTTGTGCGTTTACTTGAAGTAAATCATTTTTTGCTAATAAACCTTGTTCAAACTTACTTTGTGCATCTTTATATTGATTTTGTAAAAGTTTATATGCATTTTCTATGGTCTCAATATTTTTTAAACTCTTTAAATAATTTATATACTTCACTTTTGTTTCATATACTAAATCATGTTTTGAAGCCTCTAAAGTATATTTTGAAGCAAGTTTATTTTTTTGTGCAGCATCTAATGTATAATAATCTTTTAATCCACTAAAAAGATTATATGAAATTATAGCACTTGCATTTGCATTATCTTTACCCTCACCTAAGTCATACTTATTTGCATTGTATGTATAAGAAGTATCTACTTTAGGTAAAAAACCTGCTCTACTTTTTCTTACATTTGCTTTTGCTTCATCATAAATATATTGTTGTTTAATATAGCTATTATTATTTATCAAAGCTATATCAATAGCTTCATTTAAATCTAAAGCATATAAATTTACCCCTAAAAATGTAAGGGGTAAAAGTTTTACTATTTTTTTATTCATAAAAACTTCCTTATGATTTACTAACATCAACAGGCTCTTTACTCTTTTTATTTTTAACTCTTTGCTCTAACTTAATGAAAAACATTAAAAGTGCAGGAGTAACAAAAATTGTAAAGATAGTTGAGAAGGCTAATCCACCTGTAATAACAGAACCTAAACCTCTATAAAACTCACTTCCTGGTCCTGGAATTAAAACTAAAGGTAACATACCAAAAACAGAAGTCATTGAAGACATATAAATAGGTCGAACCCTTGTTCTTGTAGCTTCAATTACTGCTTGTTTATGTTCCATTCCTTTATTTCTTATATAATTTAAACTTTGGTGAACTATTAAAATTGCATTATTTACAACAATACCAACTAAAATAATAAATCCAAGCATAGTTAAAATATCCAAAGTTTGTGGGGCAATAAAGGTATTTGTTAAAGCAAGACCAATAAACCCACCTGCTGTTGCTAAAGGAACTGTAAACATAATAACTATTGGATATAAAAAGTTTCCAAATAGTGATGCCATAAGTAAATAAACAATAACTAAGGCTAATATAAAGTTTCCTAAAAGTAAACCTATTGTCTCAGTTAACTTATCTGCTGTTCCTGACATTCCAATTTCTACTGATGAAGGAATCATTCCTTGAGTTTTCATTCCCTCAAGCATTCCACCAATAATCTTCATTGCCTCTTCAATAGTCATACCTTGAGGAGGAGTTACTTGAAGAGTAATTGTTCTTTTCCCATCTAGGTGTCTAATTTCACTAATACCTGTAGTAAACTCTGTTGTAGCCAAAGATGAAACAGGAACTAAAGAAGAGTTAGGTAAAGCTATTTGAGAAGCTAAAATATCTTCAGGAGATTTAATCATCTCATCATCAGCTTTTAATACTAAATCTATTTTCTTTTTACCCTCTTGTTCAAAATCACCAATTTTTCTTCCATCCATTAGAACATCAACAGTTACTCCTAAATCTTTAGAACTAAGACCTAAAGCTCTTAATGCATCCTGATTGGGCTTTAACCTTACTTCAGGATAAAGTAACTCAACTGATGGTACTGGTCGAACTTGACTTCCTTGTAAAGTCTGCATTGTTGCACCAAAAAGCTGTGCTCCTACATTTGCAATATCTTCAATCTTTTCACCTGAGATATCAATATTTACATTATTTCCTTCTCCAATTCCATCTTCAAAAACTCCTGATTGAATAGATACACCAAAAATAGAAGGCATAGAATTCACAAGTGGAGCAAACATAGGAATTAAGTCTCTTGCTCTATCTTCATGAACAGATGTTCCACCAAAAAGATTAAAATCTCCAAAAGAGATATAAAAAGCTCTATTTAAACCAGGAATATCGACTACATCTTTATTTACATGTGGTTCTATACCTTTCATTAAGTATGCACCCATCTCATATCTTTCTTCATATGATAAACCAGGAGGAGCAATTAAGATATTAAAAATTAAATTCTTATTTCCTTGTGGTAAATAATCAAGCTTAGGAAATAGAAGATAAATTGTTCCCACAGAAAAAATAGCTAATGATAAAATAGTAATTACTTTTGATTTAACATCTTTAAGTGATAGATTTACTACTGACATAATTATATTAACTGCTTTATGTCCTATTTCAACTATTTTTCCACTCTCTTTTATCTCTTTTTTAGAAAAAGAAGCAAACTTTTTCCAAAGCATTGGAATAACTGCAATTGAAACAAATAAAGAGAAGGTTACAGCTGATGTTACAGCAATTGCAATATCTTTAAATAGTTGTCCTGCTTCATCTTCTAAGAAGATAATAGGTAAGAAAACAGCAATAGTTGTAAGAGCAGAAGCTATTAAAGCTCCCCATACTTCACTTGCACCTTTATAAGCAGCTTCTGAAATACTCTCCCCTGCTTTTCTATGTCTATCAATATTTTCTAAAACAACAATAGCAGCATCGACCAGCATACCAACAGCAAAAGAGATACCTGCAAGCGAAATAGTATTTAAACTTCTTCCCATTGCAGAAAGAATAATAAATGTTCCAATAATAGAAATTGGAATAGCTACAGAAACAACTGCTGTAGGAGAAATACTTCTTAAAAAGATTATTAAAATAAGAACGGCTAAAATACCACCAATAATAATATTTTGTTGAACTAAATCAACAGAACCAACAATATATGGTCTCTCATCATAAATCCAATGAATTTTTAAGCCATTATCTTTTAAAATACCTGCATTTAATTCATTTACTATTTTTTCTACATCATTTGTTAGTTTTACAACATTTACTTCAGAACTTGGTTGAACACCTAAAAAAATACCATCTTTTCCTAAGAACATAGCAACAGTACTTGGAGTTTCATATCCAAAATTTACTTTTGCTATATCTTTTACTCTTACTCTTTGTTCTCTATTTGAGATTAAAATAACCTCTTCAATATCTTTTATACTTTTAAATTTATGTACTGTTCTAATTCTATAAGAACGTCTTTCTAAATTTTGAAGTCCTGCAGATACATCTACATTCTCATTTTGTAAAATATTTATAACTTGAGGAATAGTAAGACCATAAGAAGCAAGTTTGTTAACATCAAACTCAATTTGCATCTCTTGTTCTCTTCCTCCACCACCCATAGTTCCAGAAACACCGTCAACTCTTCTAATAACTGGTTTGATTTCATCTTCAAAAAATGTTTTATATTCATCAATATGTCTTGTGTTATTATCTAAAGTTTGTAACATCATCCAAATAACAGGACTTGCTGTTGCTGTTTCTATTACAGGTTCTTCTACATCACTAGGATATGAACTTACTTCATTTAATTTATTTGATACATCTTGTAAAGCAGCTCTTAAATCTGTTCCTAATTTAAAAGTTAGTGTAACTTCTCCATAATCATCTTTTGAACTTGATTCATATTCTATTAAGTTATTTAAACTTTTTAGGGTATCTTCTTGCTCTTCAATAATTTCCCTCTCTATTTCATAGGGAGTTGCTCCAGGCCAAACCGTAGTAATTTTAATCTCAGGTTTAGTTACTGTAGGAGTTAATTGATAAGGAAGTTTTGACAATGATAAAAAACCAAATAATACTACTATTAGTACAGAAACTATTATTGTTACTGGGTTTTTTATGGAAAACTTAATTAAATCCATTTATATATTCCTTTAACTTGTTCCCCAAATTTCAGGGGAACCTTTTAGCTTATAATTTCTTTTTTAAAAAAATAACAATTTATCTCTATTTATTTAATACTTTTACAGGAGAGTCAGGGAATACTCTTTCATTCCCTTTTTTTACTACATCCATACCTTCGTGTAAACCTTCCGCAGCAATTGCAATTTTATCTCCAAGATAACCTACAATCTGTACTGGTGTCATATATGCTGTCATTTTATCTGTAACCGTAAATACAACATTTTGTCCAAATCTTTTAATAACAGCATCTCTTGGTACAACTAAAGCTTCAGTTTTACCATTTTTAGAAAGGCTTACTTTTGCTTCTTGACCATCAAATACAAATTCATCTTTTATATCTGCTTTAAATTTAACAGGAAAAGTTCTTGTTACTTTATCTCCTGCTGGAATAGCAGCAAGTAATCTTGCTTTTAAACTACTATTTGCAACTGTTACTTCATAAACATCATCTTTTTTTAAGCCATTAACTACTGATAAAGGAATATTAAAAGTAATTTCTACTTTAGAAGTATTTACTACTGTTAAAAGAGGTGTTCCTGCATTTACCCATTCACCTAAGTCAATATGTCTTTCAACTACAACAGCATTATATGGAGCTTTAATTTGCTTTTTTATAGCTTGAATTTCTAATTCTTTTAAAGTACTTTTTGCAGTAATATATTTTAGTTTTACATCATCAAACTCTTTTTGAGAGATAGATTTTTGCTCTAATAACTTTGTATATCTCTCATAATCTTTTTTAGTTGTTGTTGCATTTGCTCTTGCTGATTCAACTTGTGCATTTAAAATATCTGCATCAATTTGAACAAGAGTCTTATTTTTCTTTACTTTGTCTCCAACTTCAAAATTGATTGCTTTTACAACACCAGAGTTTTGTGCAGCTAATACTGACTTTTTATCAAACTTAATAGTTCCAACAAACTCTTGTAAAGGGTTAACTTCTGATTTTACAATTTTTGAAGTCTCTACTAAAGAAGGACCTCCCATAGCAAAAAGTGAAGCAGAAAAAATAGTTAAACTTAATAATTTTTTTATCATTATTTTTCCTCTTTAATTAATTTATTTGTAATTTTCTGTACCATAGGAGCAACAAAAAATACTATTGGAAAAGCACATATAAAGGCTTTTACAAATGCTTCCATCCATTTACCTATAAATCCATCAATAAAACCTAGATTTATAAAGGTAATAACCATGCTCATAATAAAGCTCATAAATAAAGACATAAAAAAGGCAAAAGTTAGCCTTCTATACTTTGGGTTTATCATTTTTTAATCTCAATTAGCTGTAAAATAGTTCCAATAAACTTTTCATAATCTGCTCTAACATCGAAATTCGCTTGACTCATTTTTCTTAGAGCAAGTCCTTTATGATAAGTTAAAATTCCATCTGCTAAGTTAAGAGCATCCTCTTTTATCTCACCTTTTTTTATAGAATCTTCTAAAATTTTAATTAGTTCTCCACCAAAAAATTCATTTTTCTCACAATTAAACTCTTTCATTGATGGGTTTTCTTCTGCTAAAACAATCGATAAAAACTCTTTATATCCATTGAAGTGTTTCATGTTTTCTTCTGAATTATTTAATACAAAATCAAAAAATAGTTCAAATTTATCTTCAATAGTATTTAACTTTGCAACCTCTTTTGTAAACTCTTCATGGTGCTGTTCTATATGCATATTTATAATTTCAAAAATAATATCTTCTTTGTTTTCAAAATATTCATAGATAGTACCCTTACCTATTCCTGCTGTTTTCGCAACCTCAGCAACAGTAAGTTTTTTCATTCCAACTTCATGAATTAAATCAGAACAAGATAGTGCAATCTCTCTTCTTTTCTCTTCTTTATTTATTTTTCTTGGGCTCACGTTTTATCTCCTCTCAGATAAAAGTAATCAAAAGTTTTACTTTTTGACTGACCGTCGGTCAATTACTCAAATCGAAGTATAGAAAAAGAAAGCTTAAATCAAATTTAAAAACCGACCACTGGTCAGTTTCTAATTATTTTATTTATTTTATTAAAAAAAAGTGTAGAGAAAGTGGTCTTTTATGAAGAACAAGAAAGTTGTAAATTTGCAAACTTATTTAAAGTTGGTTTTGCATACCTTTCAAATTCTTTATGCTCATCAAATGGGCTTTGTGCTATCTTTAACAAATCATTTACTAAAGTGAAATCTTTCTTTTCAGCCATCTCAATTGCCTCTTGAAGCATATAGTTTTTAATGATATATTTAGGATTTGTTTTTTTCATTATTTCTTTCATAAATTTTAAATCTTGATTTTGTTTATTTACTATTTCTTTATATTTATCAAGCCAATCTAATAAAGCTTCTTTATATGGTACAAAATCTAAAATAGCTGAAAAATCATCAAAAGAATCAAGATTTGTCAATTGCCAAAAGAAGAAATTGTAATCACATTTTGATACTTCTAAAGCTTCAAGTAATTCAAGGACTAAATCAATATTTGAATCGCCAGCTAAATCAATATCTAGTCCTAATCTTTTATTCATAAGTTCTAAATAATGTTTTTGATTTGAAGAGATAAAAGTTTGAAGATATTCTAATAACTTTTTCTCATCACAAACATCTTTTAAAGCATGAGCTAATACTTCTAAATTCCATCTTGCTACATAAGGTTGATTAGAATAAGAGTATCTTCCTTCTATATCAGTATGATTACAAATACATCCCATTTCAAAATTATCCATAAAAGCAAAAGGACCATAATCAATTGTAAGTCCAGAAGTAGACATATTATCTGTATTCATAACTCCATGCATAAAGCCATAAGCCATCCACTGTGATATAAGTTTTGCAGTTCTATCTACAAGCTCAAAATAGAATCTTTCATAAGAGTATTCAACTCCTTGTAAATGAGGATATGAATTTTTAATTACATAATCAAGAAGTTGTTTTAAATGTTTTATATCATCTTGTTTTGCAAAATATTCAAAGGTTCCTATTCTAATCCATGAAGTTGAGAGTCTTAAAACTATTGCACCTGTTTGTTCTTGTTCATAAGGTCTATAAACTGGACTACTTGAACCAATAAGAGCTAATGCTCTCGTAGTTGGTACTCCTAAAGCATACATAGCCTCACTCATAATATATTCTCGAATACTAGACCTTAAAACAGCTCTACCATCCCCTTGTCGTGAATATTTAGTAAGCCCTGCTCCTTTTGTTTGTAAATGCCATTTGCTAATTTTCCCCAAATTTATAGCTCGTCCATCTCCTAATTGAGGAACATAATATCCAAACTGATGACCTGAATAAACTTGGGCATAAGGTATAGAGTTTTTTAAAAAATTTTTACCATTTATAAAATCAATAAAATCTTCTGTTTCACACTCTTCATAATCTAAGCCTATCAAATTGCAAGCTTCTTTAGAATAACTTATAAGATGTGCTTCTAAAAGTGGTTGTGGTTTTACTTTTTGATAAAACTTTTCAGCAAATTCAAAATAATCACAATCTACTTCTAATTCATTTAGTTTCATTAAATACCTTAATATAATTTCCGAATTATAAAATAAGATGTTTTTTCTCTCATTTAACTAAACAAATACTTTATAAAGTTAAGGTATATTACAAATAACATATAAAAGGAGAAAAGATGAAAAAGTTTTTATTTTTATTTTTATTTAGCTTTTCTTCACTATTCGCTTTTGAAGAACTTTCAGAAATAGATTTTGAAGATAAAATTGCTAATAAAAATGTAATCATAGATTTTTATAGTGTATATTGACCTGCTTGTAAGGTTCTGGGTTGGAACATTAAAGAGTATAGTAAAAACAAGCGAGATGATGTAACTATCTATAAAGTTAACGTAGGAAAAGAGATGAATATTGCAAGTCATTTTGACTTACTTGGTGTTCCTGCAATTGCATTTTTAAAAGATGGTAAACTCATAATTTTAGAGTATGGAATCAAAAATGCAAAAACATTAAAAGAGCTTGAAGAAGAATATTTCGGTAAGTAGTTTACTTACTGAGATATCTCAGTTAATGAGGTAAGAAAATAGTAAACTCTGCACCATTTTCAACATTTTTAGCTTCAATACAACCTTTAAATTGATTTTTTATAATCATCTTTGACATATATAATCCTATTCCTGTAGAAGACTTCTCTTTTTTTGTATTAAAAGGTTTAAATATATCTGATATTGGCTCTATTTTTATTCCTCCTGCATTATCTTTTATACATAAAATAATATGTTCTTTTGTATCTTTAAGAGTTATTTGAAGAATAGGGTTTTCTATCTTGTTTAATTTTATAATATCTATACTGTTTTGAATTATTGATAAAACAATATGGGCTAAACTATTTGAATTCCCATAGATTTTTATTTGAGAATCTATCTCTTTTATTAAAGTCACTTCATTTAACCTTAAAATAGAATCTACTATTTTTAAAGCCTGTTCAATTGAAATAATAGGATTAAAAACTGTATTTTCTGTCTTTTTATAAAAATCTTGAAAATTTGTAATTGTTTCTGACATAAATTGAATAATCTCTTCATTTACAACTGCTTCTTTTAAGATTTCTTCATCTTTAGTCTTTTTTCTTATATACATACAGTTAAAGCTTAGTTGAGCTAAGGGTTGCCTCCATTGATGGGCGATTATAGCAATCATTTCCCCTAATGCTGCAAACTTAGATTGTTGTTCAAGTATTTTATCATTGAGTTTTTCTTTAGAGATATCTTGAATATTTGCAACAATTGCAATATCTTTATTTTCTCCACTTGTCCCAAAAGAGATTCTAATAGGAAATCTTTCTAAGTTCTTATTTACTGCTTCCACTTCTTGAACATTCTTTATATTTTTTGAGTTTAATATTTCATAGATATTAGGTACAATTTTTTCAAACTCTGATTTATTTAACATCTCATCTTTTGTATATTTAAATATATTTTGGGCTTCTTTATTAAATGTTCTTATTTTAAAATTACTATCAAGGGTAATAATAGCATTTGTACTTGATTCAATTACTGCATTTGAAAACTCTTTTTCCATAATCAAATCATTAGTTCTTTTATTTATTTTTCTATTTGCTGGCATAAAAATAAATAATGCTTCAAAGAGTAAAGTGATTAAAGTTGAGATTAAAATAAAAGTTTCTACACGTTGTAATTTTCTTGTATTTTCCTGTGCCTCTTTTAAATAAACTACGACTGCTTTTTCTAAATCAAGCAATAAACTTTCAGAGTTTTTTAATACATAGTTTTGACTTCTTCCATCTCTATTTTCATAAAATCTTTTAGCATGAAAAAGATACTCTCTAACTTTTTTATCTAAATAAATTTTTTCTCCATAATAGACATTTTTTAATTCATCTGATAGTTCTAAAGAAGTTAAAGTTTTATGATTTTCTTCCATCTCTTTAATTTTTACTTTTAATTTATCAATTTTATAATAAATTGCAAAGAAGGCAATTTCTCTAGTAATAATTTTCTGATTACCACTCATATTTACGAGCTTGGCATCATTTGATTGAATACTTAAAAGCTTACTTAAATTAAAAAAAGCCAATAGTGATAAAAACGCAATAATCGTTAAAGCTAATACATATCTTTTAGTAAAACTTAAGCTTTCAAACATAATAGTCCTAAATATTTTTAATCTAATAATGCTATCATAGTTTTCATCAGATTTAAAAATGGACTATAAAAATGATAGAAAAATATGAGATTAAACTTAAAAAATCTTCTATTCTTTTAGCAGAAGATGAAGAGAATTTAAGAGATAGTTTTAAGAAGGTATTACTCCTTTATGTACAAAAAGTCTATACTGCTTCTGATGGAGAAGAAGCTTTAGAACTCTATTATAAACATAAACCTGATATTCTTATTACTGACCTTAAAATGCCTAAAATAAATGGTTTAGACTTAATTAAAACTATAAGAAAAGAAAATGAAGAGATTCCTATTATAGTTACAAGTGCCTATACAAATCAAGAATTTTTATTAGAATCAATTAAGTTATCCTTAGTTGAATATGCTGTTAAACCTATTAGAGAAATTAATTTATCAGAACTTCTTGAATCATGTGCAAAAATTCTAATAAAACATTCAAGAACAATAATTAAGCTAGCAGAAAATTGTTATTATGATTATGATAATAAAACCTTTACTTATAAAGAAGAGACTACACTTTTAACAAATAAAGAGATTGATTTTATAGAAATACTTTTAAGTCACAGAGGAAATCTAGTAACTAAATATAAAATAGAAGATAAACTATATATCTATGAAGAAGCTCCACCAAGTGCCCTAAAAAACTTAGTTTTTAAATTAAGAAAGAAACTAAAAGTTGATATTATTAAAACAGTATCAAAGCTTGGTTACATGATAGAATAACTAATTTTATCATTTTCAAAAATTTAAAACTACAGCGACCCAAAAGAAACTTACCCTATTATAGAATTACTTTAAGATTAAATATTAATTATATGAAATAAGTTTTAATTAATTTTAAAACTTCCTTTTTTTATTGATATTTGTCAATTTATGCAGTCGACGAAAATAGTATATTAATACTATTAACTTTTTGTAAGAAGGAGAAGTTAAGATGAAGAAGTCATATAAAATACTCTCTTCGTTAGTTTTGGGTAGTACACTTACAACTTCTGTTGCATTAGGGGCAACAAATGAATTATCTAAAGTAATGAAAGAAAGAGGGCTCTCTGAAATTGATGTTATTAGAGCAGCTAAAACATATAACCCTACTGGAATCAAAGACAAATATGTTGTTTTTTCATCAGGTGGACAATCAGGACAAGTAATTGTTTATGGTGTTCCCTCAATGAGAATTCTAAAATATATTGGAGTATTTACCCCAGAGCCTTGGCAAGGGTATGGATACGATAAAGACTCACTTGCAATATTAAGACAAGGAAATATCAGAGGTAAAGAGATTAACTGGGGAGATACACACCACCCTGCTTTATCTGAAACTGATGGAAAATATGATGGAAAATGGTTAGCAATTAATGATAAAGCAAATCCTAGAATTGCAATTATTGACTTAGGAGATTTTGAAACAAAACAGATTGTTCCAAATCCAGTTTTCAAATCTGACCATGGTGGTGCTTTCTTTACACCTAATTCTGAATTTATTATTGAAGCTGCTCAATATGCAGCACCTTTTGATAATGAATATCACCCTATAGAGGACTACAAAGAGACTTATAGAGGTGGAGTAACTATGTGGAAATTTGACCCAAAAATTGGGCGAATTTTACCTAAAGACTCTTTTACTATTGAATTTCCTCCTTATCATCAAGATTTATCTGATGCAGGAAAAGGAGAGAGTAATGGTTGGGGATTTACAAACTCATTTAATACAGAGATGTATACAGGTGGAATAGAAGTAGGAATGCCACCAAATGAAGCTGGTATGTCAAGAAATGATACTGACTTTTTACATGTATACAACTGGAAAAAACTTGCAGAACTTGCAAAAAATCCTAAAAATGTAAAAATTGTTAATGACCATAGAGTTATTCCAATTGATGTTGCAGTTAAAAATAATGCCCTATTTTTAATTCCCGAAGCTAAATCTCCCCATGGAGTAGATGTATCTCCTGATGGTAGATATATTATTGTTTGTGGGAAACTAGATACTCATGCTTCAGTTTATGATTTTAGAAAAATCAAAAAACTAATTGATAATAAAGAGTATTCAGGGAAAGACCCTTATGGAATTCCTATTCTTGATATGAAAAAATCATTACATGGACAATTAGAGTTAGGACTTGGGCCTTTACATAATCAATATTCACCTATTGACGGACAAGTATATACTTCTTTATATGTTGATTCTCAAGTTGTAAAATGGGATTATAAAAAACTAAAAGTTTTAGATAAAGAGAATGTTCACTATAACATTGGTCACCTTGCAGGAATGGAAGGAAAATCAGCAGATCCTCAAGGGGAATATATCATTGCTTTAAATAAACTTTCAATTGATAGATTCCAAAATGTAGGACCTCTACATCCTCAAAATCACCAATTAATTGATATTTCTGGTAAAACAATGGACCTTTTAGTTGATATGCCTCTACCTTTAGGAGAACCTCATCAAGCTGTTGCTATTAGAGCTAGTAAATTACATCCTCATGTAAGATACAAAATGGGAACTAATAGTAAAACAGGAAAAGAGCATATTGGAAAAACTCTTGCGGGACAAGAAAGAATTGAAAGAAAGGGAAATCATGTAACCGTGTATGCTACTTTAGTTAGGTCACATATTAACCCTGAAAGAATTACTGTAAATAAAGGTGATTTAGTAACTATTCATATGACAAATCTTGAAAGAGCACAAGATGAAACACATGGATTTACAATTGATAACTATAACCAACACGGTTCATTAGAACCAGGAGAAACAACAACTTTAGAGTTTGTTGCTGATATGGAAGGGGTATTCCCTTACTATTGTACAGAGTTTTGTTCTGCGCTTCACTTAGAAATGATGGGATATTTAATGGTTAAAGATCCTAACAAAAAATATGAGAGTGCACAAAAGTTAAAAATGAAATCAATGACTACGCAAGAGTTAAAAGCAGAATATGACAAAACTGTTGCGGTAAATAAAGCAACAGATGCTGTTATTCAATCAGTAGTTAAATTTTTAAAAGATAATAAATTTGAAAACCATAAAGTTGTTGCAGATTTAGTAACAGATGCACTTGACCAATACAACAAAATTCCAGAACAAAAGAAAAAATCAGATGAAGCTTTCAAAAAAGGAGATATTGAAAAAGCAATTCTTTTTGAAAACATGATTTGGCAACTAATGGTTAAAACAGCCGATGTTGGGATTAGAGCAAAAGATACTTTAGTTAGAAAAATTGCAACTAAGCAAAGTGCTTCTGCTGCAAGAGGAGAAAAAGCTTTTGCAGAAGGTGGTTGTAATGGATGTCACGTAATAGGAAAAGTATCTTCAGGACCTGACTTAACAGGAGTTTTACAAAGACATGAAAATGGTGTTAAATGGGTTAGTAAATTTATTCTAGAACCAGAAACAATGTATGATGATCCATATGTAAAAGGGATGATTGATTATTTTAATTTAAAAATGCCTAATCAACATATGACAGAAGAAGAGACAAAAGACATTATTGAATATCTAAAATGGATTGATGAAAATGCCAACCTTTTCTAAAAAAGAAGAAGAAGAGAAGAAAATACTCTCTTCTCTTCTTTATACACGAAGATTTAAAATATAAGCTAAGAAAAGTAACTTATATTTTAAAACTCTACGAAGAAGGACAAAAAAAATGCATACAAGTTTTATAAAATCAAAAATTTATGCCCTAATTGCACTAATATTAATGACCTTAGCATTTACTTTTCCAATGATTGCTTTCCATGGAACTTTAAATAAAATTGATGCAGGAAAAGAAGATGAAATCTCTTCTTTAGCAATTAAGGTTTGGAATTTTTACAATCAAGGTAGATATAAAAGTACAACTGTACCAAAAGAAGCTTTCAATGATTTAGAAAAAATGATTGATACTTCTTCTGAAATTGGTGTTGCTTCACTTCCTATTTGGACCTGTAGTTTAGAAGCACCAAACTATCCTAAAAAAGCTTTTCCAGAGGGAATTCCTGTATTTTTCCATTTTGATGGATTTTCAGGAGAGGTTCATGAGATGAATACAATTAATCACTATGTAGGGATGGACCCTATGTGGAAAGGTGGAGTACTTGAAAGAGAAATAGGAATATATGCTTTATTAGGTCTTTCTTTATTTATGATTTATTTTATTCTTTTTCATAAAAAGATTTTTACATACATAATGTACATCCCTGCAGCACTACCTCTTTTATTTATTGCAGATTATTCTTATTGGTTATATTGGTTTGGCCACAATCTACATGATTGGGGTGCTTTTAAAATAAAACCCTTTATGCCAACTGTTTTTGGAGATGGAAAAATTGCTCAATTTACAACTCATTCATATCCTACTATTGGATTTTATATTTTATTGTTAATTGGTCTATTTTCACTTTTATCTATTCTTTCAAAAAATAAAGCAATGAAAGAAACAAAGATTGATTATAAGGTTTAAAAAATGCTAAAGCTATTGATTTTTACTCTTTTTTTATCTTTTACTTTTTTAAAAGCAAATCTATTACAAGAGACAATAGATAAAGCTAAAGAAGGTTCAATTCTAAAACTTTCAAAAGGAGTATATAAAGGTTCAATCTTAATAAATAAACCTCTTACAATTATTGGGAAAGAAGAAGGTGTAATCATTGATGGAGAAGGAGAAGGTACTGTAGTTACAATTAAAAGTCCTTATGTTACTTTAAAAAACTTAACTATTCAAGGAAGTGGGGATAAACATGAGAATATAGACTCTGGAATAAAAATTTCAGATTCAAAACAATCAGAAATTTCTAATTGTATTATTAGAGACTCTCTTTTTGGTATTGATATCTCAACAACAAATAATTCAATTTTCTCAAACAACTATATAACTTCAAAAAAGTTAGATTTAGGCCTTAGAGGTGATGGGGTTAGACTATGGTATTCAAATGACAATATCATTACAAAAAACAAATTAGTAAAATCAAGAGACATGGTAGTTTGGTACTCTCATGGAAATGAAATATCAGAAAACTTTGGAGAATATAATAGATATTCTTTACATTTTATGTATGCAGGTAAAAACTTTGTAAGAAATAATACTTATCAATATAACTCTGTAGGTATTTTCTTTATGTATAGTAAAGACACTATTGCTACAGGAAATGTTGTAAAAAGTTCTTTAGGTACTACTGGTATGGGAATAGGACTTAAAGATGTTTCAAATTTCACTCTTAAAAAAAATACAGTTATTTACAATGCAATAGGAATTTATATTGATCGTTCTCCTTTTGAACCAGACACAAATAATTGGATAGAAGAAAATCAAATTTTATATAACTCAGAAGGTATTCATTTTCACTCACTTAGTGAAAACAATATTATTAAAGGAAACTATATTTCTGGAAATATTGAGGATGTTGTAAATGATAGTAGAGGTGCGAGAACCTATCAAAATGAAATAGTTGGAAATTATTGGGATAGTTATGAAGGTTTTGATAAAAATAGAGACAATATAGGAGATACTCCGCATAAAATATATCAATATGCAGATCAACTTTGGGTATATAACCCAACAGTTAAATTTTTTTATGGTTCTCCTGTTATCTCATTATTAAACTTTCTTGCAAAACTAGCTCCTTTTAGTGAACCAATATTTTTATTACAAGATGAAAAACCAAAGTTAAAAAAACAAGGATTTAATTATGATAAAAAAGAGCAATAAAAGAAGAGATTTTATTAAGTTCTCAACACTTGGTATTTTAGGGTTGAGTCTTGGTGGAGGTATTATAATAAGTCCTTATGCACTACAAGCAGAGATGAGACTTAGACCTCCTGGAGCAGTAGAAGAAAAGGAGTTTTTAGCACTTTGTATTAAATGTGGACAATGTTTACAAGTTTGTCCATACCACTCAATCAAATTAGCAGATATGGCAAAGGGGCACGGAGTAGGAACTCCATATATAGATGCCAGAGAAAGAGGCTGTTATGCTTGTAGTGCTGTACCTTGTGTTTTAGCCTGTCCAAGTGGAGCTTTAGACCATAAAATTGAAAAACCAGAAGAGATACAAATGGGAATTGCAGTTTTAGAGTTTAAAAATAGGTGTATTGCATTAACAAATACTCCTGTTCCTAAAGGTCATAGTAAAAGAATCCATGATTTTGTTAACAAGCAAAATAATATAACCCAACTAGAACTTGATATGTTAGAAAAACTTGATAAGTTTGAAGGAGAGCCTTGTACTATTTGTGCAGATATGTGCCCTTTACCAAATCCTTTAAGTGCAATCTCTATGGTTCCTGAAGAAGAAGGAAAAAGACCTGAAATATATGAAGGATGTGTTGGATGTGGTGTTTGTGAAGAGTTATGTCCAGCAAATGAACCAGCTATTGTTGTAAAACCTAGATTAACATATGAAGATTATTATATCAAAGGATTAAAATCATGATAAAAAAAATATTATTACTTGTAGCACTTCTTTTAATAAGTTCTGGTTGTACAGAAAAAAAAGAGAAAAGTACTCTTATAGAAAAAGAGAGTGAACTTAAAATTGAAATAGAAGAAAATCAAAACAAAGAAGAGATAAAAGTTGCTCAAAAAGAGCATGTAAATAAAAAAAATGAAACTTATTATTTCAATTATAATGGAGTTAAAAGTGAGTATGACCCTAATTCTAAGCCAGCAAATGAAGATGCTGCTGTAAGAGTTACCCCTCGTACAAATATTGAAGCAAATCTTCATATTAGAAGTCCTTATGAACAAGTACAAATTTCATTACTTGTAAAAAAACTTAGTAAAGAATTTATTGTCAAATGTTCTGCTTGTCACAATGATTACGCAAATGGAATAATAGGTCCTTCTTTATTAGATAAAGATGCTGATTTTATTTATAACTCTATTCTTAAATTTAAAAACAATAAAGATGCAAATGTTTTAATGACTGATTTAGTAAAACAAATGAGTGATGAAAATATAAAAAAACTTGCAAATGAAATCTATGAGTTTAACAAAGAAGTTAGGAAAATAAAATGAAAAAGATAATTGCTATTCTTTCTACACTCTGTATTTTAGGTTTAATGATATACACCTACAATAATGGAAGAGCATTTCATGGAGGAAAAGGAAGCCATGCTATTTCAGACTTAGCAAAAATTGAACAAAAAACTAAAATTGATCCTATTAAAGAAAAAGATATAGAACAAGAAAAACTAAAAGCACTTAGGGATAAAGCGGGAAATACTGCAACTTTTGAAATCAGTAATGCTTATAGAAGTAAATGTGCTTCATGCCATGGGGTGGATGGTTCAGGCTTACAAAATGGTAAAAAACTAATGGGCCCTGCTCTTATTGGGCAATCAGAAGAAAAACTATATACAGATTTAGTTGATTTTAAAGCAGGAAGAAAAGAGAACCTTATTATGAAAGGTTTATTATTAAATCTTTCAGAAGAAGAACTTAAAGATTTTGCAAAAGAAATTTCACAATTTAAAGCTAAAAAAGAAGCTTTAAATAATTAAAGAGATAAGGATTAAAAATGGATAAATGGAATAATAAAGAGACAATAAAAAATTCATCCTTTATATCAACATTCTTTGATAAAACAAAAGAAGGGAAAACATATTTTTCTTATAGAATGAAAAGATGGTTAGTAGTAATTGCTATTCATTTACTCTTTTTCTTATCTTTTTCAATTGATATTCAAATATTAGAAGGAACACTAAATGGCTCAAGATTTTTAGGTTTTCATTTAATTGACCCTTTTACTACCATTCAGATGTTTCTTGCTACTTATGAAATGCCTGTAAATATAATAATTGGAACAACTACAATTATAGTTTTCTATCTTCTTATAGGAGGAAGAACATACTGTTCATGGGTCTGTCCTTATGGACTATTAAGTGAAATTGCTGAAAAAATTCATAATAGTTTGGTTTCAAAAAAAATTATAAAAGAGCGAAGATTTAATCATAGAGTAAGACATGTTTTTTGGATTATGTTTATGATTTTAGCCTTTACAAGTGGTTATTTAGTTTTTGAAACTATTAATATAGTTGGTATTTTAAGTAGATTTGTTGCCTACGGTTGGAGTTTAGCTCTTTCTTGGGTTTTAATTGTGTTTTTAATAGAAGTCTTCTTTTCAAGAAGAGCTTGGTGTACATATATTTGTCCTATAGGAACAACTTATGGTTATTTAGGAAAAGTTAGTGCTTTAAGAATCCAATGGAATGATAATTGTGACCATTGTATGGTTTGTCATGATGTTTGTTTTGAAAATCAAGTTTTAGAATTAACAAAAGCCAAATATGACAAAGAAAGAGAAGAGAAAAATATAAAAAAAGAGTATATAACAGGTGCTGACTGCACTTTATGTGGTAGGTGCATAGATGTATGTCACTCTGATGCCTTAAAATATGATTTTAGATTAAAAGGGTTAATATAAAATGATAGAAATTTCAAATCTTACAAAAAAATTTGCTTCACATCTATCCTTAGATGATGTAAGTATAGCTTTTAATAAAAATGATCATGTCGCTATTATGGGACCTAATGGTGCAGGAAAAACAACTCTGATTCGATCAATTATGGGATATTACCACCCTACTTCAGGTGAAGTATTAATTGAAGGGCTAAATCCTATAAAAAATAGAATTGAGATATTAGAAAAAATCTCTTTTGTTCCACAACTTCCTCCTCCTATAAAATTAAATCTTGAGGAGTTAATAAAATACATTGAAATAAGTGCAAAAGTAGAAAAAGAGTTAATACTACACTATGCAAATGAGATAAAACTAGATATTAAAAACAATCTACATAAATCTTTTTTTAAACTCTCAGGAGGAATGAAACAAAAGATGCTTATTGCAATTAGTTTAGCTAAAAAGAGCGATATTCTTATTTATGATGAACCAACAGCTAATTTAGACCCTGAAGCAAGAGATGATTTTTTCAGACTTCTTAAACAAAATGAAAAAGAGAAAATCTCTTTATTTGTTACTCATAGACTTGATGAAGTTAAAGATATTGTAAATAGACAAATTTATATGGATTTAGGAAAAGTTATTTCAGATAAAAAAATAAAGGAGTTTTTATGAAAAAAAATATATTTAAAATCTTATCAATTTTCTTTATAGCACTATTATTTAGTGCCTGTGAGAAAAAAACACCAACTGAATATGCAGAAATTCATTGGGATAGAGATACTTGTGAAAGATGTAAAATGATTTTAAGTGATAGAAAACATACAGTACAAGTTAAAAATCAAGAAGATAATAAAATATATAAGTTTGATGATATAGGTTGTGCTATTTTATGGTTTAAAGAAAATAAAATCTCATGGAAAGATAAAGCAAAAATTTGGATTACAGATGTAAAAACTTCAAAATGGATAGATGCTAGAAGTGCTTTTTACGATACTGTACATAAAACACCAATGGCTTATGGTTTTTCTGCAAATGAAAAAAAAGAATCAATCACAGAAAAGAATTCTGAAATAATTGATTTTAAAGAAGTAGAAAAAAGAGTATTAGAAAAAGGAAGATAATGAAAAATCTATTTTTAATAGCCTATTTAGATTTAAAAGAATCAATTAGAACAAAATGGTTCATTGTCTACTCTTTAGTTTTTGGAGGGATGATTGCTCTATTTTTTATAGCAGGTGTAACTCAATCACAAGTTATGGGTTTTAGTGGATTAAGTAGGCTTTTACTTATGTATATTCAAATTACAATTGTGATTTTGCCTATTTTTATACTAATTACTACAGTTCGTTCTATTTCAGGAGATAGAGATACTCATATTTTAGAGTATATGCTCTCTTTCCCTATCTCTTTAAAACAATATTATTGGGGGAAAATATTAGGAAGATTTACTACAGTATTTTTACCAGTATTTTTAGCAATGTTATTTGCCTTATTTTATGGCATGATAATAAGTACAACTATTCCTTGGGATATTTTCTTTTTATACACAGCTTTATTATTTGCATTAACTTCTGCTTTTTTAGGAATTGCTTTTTTTATCTCCTCTTTTGTAAAAACAAGTGAAGTAGCTTTGGGAGTCTCTTTTTTTATTTGGATATTCTTATTAGCTTTTATAGATATTGCTCTTATTTCACTTATGATGCAAAATAGGTTTGAAGAAGGATTTATTATTACAATAGCCCTTCTAAATCCAATGGAGATATTTAGAGTGGCAGCTATATCTTTATTTGACCCCGAACTAACAGTTATGGGGCCTGTTGCTTTTTATATTTTAGATACATTTAAACAGACAACTTTTGTTCTTTTTTCTGTTTTTTATCCTATCTTATTAGGATTTATATTTGCTATCTTTGGATATAAAATATTTGCTAAAAAAGATTTAATTTAAAAGGATTTATTTATGAAAAATTTATTAAACATTATTTTATTTTGTTGCTTTATCTTAGGTTTAAACCTTAATGCAAAAGAGTCTTATTCAATGAATTTTGATAAAGAAACTAAAGGTCTAATCCGAAAATTCTTGGTTTATAAAAATCCAAGTTGGGTTGGAAAAGTTGTAAATAAAGAGTCAAAAGAGTACTTTTTTGTAAGTCCAAAATCTATGTTAGAATTTTACTTCAATCCTCAAAAATGGCCTGATGCAAATATAAAAACACAAGATGAAATAAAAGAGTTGATTGTTACTGATTATTCAACACTTAAAGCAATTGATGCTAAAAAAGCTTATTATGTATATGGAAGTAATAAAATCTCACCAGCAGGAGATGACCTACCTGCTTTTAAAACATATGAAGAGGCTGAAAAATTTGCAAAAAATAATAATGGGAAAAGAGTTTTAAGTTTTAAAGAACTAAAAAACTCTTTAATCCAATTATTAAATGGACGAATTTAATCTTCTCAAATAATCTATTGACATAAAAGTGTCAATAGATTAAAAAAAGAAATTCTTTAAATAAAATCTTATATTATAAAATCTTATACTTCTTTTTTACTGATTTTATCTCTTATAAAAAATTGGCTATAATCCACGAAAAAACTAGGACTATTATGAAAGATTTGCATGTTGAAACCTCATTAAGCCATATAGCTAAATTTGCTCCATTTGAAGATGTAGCAGGTGCTTCACACTTTCCTATTTATAATACAGGAACTTTTGATTTAAAAAAGCAAGATGGTGATAAAATTTATGACTATACAAGAAGTGATAACCCAACAAGAGAGATGCTTGAAAATTTATTTACACAAGTAGAAGGTGGAGCGGGTTGTGTTTGTACTCATACAGGGATTGCTTCAGTTGCACTTTTATTTGAAACAGTTTTAAAAGCAAACTCACAAATTTTAGTTGAAGCTGATTGTTATGGTGGAACATTTAGATTATTAAAAGTATTTAAAGAGAAATATAATGTAATAGTTCATTTTGCTGACTTTACAAACTTTGAGGAACTAGAAGGGATATTAAAAAACAATCCTATTGATTTAGTTCTTTGTGAAAGTCCTACAAATCCTGGGCTTAAAATTATTGATTTAGAAGAAGTTGCTAAATTATCTCATAAATACCATGCACTTTTTGCAGTTGATAACTCTCTTGCAACATTTATCTCTCAAAAACCTTTAGATTTAGGTGCAGATTTCTCTTTATTTTCTACAACAAAGTATATTTCTGGACATGGAGCAGTAGTTGCCGGTGCAATTGTTGCTAAAACAGAAGAGTTAAGTAAAGAGATTCATTATTATGCAAATGCAGGAGGAAGAAGCCAAAATCCAATGGATGTATATCTAATCTCTCTTGGAATTCCAACTCTAAAAATTAGAATGAAAGAGCATCAAGACATCTCTATAAAAATCGCTAAATTTTTAGAAGAACAGCCATATATTACAAAAGTAACTCACCCTGCTTTAGAGTCTCATTCTCAATATGACTTAGCTAAAAAACAGATGAAATATATTCCTGGTGTTTTTTGTGCAGACTTTGAAAGTTTAGAATTAGCAGAAAAATTTATTGAAAATACTAAAATCTTTGGAGAGAAGTGCTCTTTTGGAAGTCCTGATTCAAGGGTAGAAATTCCTGCAAAAATTTCTCATGCCTCTTTTTCAAAAGAAGAACTAGAAGCAATTGGAATAGCTGAAGGTACAGTTAGATTTTCTATTGGATTAGAGAATATTGAAGATTTAATAGCTGATATTGAACAGGCAGTGAAATAAAAATGAGTAATACCTATTTCAATCATATTCCTTGTGGGCAAACACTTCCTGTAAACAATGTACACGCAGTATCTGTTTCAATGCCAAACTTACAAGATGTGATTGATTATGAAGAACAAACACCAGAAATTTTAGAAATAATAAAGAGTGGTTATCCAAGATTTATTCTTCATCCTTATTTAAAACAACTTGCCTCTTATATCAAAGAAAAATATGGAGTAAGTGATAGTTATGAGGTAGTACTTTTAAGTTCACAAAGAGCTGTTAAACTTGTAAGTGATAAATATTATATCCACAATAAAATAGAGATATATGAACCTTTTGGAGTGATTTTAGTACAAAATGGAACTTGTCAACTACAAAGAGTATTATCATATATCCAACATGTAGGTTGTAATCTTTCATCAAGACTAGCAGAAAAATATCTTTTTGAAAAAGGTTTAATTGCAAGTTTACATCAAGAAATACTAGAAGATAAAGATACTTCAAAAGATATAGTTATATCAACTTTAGCAAATGCTTATAAACAACCAAAAGAGAATGTACATTTAGCTCCATCTGGAATGAATGCTATTTATTCAGTTGTTAGAGGAATAAATTCAATACAAGCCAAAAATGGAAGAACTGTTTTAGTTCAATTAGGATGGCTCTATCTTGATACCATGAATATAGTAAATCATCACTATCAAGAGCAGAAAAGTTTTCCACATCTTGATAAATTAGAGTTATTAGAAGAGTACTTAAAAGAGAATGGTTTAAAAGTAAGTGCAATTATTACAGAGATACCAACTAACCCTCTCTTAAAATGTTTTGACTTAAAAAGAGTAAGAGCCCTTTGTGATAAATATAATATTCCTTTAATCATTGATACAACATTTGCAACGCCTTATAATCTTGACCTAACTTCATATGCAGATATTTTTGTGGAATCTCTTACAAAATTTGCCTGTGGAAATGCAGATGTTTTAATGGGAGCTATTATTTTAAATAAAAAGCATCCCCTATCACATATGAATTGGGAATTTTTTAAACACTGTGAGCCTGTTTATATCAAAGAGATACAAAGACTTGCTTTTCAAATAAAAGATTATGAAAAAAGAGTAAAAACAATCTCTTCAAATACAAAAAAATTAATCTCATATCTTGAAAAAGCAAGCTTTATAAAAAAAGTATATCACTGTATGGATGAAAACAATAAAGAACTTTATTCACAAGCAATAATTGATGAAAATTCTTATTGTGGAGTTATCTCAGTTGAATTTACTAAGCCTCTAACACAAAGCTATGATAAGCTTAATTTTGCAAAAGGACCTAGCTTAGGTACTGAATTCACACTTCTTATGCCATACACTTATCTTGCTCATTATGATTTAATTCAAACTAAACAAGGAAGAGAACACTTAAAAGAAGTCGGATTACCTATTGATTTAATTCGTATTTCTGTAGGAGTTGAACCCATTGAAGAGATAATCAATGAGTTCGAAAAATTAAAAAATAGCAATTAGAGTTTAAGTACACCTTTTACTCTATTTGTATTATCATTTTTAGATAAACTTAATCTTACAATTGAGTTCTCATTTGCTTTTAGATTATGCATAATATCACCCTCTAAAGCTATTATATCACCTTTTTTTAGAGTATAAACTTGCTCTTCTATACCAAAGTCTATAGAACCCTCTACTAACTCAACAATAATAGGAAACTTTGTTTTATGGTCTTTCATAATTTGATTTTTTGAAAAAACAATTCGAATCTCTTTTCTTATTTCATCATCAAACATAACTGAAATTAAAACTTTTTCTTGACTATATTCTAAATTATCATAAATATTAAACTTTTTCATTTGAAACCTTTTTATTGGAAGTATAATCAATTAGAAAAGTTTAATTGTTGATTTTAATCAATTAAAAAATTTGTGCATTTAAAAATAAAAAAATACCTAAAATAAACATTACTATAGGTGCAATTATCTCTAAAGCATAAGTTACTCTATGCGATTTTTCACTTAAATTTTTTAAACTTACTCCTAAAAATGAACTTGCAAATATTACTAAGCCCATCCCAAAACTAATAGCAATTGAAGCTAAGATAACTGCAAAATATGTCTTTAAAACAAAAGCATAAATAAATAAAACTACTGTACCAGGACAAGGAATAAGTCCAGAAGTTAAAACAAAATATAAATCTTGCTTCATAAAGTTTGGTTTTAAACTATTTACCTCTTTAGGTTTGTCTATACTCCAAAGGGAATTAGTCTTATTTGTTGGAGAATTTGAACAACAAGAGCTACAAGAACAACCTTTATTTTTAATTTTTCTATATAAAATAAAAATAGCTAAGAGCATAATCAATACAGCTGAAACCTTAGTAAGTATTTCTACTGAATCATTTACAAAATTGTTTAAAACTGATTGTAAAACAAAAATTGAAACAATAACTAAAATCAAAGCTCCAATAATATGAATAAAAGCACTAGCTTGAGAAATCATAAAAGCTTTAGAGTAAGAACTCTTATTTGCCATAAAATATGAAAAGGCTAAAGATTTACCATGACCTGGACCTAAAGCATGAATAATTCCATAAATAAACGAGACTACTAAAAGCATAAGTAAAGCTAGATTATCTCCATTTTCTATTCTTACAAGATAATATTTTACCTTTGTTACAAACTCTTTTAAAATAGTCTCTTCTTGCTCTTTGCTCTGTTCTTCATATAAAGATTCATTTATTTTCTCTTCTACTTTTTCTATTTGCTTAAACTCATTTTGCTCTAAACTCTCTTCTTTTTTTGCATTTAATAAAGAAAAACTAAAAATAAGTTCATCCCTTGTAGAAATTTTTGTAGTTTTTATATCTTTTATTCTATTTATTTTTGAAAGTTTATCAAAATGAACCAGAATAAAATAGTTTTCATTGTCATTTATTCTAAAATACAAGACATGTTCATTTTTGATTTGAAAATTTAAATCTAAAGTATACTCAAAATGTAAAATAGAGTTTTTAATATATACACTCTTTTTAGAAACTTTTACATCTAAACTATTCTCTTTATCTAAAATCTTCCCATAAGATAGTTGAACTAAATAGTTTCGAGGAATTACATACTCATAAATTGCCTCACCAATTACTTCTAACTCCTCTTTATCGAAAAAGTTATTAGCATTTGTATCATAAACCTCTTTTAAAGAATCAGTAAAATCTCTTGTAAGTACCCAAGTGATTTTTGCAGTTTCAATCTCTTTTTCTGAACTTTTAACTTCAATATAAAATTTTGTTTCAGGAGAGTAAACAGTACAAATAGCACACCCAAAAAGTGTGCTACTTAAAAGAAAAGATAGTAGGAATAATCTATTTATAAGAGTTTGCAATTTCATTTGCTACTTTTAATAAATTTTCATCCCAATTTAGAGCTAAAGGATCAATTGTTACAACATTTGCTTTTATACTTTTAGAGATAGTATTTGCACCTTTTTTAGAAAATTGAGGTGCTACAAAAACAACTTTAATATCATGTTTTTTAGCCTCATCAATTAATTCAATAAGTTGAGAAGGTTTTGGCTCTTTTCCTTCAATTTCGATAGCAATTTGCTCTAAATGATATTTTTTAGCAAAATATCCCCATGATGGATGGAAAACCATAAAAGCTTTATGTTCATATTTTTCTAAAATAGTTTTTATATTTTGGTCTAAAGTCTCTAGTTCAATTAAAAACTTTTTTAAATTCTTTTTATAAAACTCTTCATTCTCTTTGTCAAGTTTAACTAGCTCTCTATAGATAATCTTTGCTTGATTTTTTACTAATGTTGGCTCTAACCAAATATGTGGATCTAATCCAGAATGTTCATGGGCTTCTTCTTTATGTTCATGTCCTTCTGGTCCATGGTCATGATGATTATGTCCTTCTTCTTCATGTTTTGAAAGATGTTCTTCATGCTCATGATGAGAGTGAGCTTCCATTTCTAACTTTTTTATACCCTCTGAAGTATCAACAATTTTCATATTTTTATTAGCATTTTCAAATTTTTCTAACCAAGCATTTTCAAAAGGAACACCAATTGAAAAATAAATTTCTGAATTTGCTAATTTTTTCATTTGAGAAACTTTTGGTTCATAAGTTGCTGGTGAAGCTCCTGGTTTAACCATAACATTTACATTTATTTTATCTCCTGCAATCTTTTCTACAAAAAACTTCTGAGGCGTGATACTAACAGTAACCTCTTTAGAAATCAATAGAGAAGATAATGCAAAAAAAGCTAATAGAATTTTTTTCATCTTATACCTTTAATTTATTTTTGCAACACAGTTGCATTTTATTTGGAATATTAATATATTAAAACTTTTATGCAACTTAGTTGTATTTTTTAGATATTCAAGTATAGGAAATTTAAAATTAATAAGATATAATTTATTCATGAACGTTGAAAAAATAGCCAATAAATCAAATGTAAAACTTACAACTGCAAGAAGAGCAATCTTAGAAATTCTTATTAAAAATAGTCATCCTTTATCTTATGAAGATATAAAAGATGAGTTATCTATGGATAAAGCTACTTTTTATAGAAATATTTCTATTTTCGAGGATGAAAATATAATTACCTCTTTTGAATCTAATGATAGAAAAAGATATTTTGAGATTCAAAAAAATGTACATTCTCACTTCATATGCACCAATTGTTCGAAAATTGAGTGTATACACGAAAAACCCACTTTTAATTTAGTAGGATATAAAATAGATAATATTGTTATAAAGGGTATCTGCCCAAATTGTTTACATAAAGGAAATTAACGTATGATTCAACCATTGATTACTTTAGAAAAGTTTATCAATAAAGAAGCCCTAAGTGGTATTTTACTTTTTGTTGCAACTGTTGCTGCTGTAATAGTTGCTAATTCTAGTCTTGGACAAGCTTATTACGACTTATGGCATTTACCTCTTGGAATAAATATTGGTGAGATAAAAGTCTCTATGACCTTAACTTATTGGATTGATGATGCATTAATGGCATTATTCTTCTTAATGGTTGGTTTAGAAATTAAAAGAGAGATGTTAATTGGAGAACTTTCAACTGTAAATAAAGCTTCTTTTCCTTTAATTGCAGCAGTTGGTGGTATGGCAGTTCCTGCATTAATTTATGTTGCTTTAAATCCTGATAATCCATTAGGATTTGGTGTTCCCATGGCAACTGATATTGCCTTTGCACTTGGTATTTTAATGCTATTAGGGAAAAGAGTAAATCCTGCATTAAAACTATTTTTAGTTGCATTAGCAGTAGTTGATGATTTAGGTGCTGTTTTAGTTGTTGCAACTGTTTATACAAGTGAAATTCAATCACAGTACTTTATTCATGCGGGTATAGTTTATGCACTTATTTGGATTTTAAATAAAAGAGGTGTAACTAATCTTTTACCTTACCTTTTATTAGGTATTGCTCTTTGGGTTTATATTCATGCCATTGGTATTCACGCAACTATCGCTGGTGTATTACTTGCATTTGCAATTCCAATTAGCTCTAAAATTGATGAAAAAGAGTTTATTAGTGATACTAGAGAATCAATTGATGAGTTTGAAAAAAATATGGATGATGTTCCTGTTTTAAATCATCATCAAATTGATGCACTTGAAACTATTGGATATGGATATGATAAAGTTCAAAACCCTTTAGTAAGATTAGAGCATAATTTACATGGTTTATCAGCATTTTTTATTATGCCATTATTTGCATTTTCAAATGCAGGAGTTTTAATTGACTTCTCAACTGTTCATGCAAACTTACCAATCGTTCTTGGTGTTGTTTTAGGTCTAGTATTTGGTAAACCAGTAGGTATCTTAGGATTTACATATTTAGCTCACAAATTTAATATTGTTAAAAAACCAGATACTATTTCTTGGAGTGAAATCCTAGCAGTTGGATTTATTGCAGGTATTGGTTTTACAATGTCAATTTTTATTACTCACTTAGCTTTTGCTAGTGAAGAAGTAATCTCAGCAGTTAAACTTGGTGTATTTGCAGCTTCATTCGTTGCTGCTGTAATTGGTGTGTTTTTATTATTAAGAGTTAAGAAAAATTAACAATTATTTAACAAATAATTTGTACAATAATTATAAAATTAATTAAAGGCTTATAAATGAAAAAGACACTACTTGGTTTATTAGTTGCAGGAACAGCTCTATTTGCTTCAAGCATTGAAGTAAAAGATTCATATGTTAGAGCGACACCTCCAGGATTACCAAATTCAGCTGCATTTATGACAGTTGTAAATATTAGTGATAAAGATATAGCAATTGTAAAAGCTACATCTAAAGTATCAAAAGTTGTAGAACTTCATACACATGACATGAAAGATGGTGTTATGAAGATGTATCAAGTTCCTAAAATTGATGTAGCTGCTAACTCTGAAACAGTATTAAAACCAGGTGGTTTTCATATTATGTTAATTGGATTATATAATCCTTTAAAAGTAGGAGAAAATGTTGAGTTAACATTAGAATTATCTAATGGAGAGACAAAAACTATAATTGCTCCTGTTAAAACTGTAATGGGTGGAATGAAACACCACGGACATAAGGGAATGAAAAACTAATTGTTATGGCTGAAAAACAACAAAACAATATAAAAAGTATAATACTACAACTTGGTATTGTACTTTTTATTGTTGTAGGTTATTTTCTTATTGACTTTAATAAAATTTATCAATCTTTAAAAGGTGAAGCAAAATTTATTACACAAAATAGTCAATGTGACCTACATAAAAGCTCTTGTACTATCAAAATTCAAGATGGAACTATTTTTACTTTAGATGTAGAACCAAAAACTATTCCTTTAATGAAACCTCTTAAATTTACTATTAAAAGTAATAATGCCAATTTAAAAAACTTAGCTTTAAATATCTATGCTACAAATATGGCAATGGGTGAATTTTATCTTCCTGTTAAAAACTTAGGAAATGGTAATTATGAAGCGATAGGAACACTTCCTACATGTCCTTTAGGGAAAATGGAATGGAATGCAGATATAAGAATAGAAAAAGCCACAGAAAATATTGGGGCAAGATTTCAATTTAAAACGGACTAATAATGAAAAACTTTTTAAGACTTGGGATAATTTTTGTAATCTCAGTTATTTTAATCTCTTTTTTAAAACCTTTTGTTGAACAATATAAAGAGAAACAAAAATATGACTTTACAGTTGAAACCGTTGATGGAAAAATATCAAAAGATGATTTTAAAGGTAAGGCTTTAGCAATCTATTTTGGATATACATACTGTCCTGATGTATGCCCTACTTCTCTTAGTTCTTTATCTCAAGCTTTAAAGAGTTTTAGTGAAGAAGAAACAAAAGATTTTACAGGTTTATTTATAAGTGTAGACCCAGATAGAGATAAATTAGCAAGCTTAAAAGAGTATGCTAAATATTTTCATAAAAACTTTATTGGTGCAACTTCAAATAAACAAAATATTGATGATATAACTAAAAGATATGATACTTATTATGAGAAAGTTGCATTAAATGACTCAGCAATGGGTTATTCTGTATCTCATACTTCTTACATTTATTTATTTGATAAAGAAGGAAACTTTGTAGCAAAAGTAGACCATTTCTCTGATCCAAGTAAAATAAAAGAGAGTCTTTTAGCTATTTTAAAATAGCAATATTATTCTAGTAATTTCTAATAGTTTTGCTATAATTTCGTATGGGAAGACTATTAGAAAATATACTTTTTGAAAATGTTAAACTTTCAAATGATGACTTTACAAAACATTACCATGATACCTATACAATTGGTCTTACCTATGAAGGTCTATTAAAATCTTATAATACTTATCAATCATATACTTCATATGAACAATCAATTAGAATAAATAATCCAGGAGAAGTTCATTGTGGAAAATCATCACAATGGTCTCATGTAAACTTTTACCCAACAGTTGAGCTTATCTCAAATCTTTATGAACAAATTTTTCATGAGAGAAAGACACCTTTTTTTGAAAGACATATTATTGATAATAAAGAACTCTTTTTTAAACTTCACATTTTTTTTAATGCTTACTTTAAAAAAGAAGAAGAATTAGTAATTGAAACACTTTTAATTGATGCTCTTTCAAGTTTGATTCTATCAAATACAATTTATATAAAAGAGTATAAAAAAATATTTGAAGATAAAAAAATAGTAAAAGATACCTATGAATTTATTAAAGATTCAATTGACTGTGACTTTACATTAGATATTTTAGCTAAAAATGTAAATTTAAGTAAATTTCACTTCTTAAGACTATTTAAAAAAGAGTTTGGAATAACTCCCCATGCTTTTATTATAAATGAAAGACTTAATCAAGCAAATAATCTAATAAAAAATGGTTCTAAAATTAGTGAAGCAAGTTTAAATGTTGGATTTAATGACCAATCTCACTTTGGTAGAAACTTTAAAAAATACTTCGGTTATTCTCCCTCTTACTTAAAAAAATAATTTTTATATTTCGCAATTTTATTCTAGACAAATACCTTGACTAAATAGTATAATCCAATCAAAAAGATTATATTATGACAGATTCAAATAAAAATATTTTTTATATACTAATGTTCTTTGCTATGATTGGCTGGGGTGGCTCTTGGGTAAATGTAAAAATACTAAGTAGCTATATAAATGAATATGCTGTTATGTTCTTTAGATATATTATTACAGCTATCACAATGATACCTATAATGCTAGTTCTTAGAAAAAAGTTTACTATTGATAAAAAAAGTTTTTTTCTTGTAATTGTTACTTCTATAATTTTAGTAGCTTATATGAAATACTTTTTTCTAGGTACAAAATTAGGAACTGCAAGTTTAGGTGGAGCTTTTGTTACGACTCTTATTCCTATTAATACTTTTTTAATCCTTGCACTTTTAGGAAGTAAAAAAATAGAAAAAAAAGATTACTTTGCCCTACTTTTAGGTGCTATTGGTGTTTTAACTATGTTAAATGTTTGGGGTGCAAACTTTGATGAAATTTTTGTTGTTCATAATTTATATTTTATTTTAGCTTCAATTTTATGGCCTTTATTAACAATTGTAAGTTCTAAAGCTACAAATATTTCACCTATTGTTTTTACTTTTTATATGTATATAGTCACTTCATTAATGTCTATGTTTTTTATGGATTTTTCTACAATTGCTTATGAAAAATTTGATTATATTTTTTATATAAATCTATTTGCAATTACTATTTTTGCATCTACTTTTGCAAATACTATTTTCTTCTTAGGCATAGAAAAATTAGGAGCGGCAAATGTAAGTAGTTTTATTTTTTTAGTACCTTTTGCAGCAATTACACTAAGTGCAATATTTTTAAAAGAAAATATCACAATTTCAATTATTATTGGGACAATAATGACTATAATTGCAGTTAAAATATTAAATAATATTAAACTATATAAAAAGAAAAAAATTGAACAATAAAAAATTAAATACTTTTACACTATCGGGTCTAATTATAGGCCCTATTTTAGGTTCTGGGATTATTTTACTTCCACCTTTAGTTTATAATATGATAGGCTCTTTCTCTTTAATAATTTGGGGGATAATCTTAATATTAGGTTTTATTTTTGCACTTATTTTTGGAAAACTTGCAACTCTTTTCCCAGGAGAAGGTGGAGTAAGTTTAGCCACTAAAGAAGTTATGGGTAAAAAATATCAACTATTAACCTCTTTTTATCTAATCTGTGCTGTTTTTTTTGGACCAGTTGCCGTACTTATTATTGCAGCAAAGTTTATTCAAAATCTTTTCCCTAATACAAACCTTGAAGTTTTAGCTCTTTTAGTATATCTAGTTACTTATTTGCTTTTATTATCAAAGGTTAATTTTATTGGAAAACTAATGCTAATTGTAAGTTCAGTAATAACTGTTGTTTTTTTACTTTCAAGTATAATTATTCTTTTAAATGTAAACCAATATAGTTTTACTCTTCCACAAATCAGTTTTAATGAATTTGGATATTCATTACTTGTTGTTTTTTGGTCTATTGTTGGATGGGAAGTAATAGGAAACTACTCTAAAGAAGTAGATGATACAAAAACACTTACAAAATCAATTGTTTTTTCAGCAATAGTTATTTCAATAGTTTATATTTTTTTAGCTCTTGCGATTACTTTAGGAGAGTTCCCAAGAGAGCAAGAGTTTAAACTTGTGTGGTTGATTGAACCTATTTTTGGTTCTTTTTCAAATATTGTTTTAGCGACTATCTCTTTAATTCTTTGTATTGGTACATTAATCTTATTTGTTGGAGCAGTAGCAAGATTAATTGCTTCACTAAAACTTACTTCATATACATCAATGCATTCAAGTAATAACTCTCCAATTGGAGCATTAAATGTTTTATCATCTTTATATCTTATTACTTTGTTTTTAGTTTATTTAGATTTTATTACCTTAGATGAATTAGTAGCCTATTCAGATGCCTTTTTTATAGCAAATGCCTTAATTGGTCTTATTACTGCAATTATGCTTTTTGAAAAAGGTTTTTTAAAAAGTGCTTCTTTTATACTTTCTATACTGTTTTTTACTATTTTGATTTTTTCAAATATTATTATTTTATCAATAATTATTTCACTATTTATTTTTACCTATTTAAAAAAATAAGTCTTTAAAAAAGACTTATTTTAAGCAGTTTTAATCTCTTCTGCAACTTTTTTAGCCTCTACTGAAAAATTTGTTAGTCTTCTCATCACTATTGAAGCAGTTAAATCTCCTGTAACATTAATAGTAGTTCTACACATATCTAAAATTCTATCAACACCTAAAATCAAAGCAATTCCTTCAACTGGTACACCAATACCTTGTAAAATTGTTGCTAAGATAACGATACCTACCCCAGGAGTACTTGGAGCTCCAATTGAAGCACCAACAGTTGTAAGAGCTAAAACAACAACCTCTACTAAGGATAACTCAACTCCAAAAAGTTGGGTTAAAAATAGTGCTGCGATAACTTGATAAATTGCAGTTCCATCCATATTTATAGTAGCTCCTAAAGGAATAACAAATTTTGATATTGGTGTTGGAATATTTAACTGCTCTTCTGCTGTTTTCATAGAAAGAGGCATAACAGCAGCTGAAGAAGAGGTAGAAAAAGCCATAAGTTGAACTTCTCTAATTCTTCTTAAAAAATCTAATGGTTTTATTTTGCCTACAGTATAAACAATAATTAAATAAAAACATAAAAGAGAAAAAAGTCCAAGTAATACAGTAAAAACATACATTGACATAGAAAAAATAGCATCAAATCCTATTTTAATAGTAATACTACATAATAGACCAAAAACAGCATATGGAGCAAGTTTCATTGCCCATTGAACAATTGTCATAGAAAAAGCTTGAAAAGATTTTGCTAAATCCTTCATAGGCTTTGCCTCTTCTTCATTCATCGTCATTAAAGCAACTCCTACAAAAATTGCTAAAATTACAAAGGCTAAAATATTTCCATCCAAATTAGCTTGTGCCGTATTTACAGGTATTAATCCAACTATTAAATCAGGTAAAGAAATCTCATTAAAAGTAGTAACTTCTTTAATAGCAACAGTAGCCGTTGAAATAGTATTTAAAATATCTTTTGATACAAAATCTCCAGGCATAATAATATATGAGATGATAACTCCAATAGTAACTGCAACAATAGTAGTAAAAACAAAATATGGAGCAATTTTTATTCCTAAGTTTTTTAAAGTATCCATATCTTGGGAACTTGTTATTCCTAGTATTATTGAACTCATAACAAGTGGAATTACAACCATTTTTATTAAAGCTAGAAAAATATTTCCTATTAAGGCAACCCAAGGTGCAATGTTTAATGCAATATGTTCTGGTACTAATGCAAAAGCACTAGGAGAAAGTATAAGACCTAAAGCAACCCCAAGTATCATTCCAAGAAGAACTTGAAACCAAAGTTTTTTTAACATTATCACTTACCTTTTATATATAAAATAATTATCTATTATACATAAACTTATGTTAATGACCTATGTCAATAAATTCAAATACTTTTTCTGATAAAATTATATGAATAACTATTCAGTAAAGGATAAAAATGATTAAAAAATTAACTATTGCTTGTGTGGGAACATTACTTACAGTAAATACACTTTTAGCAGCAGATAAACTACATACAGGAAAAATTTTAGAGATAAAAGATTCTGGTGCTTATGTATATATTAAAATTAAAAAAGAGAAAGAAGATATTTGGGCTGCAATTCCAAAAACTGATGTAAAAGTTGGAGATAACGTAACTTTAAAAGAATCAACATGGATGAAAAACTTCGAGAGTAAAACTTTAGGAAGAACTTTTGATAAAGTACTTTTTGCAGAGATAGATGGTCAAAAGAAAGCTATTCATGGAGTTGACAATATTCATGGAATTCATGGACAAGCTATGAAAAAACCAAATCCAGAATTTGGCAAAATCACAACTTCAAATGAAAAAGCTATTCAAACAAATATTGAAGCTATTCAAAAAAACAAAGAGAAATATAAAAATAAAAACGTAACTTTGGAAGGTGAAGTTGTTGAAGTTTCAAATAAAGTTATGGGAAATACTTGGATTAAAATTAAAAACAACAATGATGCAATGATTTTTAGGTCAATGAATGAAGATGAAAAAGTAAAAATTGGTGATAAAATAAAAGTTACTGGAACTATAAATACGGATGTGGATTATGGTTATGGTTTTAAATATAATGTTATCGGTGTTAATGGAAAAGTAGAAAAATTATAAGATAGGTTTTAAAACCTATCTTGGATAAAAACAATTATTTATATCTATTGTAATTCCATTTATATATTCTGGACAATCAGTTGCTAACCAAAAAATTGCTTCTGCAACCTCTTTTGGTTCTGCAAATCTATTTGTTACAACGGCAGCTTTAAAAGCTGCTTTTCTTGCTTCATCATTATCTTTTTGCATATCAGTTTCAGCAGCACTTGGTGCAACACAATTTACAGTAATACCCTCACTTCCTAAAAGCTTAGCATAAATTTTTGTAGCATTTATAAGTCCTGCTTTTGCAATTCCATACCAAACATCAGGATGTCCAATTTGTCCTGCAATTGAAGCTGTATTTACAATTCTTCCAAAACCTCTTTTTTTCATTCCCTCACTAAAAAGATTTATTAATTCAACTGGAGCATAAAGGTCAACATTCATAATATGTTCTTTCGCTTCTTTTGGATAGTTATTGTAAGTATATTTTGGTTGCATATAACCTGCATTATTAATCAAAATATCAATATCCCCTACTTCTTTAGCTAAAGAAGCTAATCCATCAACATCAGATAAGTCATACTCTATAGTAGTAATATTTTTATTATCCTTATATGGAAAGCCATCATAATTTCTTGCAACAGTAATAATCTCATAATCCAATTCTAAAAATCTCTCTACAACTTTTAGACCAATTCCTTTATTTCCACCCGTTACTAATACTCTTTTTGACATTATTAAATCCTTGTAATCATTTTTTCAAATCAATAAAGCTATTATTTTAGCTATTAGCTTACAATAAATTAAATTTAGGAGTTCTTTATGAAAAGTCTTATTCTTACTCTTTTTGCTTTTGTTTATCTAAATGCAACGAATCCAATAATGCTTCCCCTAAAAGGAGTAGAAGTAGAACATACTTACTCAAATGGGATAAAAAAGAAATATCTAATAGAAAGAAATAGTTATAAAGAGTGTTTAAATCTTGCAGTAGATGTAGAAACTTTCCAAAGTGAGAACCTAGCATCTTCTAAAGTAAATGAAAAATGTAAAAAAACATTTATCACTACAAAAGGAACCATTCAGCCCCTACAACTTCATAAAGATATCAAAACTTATGCTGAACTTGAAGTCTTAGAGTTTATAGAAAACAATCTAAAACAAAATCCAGAGAGCTACATTTTAGTAGATAGTAGAACAAAGGATTGGTTTGATAAGGGAACTATTCCTAGTGCTACAAATATTCCTTATGATGAGTTAGAGTATGATGAAGATTTTGAATTAGAGTATAAGCGAGCCTTTAATCTTTTAGGAATAAAAATACTAAAAAAAGATGAATATGATTTTTCAAAGGTAAAAACTGCTCTATTTTTTTGTAATGCTTCATGGTGTGCGCAATCACCTAGAGCTATAAAAACATTGATAAAAATAGGATTTCCAAAGGATAAGATTCTTTGGTATAGAGGAGGAGTTGCTTCTTGGGTAGGAGTTTCCCTACCACTTACAGAAGAACTAAAATAACTATTAGTTTTGACCAAACATCTCTTTAAAAGCTCTTGCAATCTCTTCATTTGAAGCAGGCTTTCTAATCTGTTCTTGAGGAGTTGGAGCTTTATTAAAAAGATCTTTTAAAATAGAATCTTTTAATTTCTCTTCCAACTTCTCTTTTACTTTACTTTTTATTTTATCTTTTACAAATTTACTTGTATCTACTTTTACTTTTGGATTAGATAAATTTCCTTTAATTTTAGTATCAAACTCATACTCTTTAATTTGAGTTTTAACTAAAACGTCAATACTATTTTTCTTTGTATCTAAAGTACTATTTGAAACTTTAATTCTTGTATATTTACTTTGCATATCAACTAAAGTATTAATGATATTATCATTTATTTTACTATCAATATCTACACTTTTATAAATCTCTTTTGTAATATCAAATTTAGCAAAACTATTAATTATTGTTGAAAATTCATTTTCAATAAATTGTCCATTTACAAGACTTCCCTTGATAGTACCCATTTTTGAAGTTGTATTAAAGTTTACATCAATATTTGATTTAGAAGTAAAAATCTCTGGATAATACATCATATGTGTTAAATCTTTTACTTCAACACCAGCAATTTTTGCATTAAAATTATCATTTAAAAGTGTAAAATTAAAATCCCCTCCAAAAAGTTTTGAAGTTCCATCTACTTTTAACTCATCTTTTGCTTGTTTAATATTTCCATTTAATAAGATTTCACCTCTCATTTTTTGTCCAGTTACATCATTAAGTTTACTTAAATTAGCTACAGTTAAAAGATAATCACTTGTAAATACTAAATCTTTTAAATTATAAACTGCTTCTTTCATATCAATATTTGCAAGAGATGAGTTTACATCAACAATAGAACTTGCAATAGTTTTATCTAAAGAAGTATCTATTTGAGTATCAAAACTTATTTTATCTATTAGTTTTTTATCAAACTCTTTATTTACAACAGCATTATTTACTATTCCATTTGATAAAGTTGTAAGAACTTTACCATCTAAATTATTTATATCTGCATTTAAAATATTTGCATCAATATTTAACTTTCCAATGGCAAATTTAGGTTGATTTAAAAAGTTTAAAATATAAGCAAGTTCAGCATCAGTTACCTTAACTTTTACCGTTTTTGCTTTATTATTTTCTGTTGTAATATTGTAAGTTGTATTTGATTTAAAGATATCACTTATTCCAGATAATTTTAAATTTCCATTTTTATACTCAACATCACCACTTGCTGTAAAGTTTCCATTAAATCTTTGATTTATTAACTGCTCTAAGTTTGCTAAACTCTTTACAAAAAGTTTATAATCACTAACTAAAGAACTATCTTTTAAATTGAAATCTGCTTTTTTAATATTTAAACTTGCTATTGAACTATCAAAATCAACTTTTGAAGAGGCAATATTCCCTGAAAGCTTAGTTGTTGTTTTAGAAGAGTAAACAATTGGAGGGTATGCTCTTTTATCTGCTTTTGGCTGAATTGCCATTCTATTTAAAACTGCATTTGTAATTGTAGAACTAACAATTCCATCAAGATTATTTATATCTGCATTTTTAATTACAGCATCAATATTTAAAAGACCTGTTGAATATTTTGGTTGATTAACCATGTGCAATAGTTCATCAATTTTTGCGTCTTTTATAGAAAATAAAATCTCTTTTGGATTAAAGTTTACTAAAGAAATATCATATGTTGTTTTACCAGAAGCAACAAAACTCTCACCTTCTACAACTGCAAACTCTTGATTACCTTTTACTATACCTTTCGTAGCAAAAGAACCATTTAGTTTCTGTTTTGTTAGATTTTCTAATTTTGCTAAATCATTAATATTAATATCATATTTTAAATCTACACTCTTTGCAAAAATATTTAACTTACCTTCAATATTAATAACTGAGTTATCATCTATAGTAGCTTTAAATAAAATATCATTTGGAGTTAGAACAAAATCATTTACTTTTAAACTCACATCTTTTTGACCTTCATTAACTTTATTTTCAATTATTGATGCAACAAAAGAGTTTCCAGGAGAAGTAAAGAGAATTCCGTAAACAGCGACAATAATTAATAAAATCAAGATAGTAAGAGAGATAAAGAGTTTTTTCATATTAGTTCCTTCTGTGAATAAAGACCAATTATACATTAAACAAATTGAACTTTTTATTATTTATTTTTTCTAATATTTTTTTCATAAAAACAGCTGTTTTCTAATAGAACTTTAAAGTTCATTGAGGTAAAATCTTGCCAATCAAAGTGATAAGTAGGGATACGCAAGCCGAACAGACTTTGAATATAAAATTTTTATAAGGAATCTAGAATGAAAAAAATCGTTCTTTTAATGCTAGCTATCGCTGGTGCTGCATTCGCTGCTGATGGTGCGGTTGCAAACGAAACTTTAAAAGCTTACTCTGTAGTTGCTGCAGGTATTGGTCTTGGTCTTGCTGCACTTGGTGGTGCTATCGGTATGGGTAACACTGCTGCTGCAACAATCGCTGGTACTGCTAGAAACCCAGGTTTAGGTGGAAAATTAATGACTACTATGTTCATTGCATTAGCGATGATCGAAGCTCAAGTTATTTATGCATTAGTTATTGCGATGATCGCATTATATGCTAACCCATTCCTAGGGTAATTTATAAAACTACAGATTTTATAAATACTTAAAAAGGTCAAGAGTTTTACTCTTGGCCTTTTTTTATGTCTAAATTTTTCTCTTATACTTTTTATCCTAGTTATTAAAATATTGCAAGTTCTAAAAATACATAAGAAGACTAAAAAATTATTTTCATTTTACTTAAAAAATTTATAATTAATTAAAAAGAAATTAAATGAAAAACATAATAACTACACTTCTTATTGCTCTTTTTGCAATAATTTTTACTGCTTGCTCAGAACCAAACAATAACAAAGTAAAAAATGAACTTGTCTATGCTAGTACAAAAGATATACGAGATATCAATCCACACTTGTATAGTGGAGAAATGGCTGCACAAAATATGGTATTTGAACCTTTAGTTATAAATACTAAAGAAGGTATAAAACCTTGGCTTGCAAAAAGTTGGAAAATTTCGAATAATGCAAAAACTTATACCTTTGAGTTAAAAGAAAATATTTTTTTTACAGATGGGACAAAATTAAATGCAAATACTATAAAAGCAAATTTTGATGCCATATTAAATAATAGAACTAGGCACGCTTGGTTAGAACTTGTAAATACAATTGAATCTACTAAAGTTATTAATGAATATACCTTTGAATTAAATTTAAAAAATGCATATTATCCTACCCTGACAGAATTATCTATGACAAGACCTTTTAGATTTATTTCACCTTCTTGTTTTAAAAATAATGAAACAAAAAAAGGAGTCTCTTGTTATGTGGGAACAGGACCTTGGATATTAAAAGAATATCAAAAAAACAATTATGCATTATTTGAAAAGAATTCAAAACATTGGAATAATATTCCTAAAATTAATTCAATTAAATGGAGAGTAATTCCTAGCCATCAGTCAATTTTATTATCTCTTCAAAAAGAGGAAATTGATTTAATTTTTGGTTCAAATGGAGATATGATAAATTTAAATGCTTTTACTCAAATTCAACAAGAAAAAAAACTAAAAACATTAATTAGTAATCCTATCGCATCAAGAACAATACTTTTAAATACAAAAAGAGAGTTTACTAAAGATATAGAGGTTAGAAAAGCTTTATCACATGCTATTAACAAAGAAGCAATTATAAAAGGAATTTTAAATAATTCAGAAACTATTGCAAACACCTTATTTTCTAAAACTACACCTTACTGCAATATTGACTTAGAAAAAAAAGAATTTAATATAGAAAAATCAAAAAGTATTCTAAATAATGCTGGATGGATTTTACAAGAGAATGGCTTACGATATAAAAATGGACAAGAGCTTATTTTAAAGTTATATTATAATGCAAATAATGCTCAAGAAAAAATAATTAGCGAATACATTCAAAGTAATCTAAAATCAATAGGTATAAAATTAAATATTATTGGAGAGGAGAAACAAGCTTTTTTTGATAGGCAGAAAACTGGTAATTTTGATTTGATGTACGCTCTATCATGGGGAATACCTTATGACCCACAATCATTTATTTCATCATGGAGAATACCCTCACATGGAGACTTTCAAGCACAAAGTGGTTTAGCTAAAAAAAGTTGGCTTGATGAAACAATTAAAAATATATTAATTGAAGAAAATAAGATAAAAAGAGAGCTCCTATATAAAAATATTCTTACTTATATTCATGAAGAAAATATATATATTCCATTAAGTTATTCAAGAGTAAAAGTTGTCTTTAATCCAAAACTAAAAGGCGTTGATTTCAATCTTTCTCAATATGAAATACCTTTTGAGAAATTCTATTTTGATAATACTAAATGATAAAGTCTATAATACAAAGAGTTCTTCTAATAGTTCCCCTTTCTTTAGGTGTTACTTTAATCTGTTTTATACTTATGAATCTAAATCCAAGTAGTCCAGCAGAAGTAACTCTAAGAGTCAATAATATTATTATCATAACTCCTGAAGCCATTAAAGAAACAGAAAAAGAATTAGGACTAGATAAACCTTTACATATACAATATCTTCTATGGTTAAAAAATATTTTTAAAGGAAATCTTGGACTTAGTTATGAAACAAAAGAGCCTGTACTAAAGGAGATTTTAAAAGCACTTCCTACTACTCTAACTTTAACAATTATTGCTTTAATATTAATTGCTTTTTTTGGTTTAACAATTGGAATTATTTGTGCTATTTATGAAAACACTATTTTTGATAAACTGATTAGAATTGCTATTTTTATTTCATCTGCAACACCTAGTTTTTGGCTTGCATTATTGTTGATATGGCTTTTTTCTATTCACTTAAATATTTTACCTTCTAATGGCATGGAAAAAATGAATGGTTTAATTCTTCCTGCAATTACTTTAACTATTGTATATATTTGTACTTTTATTCGAATAATAAGAAACTCTTTAATACAAGTAAGAAGCTCCTTATTTATTACTTATGCAAAAGCTAGAGGATTATATAAATATCAAATTTTGAAACATCAGATAAAAAGTATAATTAACCCTTTTATTATAGCTTTAAGTATGTCTATACCTAGATTATTAGCAGGAACAGTAATCATTGAAAATATTTTTGCTTTACCAGGATTAGGAAGACTATGTATTCATGCTATTTTTTCAAGAGATTATCCAATGATTCAAGCTTATGTTCTTTTTACTGCAATACTTTTTATTATATTTAATCTTTTTGCAGATATTTGGATACAAATAAGAGATCCTAGATTAAGAGCTAATAAATGAGAAAAGATTTTATATTAAAAATACAAAAAGACAAACTTGCTTTTACTAGTTTTTGTTTTATATTTTGTATCATTTTATTAGGAGTTTTTGCCCCTTTTGTTTCTCCAAATGATCCTTATTTAGTTGATTTAGACAACAAACTTTTATCTTCAAGTTTTACTTATCCTTTAGGAACTGACCATTTAGGAAGATGTACTGCTTCAAGACTTATTTATGGAATTAGAACAACTTTATTTTATGCCCTACTTGCAATGATAATTACTGTTTTTATTGCATTAGTATTAGGAGTTTTGGCAAGTTTTTTTAAAAGTTTACAAGCTATAATTTTACGAGTTTGTGATATTTTGTTATCTTTTCCAAGTGAATTAATGATGTTAGCAATTATTGGTTTTTTAGGAACAGGTATAGAAAATATCATAATTGCAGCTATAATCTCGAAAGTAGCTTGGTATACAAGAATGATATACTCTTTTACAATAGAACACATAGATAAAAATTACATCCATTATTCAAAAGCTATTGGTATTCCTTCTACTATTATATTAAGAAAACATCTTATACCTCTAATTTTAAGTGACCTTATAATGCTTGCAACATTAAATGTTGGAACAATTATTTTAAGTATTTCTGCACTCTCTTTTTTAGGGCTAGGAATTCAAGCTCCTGCTTGTGAATGGGGAGTTATGTTAAATGAAGCAAAAGAGTTAATGACTATTAATCCTTACTTAATGCTACCTCCTGGAATAATGATACTTCTTGTTGTACTATCTTTTAATATTTTAGGAGATTCTATTAGAGATGCTTTAGATCCTCATTATAATTTAAATGTGAAAGATGAATCATGAGTTATTTACAAATAAATAATTTAACTATTGAAAATAAGACAACAAAAGAGATTTTATTAAACAATATAAATTTAACTATAGATAAAAATAAAATATTAGGAATAATAGGAGAGAGTGGGAGTGGTAAATCTTTACTTTGTAAAACACTCTTAGGCATTCTTCCTTCAAACTTAAAAGTAAAAGGAAGTATTAAATTAAATAATATTGAACTTTTAGAAAATAGTAAAATTATTAAAAATAGTTTTTCTATTATTTTACAAGAAGCTATGAATGCATTCAATCCTTTATATAAAATTAAATCTCACATGTTGGAGAGTATTCAAATACCTTTATCAAAAGAGAAAAAAATAGAGCTTTGTAAGAAGACCCTTAAAAGAGTAGGATTAAATAACACTGAAAAAATACTTACTAGTTATGCTCATGAATTAAGTGGTGGTCAACTACAAAGAGTAATGATTGCTATCGCTTTAGTTCAAAATAAGCATATTATTGTTGCTGATGAACCTACTTCTTCATTAGATACTATAAATCAAAAAGAGATTATTGAAATTTTCAAAAATTTAAAAAAAACAATAATATTTGTATCCCATGATTTAGCTCTTATTTCATACCTTGCTGATGAAGTTATCATTTTAAAAGAGGGAAATATAAAAGAAAAATCAACAAAAAACAATATTTTTTATAAACCCAAAAATAGTTATACAAAGTTTTTGCTAAAAACACAAAAAAATTTATCTGAAGGTTTTATTTCATGCTTGAAATAATAAATGTATCTAAAAAATACAAAACAGAAACAGCTTTAGATAATATAAACCTTTCTATAGATAGTTCAACTTCTATTGCAGTAATAGGAGAGAGTGGCTCTGGAAAAACTACTCTTTGTAAATTAATCTTAGATATTGAGAAACCTTCTGAAGGTAAGATAATAAAAAATATTCCCAAAATTAATATTGTTTTTCAAGATTATAGAAGCTCTGTAAATCCTTTATTTAAAGTAAAGCAAATTATAAAAGAACCCTTTTGGTTAGAAAAGAAATTTTTTAATGAAATTAAATTAAATAAATTTTTAGAAGAGTTAAATCTTTTACCAAATATTTTAGATAAGTTTCCACATGAATTAAGTGGAGGACAATTACAAAGAGTTTGTATTTTAAGGGCTATTCTAGCTAAACCTTCTTTTTTAATTCTGGATGAAGCATTAAATGCTCTTGATATATTTACTAAAAATAAAGTTATTACTTTTTTAAAAAGATTAAAAAAAGAGGAAAATTTAAACTATTTTCTTATTACCCATGATTTACAAGTTGCTAGTTCTTTATGTGATGAGATAAAAATATTAAAAAAAGGAAAAATTATAGAAAGCTTGAAAATAAATTCTTTAAAAAAAGCACAAAATTCTTATACAAAAGAATTAATTAATTCTGTAATATTTATAAAGGAAAAAAATGAAAAATGAGTTAGAACTTAGTTTTTTACAAGTAACTAGTAGCTTTGAAAAAAAGACTAAAGACTATATTATAAAAGAATATATTAAACATTATGATAAACGCATTTCAAAATCACAATATATTAAACTTTATGAAAAAATGGGAGAATTAATAAAGAATAAAAAAGAGAATGCTTTTTTTATTGCTTTAACAGAAAAAGAAGAGATAATAGGAGCAATAAGCATCTCTTTATATGATAATAGAATCATTAATTTACAGAAAAGATATGATAAGAAAAATATTGCTGAGATTGGAAGATGTTATATTCAAGAAGAGTTTAGAAGAAAAGGTATAGCCTCAAAATTACTCCAATTATGTAATATATTTGCTAGTGAGAAAAAATATGAGAAAATGTATCTACATACCCACTATTTCCTACCGGGAGGGTTCCCTTTTTGGAAGGAAATGGGGTTTAAAATAATACTTGATGAAAAGAACTCTTTACAAACAGTTCATATGGAAAAATCACTTACTTAATTTAAATTTTAAAATCAATTTAAAAAAAGGTTCATGTAACTTTACAGCTATAAAACCTACTACTGCTCCTAAAACTATTTCACTTAGAAAAATGAAAGTAGAACCAATATATGCAATAGTTTTTAAATACTCTTGTAAAGTACTTAATATATGAGTTTCATGGGCAATAATCCCACCACCAACAGCAAGCATTGCAACTGTTCCTATAATAGAAATAGCTTTTATAATTTTTGGCATAGAGTTTACAAAAAGTGTTCCCACAGCTTTTGATATACTATTTCTCTTTTCTTGAAGATAAAAACCAATATCATCAAGTTTGATAATAAGAGCAACTACACCATAAACAACTATTGTTGCGATAAGCCCTATTAATACTAATACTGAAAGTTTTGTAACAAAATCACTATTCTCCACTAAACTTAAAGTTATAACAATAATTTCAAAAGATAAAATAAAGTCCGTTTTTATTGCACTTTTTACTTTTTCTTCTTCTAAACTTTCACTTGACAGCTCTTGTAAAGTCTCTTTTTCATCTTTTTGTTCATGTGATTTGCTTAACTTTTCTAATATAGATTCAACACCTTCATAAGCTAAATAAATTCCACCCAAAATTAGAGTTGGAGCAATCAGCCAAGGTGCTAAAAAGCTCATAAGTAAAACAAGAGGTATAATAACAAACTTATTTTTTAAACTCCCTAGGGCAATCTTATAAACAATAGGAAGTTCTCTTTTTGCAGCTTTTCTTTTTGCTTCAAAAAGTGCAACTTCTCTTATTTGCTCTAACTCTTTTACTATTTTTTCTTGTTCTTCTTTTGGAAGCTTTTTAATATTTGTTTTAAACTCATCTACACTACTTGCATCTTTTAACTCTTTTTTTAAAATATCTGAAGTAGTTTCATTTGTAAAACTAGCAATTGCTGCTAAATCATCAATAACTAAACCTGAAGATTTAACACTTGCTAGTTTTGTATAAGTTACAATATCATCAAAAAGAACTGCTACATCATCAAAAGATGTTGCAATCGTTTTTGTAGTTGTAGCCATTGTTTTACCAGCTAAGGAGCTAATATCATCTGATAAAACAGATAAATAACCTAATAATCCAGCCATTTTCATCCTCTAAAATAAAAGTATAATTGTAATTTTATTTTATTGTCTATTAATAAAAACTTGAATTAAATAGTATCTATTATTATATTTATTTCATAGGTTTTGCTTCAATCCAAATAACTGCATCTTGACTTAATTCTTTGCCTTTATACTCTTTGTCAACACCAACACCTAATGCACAAAATCCCCAAAAACCAGCTTTTGGGATAGTAAAAGTAAACTCCCCATCTTTATTTGCTTTAATTGTCATTGTCACAAAAGAGTCTTGAGGAGCTTCAATTAAAGATTTTCCCATTTTATTATTTTCCAAATCAATATCTCTATTTAAAAACTCTACTTCAATTTCTGCATAAGGTACTGGTTTTTTATTTGATTTTACAATACCTGTAAAGCTTCCACCTTCCCAAAGTGCATATGGTTTTGTCAAAGGTACAATCTCTGCTTTTAGACCAAGTTCACTATCCCAATCAGTAGGAGTTCCAGCTACATTTATAATAGTTTTAGTGATTTGTTGAATATAAGCATCTTCATTTTTTTCATAATAAGGCTTAGGCTTCAAAATAAATAGATGATCTCCCATTCTTTGGGCTTTATATTTAGATTCAAAAGCCTTTGCACTATTATGTGTTCCTTTAAATGTAATCTCTTTTAGGCTATCTTTTAAATCTTTTTTCTTGTTTTTATTAATAACATAAAACTCTTCTACTCCTACCATATCCATTGTATGTTCATCAGAAAAAGGATGAGTAAAGATGTGTCTAAACTCTATTGTTTTAGCCTTTTTTAAAGCAGTATTTGGAGTATATACCATTTGAAAGTGAGCTAAAAGGTCACTTGAAAGAACAAAACCAGAAACAATTAAAAAAATCATTTTTTTCATATTTTTTCCTTTATTTTTTTAAATATATAAAAAATATTTATATATTTTGTTAATGATATTGATTATTAACTTTATTATTACTTAATTTTTTTATAAATATATTATTAATTTTTTTAATTTATAAAATAATAAGAATAGTGACAAATAAGTGACTATATAGGCTTTGACAAGTAACTAGATTTTTTTTATCTAAAATTTTATTATCTAAATAAGAGTAAAGAATTAAAAAATAAATAAATTTTATAATTTGGTCATTTTTGTTACCTTTTTGATATGTTTTCATGTTATCATTATTTAATATCTTTCAAGGAAACTCACATGAAAATAAATAGTATCAAAAGTAAAATTCTAACAGTTGTACTATTAAGTACCTTTATATCTTTTGTTATACTTGGTTTTTATAATACAAAAAGTAGTTATACCTCAGAGTATAATCTTGTAAAACAAGAGGAATTAAGTATTGCAGTTGATACTTCTAATTTTATCAATAGTTATATACAGTCAAAAACAGATATTCTTGAAGCAATTGTTGATGAACTTCAAGATATTTCTATTACAGCAGATAATGATGTAGTTATAGATAAATTAAGATTAGGAACAAAAGCTGGTAATTTTGTTGATGTCTATATTGGTTTTGAAGATAGTGGTTCTTTAGTCTTATCAAATAAAGATATTCTAAGTATAGAAAAAGACAACTATGATGCAAGAACAAGACCTTGGTATCAAGATGCAGTTAAAACAAAGAAATCTGGTGTATCAAATCCCTATGTAGATGTATCTACAAAAAAATTAGTAGTATCAGTTTATACTCCTTTGATTCAAAAAGGAAAACTTGTAGGTGTTCTTGGTTCTGATATTTTTATTGATACAATTGTTGAAACTATTTTGAATATTAAAATTCCAGGTATTGGAGTTGCTTATTTAGCAAATAAAGAGAACAATGTAATCATTCATAAAAACAAAGAACTTTTAAATAAACCAGATAGCATACTTCCACAAGTTTTAACAAACAATAAATCAGACTTCAAAGAAGCGTCAAGAGATAATATTGAAAAACTTGTAGCTTATAGTACAATTGAAAATACAAACTGGAAAACAGTAATTGAAGTAGAAAAAGACTCAATCTATGAAGAGATAAATAATAATGTCTTAAAAGAGATTGTTCTTTATATTGTTTTATTACTTATTATTGTAGTTTTTATTTTCTATTCACTATTAAAAGTACTTGCTCCAATTAAAAAAGTTGAAAGTGGATTACAATTTTTCTTTAGATATTTAAAAGGTGAAGAATCAAATATCTCTAAACTTGAAATAAAAACAAATGATGAATTTGGAAATATGGCAAATATGATTGACCAAGAGATGGTATCAGTTGCAACAAGTTTAGAAAAAGACAAAGAACTTATAGAAGAAGTAAAACAAGTTGTAAATCATATAAATGATGGAAAATTAAATATCAAAGTAAATAAAAGTACAACAAATAAATCTCTTGATGAATTAAAAGATATCTTAAATAGTATGATTGAAACTATTCAAGTAAATGTAAATGAAGATATCAATCCAATTGTACAACAATTAAAAGAGTACTCAAACTTCAACTTTGTAGACACAATTCCAAATGCAAATGGTAATGTAGCAAAAGGATTAAATGACCTTTGTAATATCATCAATAAAATGCTTCAAGAAAATAAAGCAAATGGTTTAGAACTTCAAAAAAGTTCTGATGTACTTTTATCTAATGTTGATACTTTAAATAGATCATCAAATACAACAGCTGTATCACTTGAGGAGACTGCTGCCTCTATTGAAGAAATTACAAGTACCGTTGTAAGTAACACAAATAGAATAGCTGAAATGACTGAACACTCAAATGAGTTATCTCAATCTATTGCACAAGGTCAAAATCTAGCAACATCAACTGTAAAATCAATGGATGAAATCAATGAACAAACACAATCAATTGCTGAAGCTATTACTGTGATTGATCAAATTGCATTTCAAACAAATATTCTATCACTAAATGCAGCTGTTGAAGCAGCTACTGCAGGAGAGGCAGGAAAAGGATTTGCAGTTGTTGCACAAGAAGTTAGAAACCTTGCAACAAGAAGTGCAGAAGCAGCAAGAGAGATTAAAACACTTGTTGAAAATGCAACAGATAAAACAAATAATGGTAAAAAAATAGCTGATCATATGATTGCTGGATATACAAAATTAAATGAGAACATTGAAAAAACAACAAGAGCAATAAAAGATATTTCTGATGCTTCAAAAGAACAAAAAACAAGTATTGAACAAATAAATGATGTAATCAATAAACTTGACCAACAAACACAAAACAATGCTTCAGTGGCAGCTCAAACACACGATATTGCTAAAAACACTTCTGACTTAGCAAACAAAATTCTTGCAAATGTACATAAAAAGAAATTTAGAGAATAAGCCTTTGGCTTTTCTCTAAATACAATTTTGCTTAAAATCAATAATTAGTTAAGAAAATTTATAAGATGAAAAAGCTATAATTTCACTCTTTTAACTGCGACCGTGGTGAAATTGGTAGACACGCCATCTTGAGGGGGTGGTGCGCTCAGCGTGTACGAGTTCAAATCTCGTCGGTCGCACCATATTTTACAAGCAAAAGGCAAAAGCCTTTTACTCTTATTTTAAATCAAATCTATCTGCATTCATAACTTTACTCCATGCAGAAATAAAGTCTTTTACAAATTTCTCTTTTGCATCTTCTTGTGCATAAACTTCAGCAATTGCTCTTAACTGTGAATTTGAACCAAATACAAGGTCAACTCTACTTGCTGTCCATTTTACTTTTGTAGAACTTCTTGTTATGCATTCAAACTCTTCTTCCTCTTCATCTATACTTTTCCAAATATTTTCCATATCTAATAGATTAACAAAGAAATCATTTGTTAAAACTTCTGGTCTATAAGTAAATACACCCTTTGCTGAGTTATTATATGTTGCACCTAAAACTCTCATACCACCTACTAAAACAGTCATTTCAGGAGCTGTTAGATTTAGTAATTGAGCTTTATCTACAAGTAACTCTTCTGAACTTATAGCATATTTTTTCTTTTGGTAGTTTCTAAATCCATCAGCAATAGGCTCTAAATGAATAAAAGAATCAGCATGTGTTTGTTCTTGTGTAGCATCTGTTCTTCCTGCATCAAAAGGAACTTCTACTTCAAAGCCTGCTTCTTTTGCTGCTTTTTCAATTGCTGCACACCCACCTAAAATAATCATATCTGCAAGTGAAACTTTTTTTGAACTTGAATTATCAAACTCATTTTTTATCTCTTCTAACTTAGAGATAACTTCTTGTGTTCCTAGATTAGCTTCCCAATCTTTTTGAGGAGCAAGTCTAATTCTAGCACCATTAGCTCCACCTCTTTTATCTGAATCTCTATATGTTGAAGCTGATGACCAAGCTGTATATACTAACTTTGATATACTAATATTTGAAGATAATATTTTCTCTTTTAATAAAGAGATATCTTCTTTATTTATCATCTCATAATTAGCTTGAGGAACAACATCTTGCCAAATTAGTTCTTCTTTTGGAGCTTCTGGACCTAAATATCTTGACCTTGGTCCTAAATCACGGTGTGTTAATTTAAACCAAGCTCTTGCAAAAGCATCAGCAAATTCTTCTGGATTTTCATGGAATCTTTTTGAAATTGGTCCATAAATCGGATCCATTCTCATCGCCATATCTGCTGTTGTCATAATTGTTTTAACTTTTTTACTAGAATCATGAGCTGCTGGCGCTAAATCTTCTTCTTTAGGATTTATAGGAGTCCATTGCCAAGCTCCAGCTGGTGACTTTTCTAAGTTCCATTCATATCCAAATAAGATATCAAAATATCCATTATCCCATTGAGTAGGATTTGCAGTCCAAGCACCTTCGATACCACTTGTAATAGTGTCATCACCTTTTCCACTTAGAAATTTACTAAGCCACCCTAAACCTTGTGCCACTAAACCTTCAGCTTCTGGTTCTGCACCAACATTTGAAGCATCTCCTGCACCATGACATTTTCCAAAAGTATGTCCTCCTGCAACAAGAGCAACAGTCTCTTCATCTCCCATTGCCATTCTTGCAAAAGTCTCTCTTATATCTTTTCCAGAGGCTAAAATATTTGGTTCACCATCTGGTCCTTCTGGATTTACATAAATCAATCCCATTTGTACTGCAGCAAGAGGATTTTCTAAATCTCTTTCTCCTGAATATCTACTGTTTTCTTTATCACTTGTTGCTAACCATTCTTCTTCATTTCCCCAATAGATATCCTCTTCTGGCTCATAAATATCTTCTCGTCCACCAGCAAAACCAAAAGTTTTAAAGCCCATTGATTCTAAAGCAACATTTCCTGCTAAAATCATTAAATCTGCCCATGAAATTTTATTTCCATATTTTTGTTTTATAGGCCAAAGAAGTCTTCTTGCTTTATCTAAGTTTGCATTATCAGGCCAGCTATTAAGTGGAGCTAATCTTTGATTTCCAGTAGAAGCACCACCTCTACCATCTCCTGTTCTATATGTTCCTGCACTATGCCAAGCCATTCTTATAAATAATGGTCCATAATGCCCATAATCAGCAGGCCACCATTCTTGTGAGTCTGTCATAAGAGCTGTTAAATCTTCTTTTAAAGCTTCATAATCTAGTTTTTCAAACTCTTTTGCATAGTTAAAATCCTCACCTAGAGGAGAAACCTTATTTGAATGTTGAGACAAAATCTTTAGATTTAATTGGTTTGGCCACCAATCTTTATTATAAGTTCCCTTATTACCTGCAGCTGGATTACCACCTAAACCTGTTATTGGACACTTTCCTCCCATGACATACTCCTTATTTATTATTTGTATCAGATTAAATCTAACCTACAATCAAGTTTCACATAAAAAAGATAAAAATCTCTTTAAGTGGATAAAAATTATCAATAAATAAATATTATATTTTATATTTTTTCTTTTGCAATAATTATTTGATTTCTTCCCTCTTCTTTTGCTCTATAAAGTGCTTCATCTGCTATTTTAAAGGCATTTTTAAAATTTCTTGCCTCATTTGGATATAAATTTACTCCTATTGAAACACTAATAGAGATTGTTTCTCCAATTGAAGTTCTAAATTTTTTCTTTTGAATATTTGTATGAATTCTTTCAATTACACTTAAACTTTTTTCTTCATTACCTTTTATTTTTTTAGCAAGGATAATAAACTCTTCCCCTCCATATCTTATAATAATATCTTCTTTAGAACGAGTAGATTCTAAGATAGTTTTAGAAACCTCTTTTAAGACTAAATCTCCAGCATTATGACCAAAAGTATCATTAACTTTTTTAAAATAGTCAATATCAAGTGCAGCTAACACATAATCCTCTAAATTTATTTTATCTTCATTCTCTTGTAAATAGTTTCTATTATAAACATTTGTAAGCTTATCAATATATGCAGTTTTTTTAACAGTATAATATTTGAGTGTTTGAATTATTAAAATTAAAATAAAAATAACAACTAATATATTTATTGAGATAATAATATCTTTCACTAAAGTTATAACTTCATTTACATCCTTTGTTTTTTCAATAGAAAAATCAATTACTAAGAGAAGTTCAACTTTTTCATCTTTTAAGATAGGTTCTAAATAAGTAATTGAAAGTTGGTGTAGTAAAGGTTGTTTGATTAAGATAGCTTCTTTAGTTTTATAAATATCATACCATTGAGAACTCTCTACATCAAATTTTTGATTTAAAAAAGCTTTATATTCCCCAGAAGCTCCATCTGCTAAAAATCTAAAAACATCATTTTTATCTTTATAAAGTAAGTACGCATATTTAATATTTTCTGTTAAAAGAACACTTAACTTATTTTCAATATTTATTCTAGTCATAGTTGATTTTTTAATTGTTTCTATATAGTTATCTGAACCTTTTAAATTATCCTCTATAGACTTAGATGTATTTTTTATAATACCTATAATATCAGCAGTTACAACCTCTAATACTTTATTTTCAAACCTCTCTTCAAATTTAGTTATTCCAGAAAGAAGAAGAAATAAAGATATAGAGACAAAAATAGAGATAAAAATTAAAAAAAATCTACTTAAAAAAGGATTTTGTGTTTTCATTTTATATCCTCAATATATCTTTCATACTCTTTTGATAATTCAACTTTTTTTTGCTTTAATCGTTCTCTTACAAGAACAATATTAGGTCTACTTTTACTCCAAAAAAAAGCTCCTAAAAAATTGTTATTTGACAATAACTGTTTATAATTATTAGTTAAAAGATAGTGAGGATTTTGTTTTTTCTCACAAGGGTAAGGTTTACTATACTTTACAAAAATAAAATTTGCTTTATTACAATTTTGTACTACTTTTACACTTAATGAATAGATTTTTTTATCTAACTCTTGCATATGAGGAATATACAAATAAATAGGTTTATCTACTAAAATATCTTTTGCTATTTTTGTAACAATTTTTGCCTCCAGTTCCGTCTCTTTTTGATATTTATCCAATAAATATGTATATTTATTAGCATTAAGTATTAAAGGTATTAATATGGTTATAAAAAATAGTTTCATCAAAATAACCACCTAATTCCAAAAGTTACCTTTTTTTCATAATCTTCAAAAGAGATATTTTCTCCTCCAATCCCATTATTAAAAAGAGAAGCTGTAGATTTATTTGAAAGGTTTTCAGCTTTTAGGCTAAAACTTAGATTTTTTGTATAGTTATATGTAAAACCTAAATTAAGGTTATAACTATCATCAATCTCAACATCTAAATATTCATATGAGTTTTTATAAATTAATGAAGCAAAATAATCAATTTTCTCATATTTTCCCATATATTTAAGAAAACCACCTTTATTAGAATTATTTAATTTTGTATTTAAATTGCTTGTATAATAGTTCAGTTTAATTTTATTATTTTTATTAATTATATATTCATAATCAAAAATAACACCACTTGTTTTAATTCTATCTTCAATATTTACAAATCCAATAGGAGTTAAGTAAACAAAATCATCTATATTTACTTTATAATAATCAATATTCAATTTTGAATTACCAAAAGTAAATACACTTGCAAAAGTAAAATATTTATATTTTTGAGTATCTATTTCTTCACTATTATTACTTTTAAAATCTATGTTATAAAAAGTAGGAGGTATATAACTTTTTGTATAAAAAGATTTAAAACCTAAATAATCATTTAATAAATAAATTGCTCCAACCCTATAAAGTTGTTGGGTTTCATCTTTTAAAACCTCTCCTGCTCTCTCATATTTATCAATTTTATAGTTAGCTATTAAATGTAGATTATCAAATAGTTTATAATCATCTTGAAACATAAAAGAAAAAACATTTGTTCTATCAAAATTATTGTATTGACCAATATCATTCTTATTACCTAAAAAATTAATAGCTTCTCTATTATTTGTTTTATATTCTTCTCTTTTAAAATTTATTGCAGTAAAAACTTCATGTCTATCAAAGTTAAACTCTTTTGATAAAGAGCTTGAAAGTTTTGTAAGTTTAATATCTTCATTGTACTCTTTTGGCATAGTTAAACCTACCTTTGATAAATCAATTATAGGAACTATAAACATACCTTCTTTATTTTTTTCTTCATAAGTAAAATTATTTATATCATAAGAAAAAGTTGCTTTTAAAGAATTATCTTTTAAAAAATATCTACTTGTATGAATAAAAAAATTACTAGAATCTAACTCTCCATCAGAAGGAATAAAGTCAGAAGAGTATCCAGTATAAATATCTTTTTCAATTTTTGAATATCCAATATCAATATTGCTCTTTTCATTATTCAAGTTTATAAAAAAATATTGAGAATTTAGATTATTATTAATTGAAGAAGAGTTATATTCTCTTTTTGAAAAGCTATTGTTATTTGTAAAATGTAAAAGATAAGCCCACCCATTTCCTAAAAGTGAAGAGTGAGTAAAGCTTTGAGAGTTTGAACTTTTATTTGATTGAGTAACATAAAGTTCATTTCCATTCTCTTTTTTTGCATCTTTTGTATATACTCTAATAAATTGAATTCCTGTTTCATTTCCTAAGGTAAAAGAACCCTCTCCATAATACACTTCAATATGGTCTATCATAGAAACTGGCATTTGTAGCCAAGTTAAAGAAGGAGATTGATTATAAATAGCACTTACTTCATGGTCATTTATATAAAGTCTAAAAAAGCCTGTTACATCTGTTTTACTACCTGATAAAGAAATAGTATTAAGACCAAATCTATTTATATTAGAATTATTTGCTGGAATCTCTTTTAATACATCAGAAAGATTATTGTATTGCATAAGTTCTAGTTCTTCTTTTGTATAAACAATTACATAACCCATTTTTTCATTTAATGTTTTCAAAGAGTTCTTAGATGAACTTTCATACTCTTTTAATAAGTTTTCTAACTCCGTAGAAAATAAAGAGCTTATAATAAAAAGAGAAATAAATAGTAGTCTCATGAATTCCCTATTTCAAAATTTGTTAAATTATATGTTATTATTCATAAAAAACAATTAAAATTATTTGTTATTTAAATAAATAATTTGATAATCAATAAACATAAAAAAGCTGTTTTAATAAAATTTTCATAGACATTAAGTTATCATTAATTAAATTATTTTTTAAGAAGAGAACACATGAATAATATTTCAAATATTGAAAAAGGTAAACTAAACTTATTTGAACATTTTTGGACTAACTCAAAAGACAATATGTTTCTTGCAACATTGGATAAAGATGGAGATTTTATTGCTGAGGAAATGAATCCTTCTCAAATGGAAAACCTAGGTCAAAATGAAAAGATTATAAATAAAAAACTAAAAGATTTTTTAGGAGAAGAAAATGCTTGTTTTCTAGAAAAGAAGTATCTTAAATGTCTTGAAGAAAATACTCCAATAATGGAAGAAGAATCAGTTCAAGTTGATGGAGAAGAAAGATACTATAATACAATGATTATTCCTATTAATGATGAAAAAAGTGGAGAGAAAAAAATCATTGGTATTTCAAGAGAAATTACTGAATTAAAACTTGCAAAACAAAATTTAGAAAAACTAAATAAAGAACTAGACTTGTTAATCAATCAAAAAGATGAAGAGCTATTTAATGCAAATGAAAAATTAAAAGCACTTGCTTTTGAAGATTCACTTACTGGTATTGGAAATAGAAGATATTTAAATGACCATGCTAATAAAGCAATCTCATTAGCACATAGATATGATAGCTGCCTTACACTAATGGTTTTAGATATTGATGGCTTAACACAAGTAAATGAGACTTGTAGCCATACCTTTGGAGATTCAATTCTAAAAGAATTTGCAAATTTATTAAAAGATAGTATTAGGGATTCTGATATTTTAGCTAGATATAGTGGAGAAGAGTTTTTATTACTATTACCTATGACTTCACTTGCTGCTGCTCAAACTTTAGGAAAAAGATTATTAGAACAAACAAGAGAATTAAAATTTGAATTTAAAGAACAAAAAATAGCTATTACTACAAGTATAGGTGCTGCTGCACTAGAAAGTCCTCAAGATAATCTAGACTCTTTACTACACAAAACTTATGATGCACTTTCTGTGGCAAAAAAAGAGGGTAAAAATAAACTTGTATCTTTTATAGATAAAAACTCTTATAAAATCGATACTTGATTTTTCCCATTATTTTTAGATAGATACATGGCTTTATCTGCTCTTGATATTGCCTCTTCTATCGTGTCTTTTTCATCTAATTTTGTTATTCCAAAACTTGCTGTTATTGTTCCACTCATAAGTTTATTTAAAGTAATATCACCTTCAATAAGAACTCTTAATTTCTGGGCTAGATTTTTAGAATCACTAACACTTGAATCAATTAAAGCAATAATAAACTCTTCTCCTCCCCATCTAGCTAAAATATCACTTTCTCGAATATCTGATTTTAATATTTTTGCAACTCTTACTAATACTTTATCTCCTATATGATGTCCCAATCTATCATTTAAATATTTAAAATTATCAATATCTATAAAAATTAAAGAGATATTGTTTTTCTTTCTTTTCATTAGACTAAATTGTAATCTTAGTTTAGCCTCAAAATCTCTTCTATTTGAGATTTTTGTTAGTGTGTCATGGTGTGATAGAAACTCTAATTTTTTACTATAGTTTTTAATAATCAAAGATACTAAAAAGGCTATTACAAAGGTTATTATTAAAGAAGCAAAAATATTGAAATATAATACATTTACAGCTTTTGAATTAAACTCTTTTAGATTTGCTTCAACTGTTAAATAAAGGTCTAACTCTGGAATAAACTTAGAATTTAAAAGATAAGTATTCCCATCCTTTTTATACTCAATGATTGTTGACTTTTCTTGTAAAATTTCATCTTTATACTTTAATAACTCTTTTTTATCAAAGATACTACTTGCAGAATTTATATTTCTCTCAGAAAGAATAATTTTCCCACTCTTATTATAAAAAGTAACTATAAAATTATGGTTTGTTCTAAAAGTTTTTAAAAGTTCATTTATATAAGAGATATTAAGAGCAACACCAGTAACTCCTAAAAGCTTTTTATCTTCATCATAAATTTTATAATTTAAAAACATAATTAAGTTATTTGACATAAACTTATTTAAATCTAAATTTATCTCATGTTTTTTATCTTTAGAAATAAAGTCAAAATACCATCTATTTAAAGAGTTTGCGTTAGACACAACCTCTAAAAAACCATTTTGTGAATAATACTTTCTACTTTTTTCAGATACTAAAAAAGTATTAAATAAGCCATACTCTTTTTTTATATCTTTTAAATAATTTTTAATCTCTTCTAAGTCTTCTTCTTTTTTTAACCACTCTTTTAAAAAACTATTATTTGCCATAGTTGAAGCAAGAAAATGTGGTCTAATAATATGCTTTTGAATATCAGTATAAATATTATCTAAAGACAATGGTAAAGCTTGATTTCTAAGCTGCTTTTGCATTGAAGAAGAAGAGATATAATAGTTTAAAAAAGAGATACTAAGAGATAGAATAATTAATAAAAATGTGATTAACAATACTACTTTATATTTTGATTTCATATAATTCCATAAGTTATAATATAATTTTATTATAACTTCTTTCTAATTAATAAATAATCAACATTACTATTAATAACTTATATTTTTATAGAAAATAAAGCTTTTTAGACTATAATCAATATCAATTATCATAATTATAAATACTTTAGGCTTTTTATGGAAAACAAATATATAATAGAAATAGAGAATTTATCTCATAGTTATTCAAAGAAAATCATTTACAAAGACCTTAACCTAAAAATAAAAAAAGGTTCAATCTTTGGAATATTAGGGAAAAATGGTGTAGGAAAATCTACTTTAATCAATATCTTAATGGGTTATATCAAACCCAAAAATGGTTTATGCAAAATATTTAATGAACCCTCTCATAATCTTTCTGTAAAAGCAAAAAAAGAGATAGCTTTACTTCATGAAGGATTTATATCCTATGACTTTATGAGTATAAAAGAGTATGAAAAATTTTTTTCATCTTTTTATACAAACTGGGATGAAAAGATATTTTATGAACTAATTGATTTAATGGGTTTTGCTTATGAACAAAAACTAAGTACCTTATCTTTTGGGCAAAAATCTCAAGTAGTTTTAGGAAGTCTTTTTGCACAAAATGCAAAACTACTAATTTTAGATGATTATTCAATGGGCTTAGATGCAGGATATAGAAGGCTTTTTATTGATTATTTAAAAGAGTATATAAAAGAAAAAGAGATTACAGTTTTAATAACATCTCATGTAATGGAAGATTTAGTTGATTTAATTGATGATTTTATAATAGTTCAAAAAGGTGGAGAAATCTATCAAAACAAAATTAATAACTTTATAAAAGAGTTTAGATGTTATGAATTTAATAATGAAAAGATAGAAAAGAGATTGATTCATAGGGTTGAGGAGTATAAAAACAATAAAAAGCTTTATAGCTTTTATGATATTAAAAATTTAAAAGAACTTGAAACAACTTTTGAAGATAAATTTTTAGGTTTTGTGGGGAAATACTAATGATAAAAGCAATTATAAAAAAAGAGTGGCTTAAAATCAAGTATTTAGTTTTATTTCTATTTCTTATTACTATTTCTGTCTTAATTCACTTTTATATTAATTTAGAGTTTCTATTTAAAACTGTAGAACCAGAATCAATGATGTGGTATAGGTTTTCTAGTTTAGAACAAAAACCTTATGATTATTTAGCGTATCTATTTTATTTAATAAGTATTGCTATCTCTTTATTTCAGTTTATTCCAGAAAGAGTAAAAAATAGAGTTAAAATGATAATTCATTTTCCAATAAGTATCTCAAAATCTATTTTTTTACATCTTTTTGTAGGAGCTATTTATATATCTATTCTATCTTTGTTTATAAGTTCTTCTACTTCTTATATTCTTAGTTTTTATTACCCAAGTGAAATTATAACTATTGCATTAAAAGATTTTTTCTTCTATTTTTTAGGCTCTTTGATTTTATATTTTGGAGTAAGTAGTGCTATTATAGAAAAAAACTCTACTATAAGTATTATAAAACTCTCGCTTTCAATTTTATTTATTTTTATTTTTCATAAAAATATTTTTAATACAAATGATTTATTATGGATTATTGTCTCATTATTTCTGATAACGCTAGTTCTTGATAGTTTTTATAGTATTAAAGAGCAAAGAGTAAATACTATTTCTTTTAAGTTTTTAACTATAAGTTCTATCTTTATAGTAGGCTATTTTGCAAGTATTTCCTATAAAGAAGAGTTTAAAAAAGAGTTTAATAAATATTATATTTTCTACTCTCCTATTATAAAAGAGTTTGTTTATCAAAAAAACTTTGGAGAGCATAATTTTGAGTATGGAATAAAAGATAAAAAAACTTTTGATAGAGAGACTTATGAATCATATTTACCTTTTGTATATTGGAGAAATTTAGATATTCAAAAAAAGCTTCCTATTATGATTGATACTGAAACTTTTGATAAAGAGCTAATTCGAGACTCAAGGTTAAGCTTCTCTTTTAAACCAGAATTTTTAAAAGAACAAGAACTTAAACTCTACCCTTTTTTAAATCCAAATAGTAAAATAGGAATGATTAAATTTCCAGAAGAAGTTTTAATTTTTGAAGATAAGAAAATTACAGCTTATAATTTTGATGAAAAACTTGACAAAAAACTAAGTGAAGAACTTACCTCTTTAACAAAAAAACATAAGGTATCTTTTCCTATCAAAAAAGTGTGGGGGAAAGCTACAAATTTAAAACCTTTTGATTTAGGATACTTCTTTCTTGATTCAAAAAATAGACTCTTTAGATTAAATAGAGCCGATGATATAACTTATTTAAATGAGATTTCATATCCCAAAGAGATTGATTTAGCTTATATTAGAATAAGTGAAAATAGACAAAAGCAGTTTGCTGGTTATGCAATTAGTAAAAATAGTGATTTTTATTTGCTTGATTACCATAGTTTTGAGTTTAAAAAAATTGACTTAAAAGAGTTTGATTATAAAAAGATGAGACTACAACTTATCTCAAATCCAAAATATTATTTGATTAGATATACAGATGAAGAAAACTATTTTGTAAGCTTATTTGATAAAAAATTAAATAAATTAGAAGAAGAGGTTTTCAAATAAAAAGCAAGAGTTTAAATACTCTTACTTTTTACTTTTACCCCTTTTATAGAGTTTAATAATAAGCCAATAGTTGTACCATTATGTAGTACTGCTGTTTGTATTGGAGAAAATAGTCCAAAGGTAGCTCCTGCTAAAATAGCAGAGTTTATTCCTACTGTTGCATTAAAATTATTGTTGATTAATTTCATTGTATCATTTGCCAGCTCTTTAGCCTCTACAACTGCCGCAATATCATCTTTTAATAAACTTACATCTGCTGTTGCTTTTGCAATATCAGCTCCCCTACTCATAGAGATACCCACATGAGCAGAAATAAGTGCGGGAGCATCATTGATTCCATCACCTACAAAGGCTACTTTTTTACCTTCATCCATAAGCTCTTTTACAATTTTTGCTTTATCAGTTGGTAAAAGCTCTGCTCTTACCTCATCAATATCTAATTCTTCAGCAATCATTGAAGCTTTTTTCTTGGTGTCTCCTGTTAACATAACAATATTTTTAACACCTAGCTCTCTTAATCTCTTAATTGAAGCTTTTGCATTTTTTCTTAAGTTGTCAGCTAAAGAGATTGTGCCTAAAAGTTTTCCATCAAAACCTATATAAAGAAGTGTTTTCCCATTGTCTAAAGACTTTTGAATTCTTGTTTTTGCATTTCCAAAATCAATCTTTTCATCATCTTCTAAGAAGTGTCTACTTCCAATTACAACTTGTTTTCCTTCAACCTCTGTTTTTACCCCATGAGCTACAATAAACTCAACCTCTTCATGGTGCATATGAACAAAGCCCTTCTCTTTTGCTGCTTTTACAACTGCTTCAGCAACAGGATGGAAATAGTGCTCTTCTGTTGAAGCTGTAAGATTTAATAAATCTTCTTCACTCCACTGCTCATCATATGACTCTACAGAGATAACTTCAAGTTCCCCTTCTGTCAGAGTTCCTGTTTTATCAAAAACAAAAGTATCAGCACTACTTAAAGATTCAATAGATTTTGCACCTTTAATCATAATACCATTATGCCCTGCTTTTGAAATTGTTGTTTTAAAAGCAACTGGGGTTGCAAGCTTTAAAGCACAAGAGTAATCAGCTTGTAAGATAGAAGCCATTCTTTCAAAATCTTTCGTTAAAAGATATGAAGTTCCAGCAAGTCCTAAGGTTACAGGCACTAACTTATCAGCTAGTTTTGTAGCTTTTAATTGTACTGAAGATTTTTCATTTAAAGAGTTTTCTATGTAGTGTTTAATTCTTTGTGTTGCAGTATCAGCACCCACGTATTCAGCCCAAATTCTTAATCTTCCATCTTCTACAATAGTACCAGAGATAACTCTATCTCCTCTTTGTTTCATAATAGGTTCAGCTTCTCCTGTCATTGAAACTTCATTTACACTTGCACTTCCATCTAAGATATGTCCATCTACAGGTACAGTATTTCCTACACCTACAATTACAACATCACCTGTTTTAATCTCACTACTTTTAACTAAAACCTCTGTAACTTTACCCTTAACAATCTTTTCAATCCAAGCCTCTTCAACATTTGGCTTAGCAAGCTCTTTTAATAAATCATCACTTTTATGTACAGTTGTTTCTTCTATATACTCTCCTAACTCTAACATTGCATTTGTAGAGTTAGCAGCTAAATAATCTTTTCTATATAAAGAGATACCAACTGCTGCACTTTCTAATACTTTAGAAGTAAGCCCTTCTTCAAAAAGTTCTTTGCTTCCTTCAAGTAATAAAGGAGCTGCAGCAAAAGAAGAGATTGAAGCTTTAAGAAAATCATTTTTAGTAAGCCTTTCTGCAAGTAATGCAGAACTAGCTCTTATAATTCCTTTTAAACTTGGGTCTTCCTCACTAATACAAGAGACGCATACAGCCTCATTTTTACAAGACTCTAATAAATCCTCTAAAGTTAAAGTTACTAATCTCTTCTCTACTTCTTTTATAGTAGCTTCATCTTCAAAATTTATAATAACACTTTTAGCTGTTTTATTAACTCTTACAGCTTCTACACCCTTTAGTTTTTCTAAATCCTTTTTTAAAATATTCTCATCTAAATATTGATTATCTAAAAGTGAATATTTATATCTAATTCTATTTTTAGTTTGGTGTACTATTTTAAATTGATTATTCATAACTATTGATTTTGATTTGCTTCCATTTGAGCTTTTGCATCTTCATATCTCTCTTTTAACTCTTCCATTCCTGCTTGAAAAAGTTCACTTCCTTTTGAAGCTGCTTTCATAATAGTCTCTTGAGCCCCTTTATTTGTTAAAAGAAAAGTTACTGCTGCACCAATTAAAGCACCCTTTACAAAATCAGAGTTATTAAATAAACCTTGATTTTGAGTAGCAGGAGCCCCAAACTGTTGATTAGGTTGAGGATTGATATATGGATTTTGATTTATATTCATTGAAGGAGTTGCTCCAACTCTTGTATTATCTATATTTAAATCATACATATTTTGTTGATTTGGATTCATTCCCATTTGATTCATATTCATATTTTGATTATTGTTTTGATTCATAAAATTACTCCTGCTCTACTAAGTTAGTCTCTTCACAAACTAACTCATTGCATTGATTATTTAACTTGTCATCTAAAACTTCAAGGGCATAAATACCAGCCATTCCAACTGAAATAGTTGTTAAAGCTTTAAATAAACCACCTTTTTGTGTTAAATAGTTAGCTGTAGCTACTGCTGCTCCTGTTGCAATTGCACCTTGAGAAGTTCTTTTTAAAGTATCTCTTAAAGCCTCTTGTGTAGAGATTTCTTCATTTTTTACTTTTCTCATATTTATAGTTCCAGAAGCTACGGCAGAAGCTACGGCTCCTGTAATAACACTTCTTAAAATTGGATTTGCTGGATTATTTATAAGAGGTTGATTCATCTATTTTTCTTCCTTTTTTTCTGACTCTTTTGCTAATTTCTGTTGCTCTTTTTTTTCTTTAATGCAAGCTGCTGTTGCATTGATTGTATCTTTTACATCTTCAACTTTCTCTTTTCCTTTTTCTAAAGATGAATTTGCTACATCTTTTGATTTAGAAAATAAAGATACTGCTTTCTCTTTTATCTTATCTGATTTACTAAAAGCAATAACTGCACCTGCTCCTACTGCTAATCCTAATACAAATGGTAAAGCCATGACTTACTCCTTATTTTGTTTATTCATATAGTCATTTAAAAACGCAACCGCTGCTGCACCTAATGCTGCACCTGAAACCATTGAGATATTTAACTTTGAAAATAACTTTGTAAGTTTTGTTTCATCCATATTTCCATTTAACATATCTTCTAAAATCATCTGATATTCGCCAATTTTATTCATAACTTGTTCTTGATTAAAACCTTGAACATCATTTGCTACACTATAATGGTTTAAAATACAATTTCTAAAAGCAGGAAGATGATTATTATATGAGTGTGCTTGTAGTTGATAAAAAACATCTCTAATATCAGCTTCTTGAACATGTTGTAAAAGATTATCATACATAGCTATATTTTGTATCTCACTTGCTACACCTAGTTCGCATGCTTCTATAAAACTATTTGGTGCTTCAATTTTTAAGTGCCAATCATTAACTGGTACTTCCACATTATACTTTTGTAATAAAGAGATTAAAGCTGAATAGTGTCTAGCTTCAGACTCTTTTATATGAACAAAAGGTTGAACTAACCCAAACTTTTCAATAATTCTTACATAAGCTTCATAGGCTTTACATTCATCATAAATTGCAATTCTAAGAGCTTGAGAAACTATTGGTTGAGGATCATTCACATCAATCCGTTGGCTAATTAATAAAGCCTCATCTAAATTTACTGGCAACTACACAACCTCCTTTGCTAGATTATTTATTAACTCTGTTATTTCATCTAAATTTCTATTGGCAATTAAATCTTCCCAAAGAGCTGGAGAAAAAACTGTTGGATCATAAGTAATAGTTACTGAAGCTATTATTTTTTTTATAGTAATACTATTTATTCCATTTATTTTATTTGGAAGATTTTCAATATCTTCTAAAGTGATATTTCCACTTTCACTTTTAATCTTTGGATTAACTCTTACTCTTAGTCTTCCAGGAGTATGAGCTATTACTGTAAAATAACTTGCTATTTTAATAATATCTTCTGTACTTATCATCAATTTCCTTTTTATAATTATTCTATCTTAAACTTAATGCTAACTTATTATAAACTTATAATCACTATCAATAAATGTTATTTTTTTTAATAAAAAACAACCCTATTCCTTCCATTTTTTTTAGCTTCATATAAAGCTTCATCGGCTCTTTTATAAATTATTTCAAACTCTTCATCATAAATACAAACCGTACATCCCATAGAAATAGTTATATAAATTTTATGTTCATCTACAAGGAAAAGTTTGGCTTCAACCACTTTTCTTATTCTATTTGCTATTTTAATTATATTTAAACTTGAAGTATCATCTATCAAAAGTAAGAACTCTTCTCCACCAAATCTTCCTAAAATATCATTTTTAGAGATTTCAGAAGAGATAAGTTTTGATAACTCTTTTAAAATTACATCTCCCACATAATGTCCATAAGTATCATTGATTTTTTTAAAGTAATCAATATCAAAAATTATCATAGAGAAGTCTTTATTCTCTAACCATCTTTTTGCATAATTTGTTATTGTAGCTTTATTATAAACACTTGTAAGCTCATCTGTTGTTGCTCTAAAAGTTAGATGATTAATTTTATGATTTAAAGTAGAAACATCATTCATACAAATTAAATATTTTCTAATATCTAATTTAGAAACATGAAAAGTAAAGTATCTTTCTTCATCAGTAAATTTAAATTTTGCAGGAATATCTTTATTGTTATATCGTTTTGCAACAGCAATAAAATTTGCTTTTGTTTTATTATCAATTAGGGCAATATTTTCTAAAAAGTTTTCTGTACTATTAAAAATTTCATGGAATTTTCTATTTACACTTTGAATCTCTTTTCCATCTGTAATCATAATAATATTTTGTTGAGTATCTAAAACAGACTGTAAAAAATCTCTCTCTTTTTTTAATGTTAAATCTTGCTGAGCATTTATAACACGAAACATCTCATTTATTTTTCTTACTAAATATGAAATTTCATCATCATAACTAACTTTCAACTTATATTTTAAAGTCTCATTTAAAGAGACTTTTTTTACTACACTGGTAATATAATTTATTCTATTTACAAAAAGTTTATTCATAAAAATAAAGAAGATAATCATTGTTATTAAAAACATAGCTAAAAAAAGAGATAAAATATACTTTAATTCAATAATCATATTATTGTAAACTTCTCGTTTATTTTGGAATCTAATATAAAAATTCTCTTTTTCAAATAAATCATAAAACTCTAAATAATAAAATAGATTCTCTTCACTATTTTTTTTAATACTATAACTTATCTCTTCATTTTCATATTTTAATTTTTGAATATCTTTTAAACCATAATTTGTAACTAAACTTGCATAATCCTCTATTACTTCACTCACTTTTGTTAAAAAAGTAGAGTTAATAGCTCTTGCAGTAAAAATATAACCTTCTATCTCATTATTAACTATAATCTTTTCAACACTAAATAGTATCTTTTCAAAATTTAAAGTTAGATATTTGTTTTTAGAATCTAGTTTACTTAAATCACTCTTTTTTAGATATGTAAAAAGCTCTTTAGAAGCATATAGTTCCTCATCTGAAGTTAGATCATAATATTTAGAAAATAAAGGATTTTTATCTTTATCCAAAAGAATAAAATAAGTTAAATTGAGTTTCTTCATAAAATCTGGTTTATTATTAAAAAAGCTATTTAGTTTCTCCTTATCTCTATTTTTTACAATATCAATAATATGGCTATGAGTAGAGTATTCATAACTAATATTCTTAATCTTTTCATAATAGTTATTAAGAATATTTTGAACTTTTTTTATATTATTTATAATAATTTTCTCTTCTATATTTTCAATATTTACTATTCTATTTTTTACAATTATTGAAATGAATAAAAAAGAAAGTATAAAAATCAAAACAAAAAGAAGAGAAACTTTTTTATTAATATTCATTTTAATTTATTGACAATCTTCACATAAACCATAAATAATCATTGCATGATCTTTTAAGATAAAATTATTTTCTTTTGCAATATCTTCTTGTTTTTCTTCAATTACTTCATCTGTAAATTCAATTATTTTATGACAAGAAGTGCAAACTAAATGGTCATGATGTTCAGCAATTTTAAGCTCATATCTTTTTACACTGTCTCCAACATCTAAACTATCAATTAAATTTAAATCTTCAAAAAACTTTACAGTTCTATATACTGTAGCAATACCAACATCAATGTTGTACTCAACTTTTACTTTATGTGCAATCTGTTCTGCAGTTAAGTGTTCATCACAATAGAAAAGAATCTTTAAAATATAATCTTTTTGAATTGAGTTTTTAAACCCTAACTTAGAAACATGCAGTTTAAAGTTTTTTAAAAATGTTTCAAAAGTTATTCCATGCTTTTTATTCATTCTTACCCTTTTATATAAATAATTATTAGACTAAGCAGTAAAGTTACTGTGTAAACTTTCCATAGATTACTATGGATTTTTATATTTTTTTTATGCAAATTTGAGTTTATATTATCACTTTTCATCTTTTAACCTTAATAATCAGTATCAAAATACTATATTAACTATACTTAATATTATATTAATGATAGTTATTATCATTTTAAACAGTTTTTAAGAATTCTTCCCTTATAATTTTGATAGCTATTATCAATGAAAAGGATTTTAAATGATTGCACTTCCTGCAATAAATACAATTGCTAGCAATGCCCTATTTGGAACTATTGCTACAAAACTAATTGATTCAGTAATCAGTTCAAAAATTTCTCAAAAACAAGACAGTAAAAAATGGCTAAGAGAGAAAAAGCTTAGTGCCTTCTCAAATTTAAGCGATGAAGTTGTAACAATCACTTGTGAAAACTTAACAGAAAAAAAAGTTATTATTAGAACAATTATCTCAAAACTCGTCCTACTAATAGAAGATAAGAAACTAATCAATACATTAAATAACTATATGTTCATTTTAGAAGAATATGAATGTTTTAAAAATGAAATAGATATGAAAACAATCAATAATGAATTAATAAATACTATTAGAAATCATTTAAAAAATCTATAATTCATTGATAAGAGCTATCAATATTAAGTATTGATTAAGTGTATTTTTTTTAAAATCATTTCAAATTATTTGATAACGACTATCATTTTAACAATCAAAAGGAAAATTATGAATAAAACAAAACTATTAACAGCAAGTATTAGTTTTGCAGCTGCATTAGCTTTTGCTGGTTGTGCCGCTTCAAATACAGATGCTAAAACTCATTCTCATATGCAAATGAAAAAAGTAGATATCCTAAGTGCTTATGCAAAAATTGCAAATGAAAATTATACAGATGCTTTAAATGATGCAAAAGCTTTACAGAGTGCTATTAATGACTTTGCTAAAAACCCTACAGAAGAGACTTTACAAGAAGCAAAAAATGCTTGGTTAAAATCAAGAGAATCTTATGGACAAACTGAAATTTTCAGATTATCAAATGGTCCAATTGATGCAGAAGAAGGTTGGGTATCTGAAAAATATGGTGCTTTAGAAGGACAATTAAATGCTTGGCCTTTAGATGAAAATATGATTGACTATACAATTGATGCAAATGGGAAAAGAACTGCTGGGAATATTATTGATACAACTGGAGAATTTAATCCAGGTGGAGAAGATTCAAAAGCTGTAGATGTAACTACTATCACTATTGATGCGTTAACTGATTTAAATGAAAATGGTGGAGAAGCTAATGTTTCTACTGGATACCATGCCGTTGAATTTATCTTATGGGGACAAGACCAAGATTACTCAAACTTTGTAAAAGATGCAATAACAAATGGTGCTAAAACTGCGGGACAAAGACCACTTTCTGATTTTACATCTGATGTTAATTCTCAAAGAAGATTAGCATATTTAAAAGCTGCATCTGAAAAAATTGTTGCAGATTTAGAAGTAGTTGCAAGTGCTTGGTCTAAAGATGGTTTATATCAAGCTGCTTTCCAAGGAAAACTAAGCGGTGAAAATAGTTCTAAAAACCTATCAAGAGAAGAAGCTTTAAAACAAGTTATTGCAGGAATGGGTGTATTTATTAAATCAGAACTTGCAAATGAAAGAATCGCAGTTGCTGTTTTAACTCCATCAGAAGAGGATGAACACTCTTGCTTCTCTGATAATACACATAGAGATATAGTAACAAATTATCAAGGTTTTAAAAATATTTTAACTTCAACATATAATGGTAAGTCTTATGGACTTTCACTATTAGATAAAGTATCAACAGAAGATAAAGCAAGAATTGAAAAATTAATGGCTTCAATCGAAGAAAAAATTGCTTTAGTTGATAAAACTGCAAAAACAAAAGAGCACTTTGATTATCAAATTCAACCAGATAATCCAATGGCAAAAGTTATTGTAAAACTTAAAAATGAGATGAGAAAACTTGGTGATGAAATGGTAACTGTTGCAAAAGCAAATGGAATCTCTTTAAGTACAGATGATGTTACAGATCCAGAAGAAACAAAAATCTAAGTTCAAATCAAGCTATAAAACCCTTATAAATAAAAGCCTCGTAGCATTTTTTGCTACTGGGCTTTTTGCAGTTTTAGCTAATGGCTCTGAAATAACAGAAAAAAGAGACAAAACTACTTTATTAAAGCCTGTAAAAAATCTTAGTGATGAAGAGTATGACAAGTTTATATTAGGAAGAAGTTTTTTTAAAATTCCTTGGGTTGAAGCTCCAAGTGCAACGACAGCAAGGGATGGATTAGGACCACTTTTTAATGCAAACACCTGTAATAGTTGTCATCCAAATAATGGTAGAGGTAATCTTTTTAATGAAGAGGGAAAACTATCAAGAGCAGTTATTGCTAAACTTTCACTTCCTTCAAAAGGTTTAAAAGAACAGTTAGAGTTTTTAGAAAAAAATGCTTTACTTCCAGAGCCTACTTATGGAGGACAAATAGCAATAAATGGTATTCATGATGTAAAATATGAAGCTAAACCTGAAATAAAATTTGAAGAGATAAAAGTTAAATTTCCAGATGGAGAAGTTGATACTATTTTAAAACCTACTTATGTATTAAATGATTTACAGTATGGAGAACTTCATAAAGATACAATTATTACTTTTAGAATTGCACCTTCATTAAATGGTTTAGGGCTTTTAGAAGATATTTCAGAAGAAGACATTTTAGCAAATGTTGATGAATTTGATAAAAACAAAGATGGTATTTCTGGACGAGCAAATTTTGCTTATTCTCCCCTTACAAAGAAAAAAGAGTTAGGAAAATACTCTTGGAAAGCTAATAATACCTCAATTATTCATCAAACAGCTGATGCTGCTATAAATGATATGGGTTTAACAACAACTATCTTTAATGAAGATAGATGTACCGAAAAACAAAAAGCTTGTAAAGAAGCACCAAAAGCAAGAGATAAGATAGATCTTCCTGATTTTAGACTTCAAGCAATTGAGTTTTATATTAAAAAAAGAGAGACTTTTAGTACTAAAAAAGATAAAGATTATAAAGAGGGATTAGCCCTATTTAAAGAGATTTCTTGTGCAAAATGTCATATGGATTCTTTTACTACAAAAAGTGGTATTGAGATTTCACCTTTTACAGACTTACTTCTACATGATATGGGAGAAGGTTTAGCTGATGGAAGAAGTGAATTTATAGCAAATGGACAAGAGTGGAGAACTGCACCTTTATGGGGATTATCTCTCCATGACAAAATAAATACAGAAAAACCAAGATTATTACATGATGGAAGAGCTAGAGATTTCCAAGAGGCAATACTTTGGCATGGTGGTGAAGCAAAAGCTTCAAAAGAGGCTTTTATGAATTTACCAAAAGAGAAAAGAGAACAATTATTAAAATTTTTAGAGAGGTTATAGGATGAAATTATTTAAGATAATTTTTACACTTGTATGTTTAATTACTCTATCAAATGCAGCCATTGATAAAAAAAATGAGAGAGTATTAAATACAATTTATGAAAATGTGATTTTAAAAGATTCACAAAAAGCAGTTGAAGATGCAACAAAATTACAAGAAGCTATTTTTCAACAAAACATTGAACTAAGTAAAAAAAGTTTTCAAGAGTTAATTGTATCTTGGAAAAGTATTCAATCTTTATATATCTTAGGAGATTTAAATGAAGAGTATATTGATACACCTAGATTAATTGATATATATCATCATGGAAATGAAGATATAAAAGCACAACTGGATAGAGCTTTATTAAGCAAAGATGAGCCAAAAATTGCTCTGTTTAAAAACTCACTTAAATCAATAAATGCCTTAGAATATCTTTTATATGCTAAAGATTTAAAAGATGAAAGAGTTAAAGACTTTGCATTAACAATCACTAAAAAAATCACTTCTCACTTAGAAGATATTAATACTGAATATAAAAAACAACATAAAAACTTTTTATCTGATTTAAAAAAAGCAAATGGAGTTTTAATCAATAAACTTATTCAAAATACTTACAAACTAAAAGAGTGGAGAATTGGAGATGTTGTAGGATTAAGTAAAAAATATAAAGATAGTTTTGATAATAAAAGAGCTGAATATGCTCTTAGTAAAAACTCCTCTTTAGCAATTGGTGCAATTTTAAATACTTATAAAAATGTTTTTGATAACAAAGCCTATTACGATTATGGAAACTACTTAGAAGACTTAACTCATAACAAACAAGTTAATGTTTTAAGAGAGTCTATTTCAAAAGCTATCTCTTTAAATAAACAAATCAAAAATGATAATTTTAAAGAGGCAAAAAAGCTTTATGATGAAGCAAACACTATTCATGTAGTTCTATTTTTAGATTTGATTGAAGAGTTATCAATCAATGCAAAAATCATTGATGCAGATGGGGATTAAACTTGAATTCTCCTTTACTCTTTGAGTACTTAATAAACCCAGATAAAAGAACTTTCTGGGTTTATATTATCTCATCAATTGCTATTGGAATAATCTATTTATACTTTAATAAAAAATATAAAAGAGTAAATTTCTCTAAAACTCTTTGGCTACACCCTAGTGCAAAGCTAGATTATTACTACTTTATTCTTTCATATTTTATTAAGACATTAATGATTTTTCCAATAGTAATTAGTGCAAATAGTGTTGCTTTATATATAAGAAAGGTTCTATATTTAGAGTTTGGTTTTAATCATATAAACTCAATCTCTTATGAAGTTGTTATTATTTTTTATACAGTTACACTTTTTGTTGTAAGTGATTTTACTAGATATTGGTTACATAGATTCCTTCATACAATTCCTTTTCTTTGGGAGTTTCACAAGATACATCATAGTGCAAAAGTTTTAAACCCTTTAACTTTTTATAGAGTTCATCCCATTGAAAATATTCTTTTTGGATTTAGATACTCATTAAGTATTGGTTTTACAACAGGTATCTTTTTATACTTTTTTGGCTCAAAAATTGGAGTTTATGAAGTAGTTGGAGCAAATATCTTTGTCTTTATTTTCTCATTATTAGGTTCAAATTTAAGACATTCTCATATTCCTCTTAACTACTTTAGTTTTTTAGAGAAATGGTTTATCTCTCCAAAACAACATCAAATTCACCATAGTAAAAAGTTTTTTGATAAAAATTATGGTGGATATTTAGCCATTTGGGATAGAGTTTTTGGAACACTAAAACTCTCAAATGAAGTTCAGGTTTTAAAATTTGGGCTAAGAAAAGAGCAAATGAAAGAGTATAACTCACTTAAAAACTTATTACTACTACCATTTATAAATATTTTAAGAAGGAGAAGTTAATGAAATATTTAAATTTAGTTACTTTGGTAACTACTGCTTTAGTTTTTACTGCGTGTACAAACTCTACATTATCAAAAGAAGAGATTTTAAAGCAGACAAAGCAAAAAGAACAATTAGGGAAGGTTCTATTTTTTGATAAAAACCTTTCAAAAAATAGAACTCAAGCTTGTGCCACATGTCATAATCCAGATGCTGGTTTTGCAGATGACAGAGACAATGGAATTAAGAGTATGGCTTCACTAGGAGATGATGGGAAATCTTTAGGTGATAGACAAGCTCCAAGTGCAGCTTATGCTATGTTTAGTCCAAAATTTCACTATGATAAAAAAAATGATAAATATATTGGTGGACAATTTTGGGATGGAAGAGAAGATACTTTAGCCGGTCAAGCTGGAGGACCTCCCACAAATCCTATTGAAATGGGAATGCCTTCAAAAGAAGCTGTTGTTGAAAGATTAAAAGAGAACTCATATTATATTGAGACTTTTAAAACTATTTATGGAGAAGATATTTTCTCTTCAAATGAGAAAGCCTATAGTGCAATGACAGATTCAATAGAAAAATTTGAACAAACAAAAGAGTTTGCTCCTTTTGATTCAAAATATGATAGATATTTAAGAGGAGAGTATGATTTAACACCTTTAGAGGATTTAGGAAGATCACTATTTTTCTCAAATGCAAATAACTCTTGTGCAAATTGCCACCTTAGCAAAAAAGAGGATTCAGAAGGTGAAACATTTACAAATTTTGAATACCATAATATAGGAACACCAATTAACCATGAACTAAGAGCAGTAAATGGGGTAAAAGAGATTGATAAAGGTTTATTAGCAAATCCAAAAGTTATCGATGAAAAACATTTAGGAAAATATAAAGTTCCAACTTTAAGAAATGTAGCAGTTACAGGTCCATATATGCACAATGGAGTATTTAAGGATTTAAAAACTGTTGTGGAGTTTTATGATAAATATAATAATAAAGAAAGAACAATTAATCCAGAAACAAATAAACCTTGGGATGAACCAGAAGTAAAAGAGACTATCTCTTTAGAAGAGTTAAAAGCTAAAAAACAAAATGATAGAAAAGTAGAAGCTTTAGTTGCTTTTATGAAATTACTAACAGATAAAAGATATGAACACTTATTAGAAGAGGAATAATCCCCTCTTCTTTTCCCTTTTTAAACTACTTTACCCCTATTTTTAATAAGTTTATGCTAGCATAATATTATAAATTAAATTTTATATCTAAACCAAAAAAAGTAAACTTCAATATGAAAATAGTAGGAAAAAAAGAACTTATTTCTATAATCGATTTAGAATTAGAAGAATTAGATGCCAAAATTGATACTGGTGCAGACTCAAATGCTTTGCATTGTGATGATATAATCATTGAAAATGAGATAGTACATTTTACATTAGTTGATGATGTACATCCATCTTACCATGGAAAAAGAATGAGTATGCCTTTATACAAATTAAAAAAAGTAAAAAGTTCAAATGGACAACTACAAATTAGACCTTCTATTAAAGTTAGTGTAGAGTTTATGGGCAAAAGATATAAAAGTATAATTACACTTACAAATAGAGCAGATATGAAATTACCTATGTTAATTGGAAGAAAATTTTTAAGTAAAAGATTTCTTGTTGATGTATCAAAAGAATATCTATCAAAACAACAATAAAAGAGGACTATATGAGAGTATATATATTATCAAGAAACCCAAAATTATATTCAACAAAAAGATTAGTTGAAGCAGGTAGAAGTAAAGGTTGGGAAGTAAGAGTTGTTGATTATCTAAAGTGTACAATTGAGATTATCAAAGGTGAACTATTAATCAACTATTTAGGGAAAAAACTTCCTACTCCTGATGCGATTATTCCTAGAATCGGAGCAAGTAGAACATTCTATGGTACTGCTATGGTTAGACACTTTGAGATGATGGATGTATTTAGTACTTCTGGAAACTTGGCAATTGCTAGAAGTAGAGATAAACTAAGAAGTTTACAAGTTTTATCAAAAAATAGTGTTGATATGCCAAGAACAGTTTTTGCTTCAAATAAATCTACAGCAAAAGATGTTATTGCTCTAAGTGGTGGAGCTCCGTTAGTTCTTAAAATTTTAGAGGGAACTCAAGGTGTTGGTGTTGTTTTAGTAGATAGTGAAAAAGCTGCGAAGTCAGTATTAGATGCCTTTTATGGAATGGATGTAAACTTACTTGTACAAGAGTTTATTGAAGAAGCAGGAGGTGCTGATATTAGAGCCTTGGTTGTAGGAGGAGAAGTTGTTGGGGCTATGAAAAGACAAGGTGCAGAAGGAGATTTTAGATCAAACTTACACCAAGGAGGAAGTGCTACTTCTTATAAGTTAAATAGAAAAGAAAAAGCTACTGCTTTAGCTGCTGCAAAAGCTATGGGATTAGGAGTTTGTGGAGTTGATATGATTCCATCTAGTCGTGGTCCTCTTGTTATGGAAGTTAACTCAAGCCCTGGATTAGAAGGTATAGAAAAATCAACAGGTATTGATATTGCAGGAAAAATCATGGATTATATTGAAAAAAATGTACCAGAAGCAGGACCAAATAAAAAAAGGAAAATTAAAAGAGATAATATAGGAGCTTAAAATGGAGAAGTTAATAATAGCTGATACGGAGATAGAGAAAGGGACGAATATAACCCTTGATTTAAAACTTCCAAAGCTATATCACTCTCCTATGAGGCTTCCTGTAAGAATTATAAGAGGGAAAAGAGTTGGTCCTACTATCTTTGTAAGCGCTGCAATTCATGGGGATGAATTAAATGGTATAGAGATAATTAGAAGATTAAGAAAACTTACTATTTTAAAAAAGTTAAAAGGGACACTAATCTTAATTCCTATTGTAAATACTTATGGAGTTACTACTCTTTCACGATATATGCCAGATAGAAGAGACTTAAATCGCTCTTTTCCTGGTTCCAAAAAAGGTTCTTTAGCAAGTAGAATTGCAAAAATCTTTTTTGATGAAATCGTTACAAAATGTGATTTTGGTATCGATTTACATACTGCCTCTATTCATAAATCAAACTTACCACAAATACGAACAGATATAAATAATCCTTTTACCTATGACTTAGCAAAATCCTTCGAAGCACCTGTTGTTTTACACTCTGAATTAAGAGATGGTTCTTTAAGAGAAGAAGCACAAAATAAAGGTATTCCCATCTTACTTTATGAAGCAGGAGAAGCACTAAGGTTTGATGAAAAGTCTATTAGAATTGGAGTAAAAGGGATAGTAAATGTTCTAAGAGATTTAGATATGCTTCCTAAATCAACAAAAAGAAAAAAATATAAACTTCCAATTATTGCAAAGAATAGTCAATGGATAAGGTCAACAGAGAGTGGAATCATTAGAACTATTAAGGGTTTAGGAGAAACAGTAAAAGAGGATGAAATTATTGCTTATGTAGATGAACCTTTAGATGATATAAGCTATGAAATAAGAGCAACTTTTGATGGTATTATTATTGGGAAATCTGAAATTCCTTTAATTCAAGAAGGAGATGCAATATTTCATATTGCTAAATTAAAACACTTAGAAATGGCAGAAAATAAAATAGAGTATTTTCATGAAGATGCAATAAATGAAAATGAGTTTGTAGAATTAGATAAAGATGAAATTATCTAAAAGTGTAAAAAGAGCCAAAAGGCTCTTTTTTATATTAAAATGAGTACTCTATAGTTAAAGTTACTTTATCATAATCATCATCACTATTTTCAGCATCTAAATTTACATAAAGAGCTCCAACAGATAAGTTATCTGTAATACTATAATCTACAGTAAAATCAAACTCTTTATCTTTATCACTTCCATATTTCATTTCACCATACATTGCACCAAGTTCTACATCTGCAATTTTATAGTTTACATTTAAATAAGTTGTATCAGTATCTGCATCATAAACTCTTTCTCCATCTCCACCTCTTAAAGTATCAAAAGGATTGATATTGTCTCCAAGAGTTGACATAGAACCTGCTCCACCACTTTTATCAGTAGTTACATATCCAAGATTAAATCCAAATCCTGCAATATTTAATCTACCTTCAAGATGAGCAATATCTCCATCATCTACATTATTTACATCTTCACTACTTTTTGCACCATGTAAAGTTATTCCAAATAAGTCAGTATCATAATCAAGTTTTAAACCATACCAATTTGCTAAATTATCAGCATCATAATAGTATGGATTAACAGTTAAACCTTTTATTCCTTCATATTTTGCATCTATTACAGCTGCATAATCAATCTCTTTATTTTCATCAGTAGTTCCAAAATCTGCAAAATCTTCTAAAGGTGCATCTGCATCTGCAACAGCTTTTCTCTTTGTATATCCAAGAATAACTGTTGTATCTGGAATTGCTTTAATTCCAAGTACTGCAGCCTCATGAAAATCACCTAACCACTCTAAATCAACCTCTTGTCTACCAAGAGTTAATCCTAAATACTCATTTGCATAAGAGATATTTGCAGTATGAACAATAGCCTCTTTTTCACTTCCATCAGAATAATCATCTTTTTCTACTTCTGAAAAATCATGATTTCCTCTAAAACCTACTGCTGCTTTAAAACCATTTAATTCTCCAGTTTCATAAGAAAGACCAATAGAACCCATAGTAAAACCAGAGTCTTTATTTCCACCACTATTATTTTGTCTCTCACCATATAGTGTAATATCACCACTTACAGTTCCAGCTTTAAATGCTTCATCAAAACTATTTGCAACTAAATTAGTTGTTACTAATAATGAAGCTGCAATTAAACTTACTTTTTTCATATAACTCTCCTTGTGTGTAATTCAACCAGCTTGAATTGAACTTGAATAGTAACAAAATAAACTTTAATTTTTCTTGATTTTAAGAACAATTATCAATACTATAATATAACTTTTATCTCATTACACCAGTTTGTAACTCTCTCATCTGTTAGTTCAGCTTGATTATCTTCATCAATTACTAAACCTACAAACTCCCCATCTACCTCAGCTTTTGAATATTCATACTCATAACCACTAATTGAAGTTTTTCCATAAATTGAAGCATTCTTTTCATTTAGTGTTTCGTACATAATTCCTAAAGCATCAACAAACTCATGACCATAACTTTCCTGATCTCCTAATCCAAAAAGAGCAACTTTTTTACCAGAAAAATCTATTTCTTGAAGTTCATCAAAACAATCTTCCCAGTCATCTTGAAGCTCCCCCTCTCCCCAAGTTGATACCCCAATAATAATTGAATCACATTCACTCATTCTAGATACTCCCTCACTTGAAATATCTATTAACTCAAATCCTTCTAATTTTTCATGAATCTTATTTGCTACCTCTTCTGTATTACCTGTACTTGTTGCATAAAATATTGCTTTCATTTTTTTCCTTTTTAAATTTATCTTAGTGTTGAACGCATTGAATATGGAATCAATTTAATCTCATATTCACTACTTAAAACATCATTACATCTAACACTTACGTGTTTATAAAATTTTTCATTTTTGGGATATACTAAATATACTTGTTTAAATTCACTTTTATTAATACAATCAATCGCTTTTTTAATATGTTTATCAATGTCTAGTTTCTTACTATTAATGAACTCCCAAAAAGTAAAAATTTTAGTTTGAAACATTAGCTCTTTTGAAACAATATCAATTGAATCCTCGAAAATATTAACTTCTCTATTTTTTGAAGAATTTAATATCTTATTTGAGACAAAATTTTTAAAAGATTCTTCTCCATCTAAAAAGAAAGAAAAATCATTTTCTAGCAGTATATTTATTAGGTCAGTAGATTTTTTTAATGATGAAATATCATTAGTAAGAATAGAATATTTAGTTGGCATTAATTCTGTTCTTAGGCTTAGTTTTTTAAAAAACTTATTTATTAAAAGTGTCTTTTTTATATCAATATTAATTTTTGATGAGTATTTACTATTTACTTGCAGATTATAAAATACTTTTTTGATAAAAATATCAAAGAGTTGATTCTCTTTACATGAGTTTAATTCCTTTTTTGTAAATTTTAAAGAGCAAGGAACTTGTTGATTAAATAGCTTTAAAAACATTAATCTTTTATTCATATTACTTTGAAACTTATCAAAAGAAGGAAGAAACTCATTCTTACTATTAAAACCAAATTTTTTCATTAGGCTTTTGACTCATATAGAAGTTCATTTGTTAATAGAACTACTCTTCTTTTATCTAAATCTCTATATCTCATATTCATTAGTTTTACAATTGAACATAACATTTTTGAATTTACTTCTTGTCCAGAGTTTCTAATAACACTTCTTATCTCTTTTTTTAAAATTAAATTAGACATTAATTTCCTTTATTTTTTACCCAGTATTCTAATATCAATATTTGTTGTAAATTTATATTTAATATAGTTTCTATCCAAAAGATGTGTAATTGCTAGAAACTCATCTAAATCTGCATCAGAGATGTTTTTTAAATTTACTACCCTACTTGTTGTTGACTCATACTTATAGTTTTTAAAACTATTAAGTTCATTTATAATCATTTCACTCATCTAGTCCTCACATTTATTAATATTAAGAAATTTACAAAGTTCACAATAAACAGAACTTGCACTTCTTTTTGTACAAATTACAGGAATATTCTTTTTCTTTGCTTCTTTTCTATATTTATACATAGCATTATGATTAACGAAATCTGTTAACATTAATACATAATCTGTATTTTGAGGAATATCTTTTCTGCAAGCACTTGATTTTTTTCTAGTATCCCAATGGGTAATAGAAAAACTTCCCAACTGGTCTAAAATACCTTTTATAGTATCTATTTTGTCTCCACCGATAATTAAAACTGACATTTTTCATCCTTTAATGATAATGAATATCAGAATACTAACAAGAGAAAGCTTAAATTTTCTTTATATTGATAACCATTATCATAAATATTTTAAGAACTTTTATTACTTTTTTTATATAATCTTTAATCAATTATTTTAAGGCAACTCATGAAAATTTTATTTATACTATTATTATTTATTAGTTTTTTATTTTCAAAGGATGAGATACAGCCTCTTACAGAACCTTGGACTCCATATCAAATTGAGACAAAAGATGGATTAGAAGGGATAAGTATTGATTTAATAAAAGAGATTCAAAAAAGAATTGGAAATAAAAAAAAGATTAAAGTTTTTCCTTGGAAAAGAGGTTATAATATTACTTTGAAGAAAAAAGGATATGCTCTTTTTTTAACAACTAAATCCAAACAAAGAGAAAATCTTTTTAAATGGGTAGGACCTATCTCTTCAATGGAAATTAGATTTTTTAAGAATGCTTTTAGAGATGATTTAAATATAAACTCTTTAGAAGATGCAAAAAAAGTATCTTCTATTACAGTAGCAGAAGATACTATTACAAAAGAAGTATTAAGTGAATTTGGTTTTACAAATCTTGATATTAATACTTTAGCAAATAATAGTTTTAATAAATTATTAGAAAATAAAACTGATTTATATCCAGTTGAAGAAAACTCTTTTATGTATAAATTAAAACAATTAAATTTGCAAAAAAAGATAATACCAGTAAAAATGGAAGCTTTTTATGAGTCAAAACTTTATATTGCATTTAATATAGAGACTGATGATAAAATTATAAAAAGATGGCAAGTTGCATTTGATGAAATAAAAGCAGATGGAACCTATGATAAAATTATTGGAAGATATAGATAAAAGATGAGAAGAAGACCTCTACTAAGATTTGCTTATACTTTTATACCTGCATTAATTACAGTATTAATCTATTTACTTATAGATTTTAGTATAAAAAAATATTTGCTAGAGCAAACTCCGAATGATAAAACTTACACCAGTCTAACAATAAATACAAACAATATTCAAAAAACAGCAGAAATTATTGCAAAGTCAAGTGTAATTTATCTTTCTAATTTTGCTATTGAAGGTCTAAAAGAGAAGATTGAACTAGATTTCCAAAATAACTTGATTTCAGCAATAGAGATAAAAGATATCTATTTAAATGAAAATTTAATTAGTGCATATAAAGATGAAAACAATCAAGTTATTTTTACAAATCAACTTCCTGAAAAATATAAACACTACAGCTTTATAAAAGAAGATATTATTGAAAAAAAAGAGTACACATATAATAACTTAGGAGAACTAACTATCTATTATAATGCTCCTAGTTTCTATAAAAAAGATATTATTCTAACAGAAGAAGAAAAAAACTTTTTAAAAGAAAAAGCAGTTTTAAATATTTGTGTTGCACCTAACTGGACTCCTTTTGAAAAGATTGAAGATGGACAATTCATAGGTATTTCTGCAGATATTTTAAAAATTATTACAAAAGATTTAAATGTAAAAATAAAATTAATTCATACAAATACTTGGGAAGAATCATTATTAAAAATCAAAGAAAAAAGATGTGATATTTTACCACTTGCGGCAACAACTCAATCAAGGCAAGAGTATTTAAATTTTACAAAACCATACATAACAGCAAATATAGTTGTAGCAACAAGAGTAAATGTTCCTTTCTTTGATAGTATTAATTCAATAAAAGATAAATCATTTGCAGTCTTAAGAAGTCACTTTTTATATGAAACACTTAAAACAAAATATCCAAAAGTTGATATTATTGAAGTTGATTCAGTAGAGGAAGGTTTATCAAAAGTAGAAACAGGAGAAGTTTTTGGTTTTATAGATAATTCAATTGTTATAAATCATATCATTCAGAAAAACTTTATAGGTTCCCTTGCTGTTTCAGGTAAATTAAATGGGGAGATGCACTTATCAATTGCTTCAAGTAAAGAGTTTCCTTTACTAAACTCTATTTTTGAAAAACTCTTAACTTTAATTGATGAAAATATTAAAGAAGAAGTTTTTAATAGATGGGTTAAAACAAATTTTCAAATCAAAACAGACTATACTTTAGTTTGGCAACTATTTGTAATTTCTTTAATCATTATTTTAATTACTCTTTATTGGAATAGAAAACTATCAATACTTAATAAACAGTTGCAAAAAGAGAGAAACAAAGCATATGAAGCAACAAAAGCAAAAGCAAAATTTTTAGCAAATATGAGTCACGAAATTAGAACACCTATGAACTCAATTATAGGAATGAGTCATCTAGTTCTTGAAACTGATTTAAAAAAAGAACAAAAAGAGTATGTGGAAAAAATTGATAAAAGTGCAAACTCTTTACTTAGAATTATCAATGACATTTTAGACTTCTCTAAAATTGAAGCAGGAAAAATAGAGTTTCATAATGCCCCTTTTAGTTTAAGAGAAGTAATTAGTGATTGCATTGATTATATTGATTTAGATTTAGAAGAGAAAGAATTAGAGTTCATTTTAGAGTATGATGAAAAGTTAAGTGAATATTACTATGGAGATAAACTAAGAGTTTCACAAGTATTAACAAACATCTTACATAATGCTGTAAAATTTACAAATGAAGGCTTTATTAGATTAAAAATTTTACAAAAAAAAGATAATAAAATCTATTTTGAGATTGAAGATAGTGGTATAGGTTTAAATAAGAATGAAGAGAAAAAAATATTTGAATCTTTTTCTCAAGGAGATTTAAGTACCTCTAAAAAATATGAAGGTACAGGATTAGGTCTTGCTATCTCTAAAGATTTAGTAAATTTAATGAATGGAAAAATCTGGTTAAAATCACAAAAAAATAGAGGAACAACCTTCTTTTTTGAACTTGAATTAAAAAATTGTGAAAAAGAAGTAAAAGAAATTGAGAAAAAAGTAAAACCTGACTTCTCAAATAAAACTATTTTATTAGTAGAAGATAATAAATTAAACCAACAAATTATTGCTGGTTTATTAAAAGATACAAATGCTACATTAAAAATTGTTTCAAAAGGAGAAGATGCTATTAAAATTATAAGAAAAGAGCCTAGTATAAATATTATTTTAATGGATATTCAAATGCCTAAACTCGATGGTTACGAAACAACAAAAATTATTAGAGAATACAATAAAAAAGTACCAATTATTGCCCTTACTGCAAATAGTTATGATGAAGATATTCAAAAATCTCATGAGTGTGGAATGAATGCTCATCTTAAAAAGCCAATAGAGATAGAAAATCTATATTTGACTATAAAAAAATATATCTAAAAAATATACTTTTCATATATTTTTTAATAAAATGAGACACTTTTGAGACACTTTTTTAGTACAATAAGTTATGAGAATTTTAATATATGATAACAATAAGCAGGACTTAGAAAAGTTTTGTAATATGATTAATCTTTACCCTATAGAAATTATAGTAGACAAAGCATCAGACTATAATGATATTATCTATTTTATTTCACAACATACATATGATAAAGTTTTCATTGATTACAATGATGATATAGGTAAAAAACTTGTAACAGAAATTGTAGAAAAAAATCCTATGCAAAAAATTTTCTTACTAAGTGATAGTTATGATTGTCCTTTAGAAAGAAATTGCGATTTATGTAAAGATAAATTTAAAAAGAATATTATTATTAAACCTCTTTCTCAAAATCAGTTAACTAAAATTCTAAGTAGAAAGTTTACTTGTGAAAATGAATTTCTTTCAGAAAAAGAGTTTAAACTAAAAAAAATAAAAAAGAAAGTTCAAATAGAATATCCCTACTTAAAATTTGAGTATTGTAAGGATAGGGACTCTTTTCTTTCTGATAATATCCCAACTTCTGCTTTAGTTTTTGTAACAGATTTATTAAACAAACATAATATTTCTTTTCATGTTACACATAAAAATCAAATTGTAATTCAATAAAAATAAATTTTAATCATTTTTTTTATATAGTTAGCTTCTAAAATAGGACAAAGAATGAATAAAGAAGATGCTGTATTAAACATAGAAAATTTATCTTTTGGGTACGCAAAAGATAAACTTATTTACAAAGATTTTAATTTAGAAGTAAAAAAGAGTGAACTTATCTCTATTGTAGGTTCTAGTGGAAGTGGGAAAAGTACTCTATTTGAACTTATTTCAAATAATTTAAAACCACAAAAAGGAACTATTACTTCTAAAAAAATTTCATCTGTTTATCAAGACCCTTACAGCTCTTTTCATCCATCATTTATCATACTTGAGCAAATCAAAGATGTAGTTTTTTTTAATGAAGAAATAAAAAGAAAATTAGAAAACTTTTTAGATAAGCTAAATCTAGATTTTGATTTAATAAATAAAAAACCTCATGAATTAAGTGGTGGGCAACTTCAAAGATGTTCTATTTTAAGAGCACTACTCATGGAACCTGATTTATTATTAGTAGATGAACCTACCTCAGCCTTAGACAATATTGTTGCAATTGAGGTTATGAATTTATTAATAGACAATTTAGATAAATGTGGTATGCTTTTAATTACTCACGATAACAGTCTTGCCAACTGGTGCAGCGATAAAATTATTAATTTAAACGAATTACAAAAGGATTAAAATATATGAGCCAAGTTTCAAAAAAAGCATTAGTACTTTTAAATATGGGTGGGGCAAGAAATAAAAATGAATTAAAAATGTTCCTTACAAACATGTTTAATGATAAAAATATTTTAACTGTAAAAAGCAACTTTCTAAGATCAATGATTGCAAAATTTATAGTTACTTCAAGATTAAATTCAGCTTGGGAAAACTACGAAGAAATAGGTGGATTTTCGCCACTTAACCCTTTAACAGAAAAACTTGTAGATAAATTAAATAAAAGCCTACAAGAAGCTGAAACCTTTCAGGTAATGAGATATACTCCTCCTTTTGCAAAAGAGTGTATTAATCAACTAAAAGAAAAAGAGATAAAAGATGTAATTTTACTTCCTTTATACCCACAATATTCAACAACGACAACAAAATCATCTTTGGAAGATTTTGAGCAAGTAGCCAAAAATGAGTTTAATTTAACAATTATTGAACCTTTTTATGAAAATGAAATCTATAATCAAGCAATTATAAACTCAATTACAAAAGAGGTTTCAAATGCAAGAACTGAAGATTTTAACTTAATCTTTTCTGCCCATGGACTTCCTCAAAAGATTGTTGACGCAGGTGATCCATATGAAAAACAAGTAAATGATCATGTTGAAATTTTATCAAAGCTTTTAGAAAAAAAAGGTGTTAAATTTAAATCTATCTCTTTAGCTTATCAATCAAAAGTTGGTCCAATGAAGTGGCTTGAGCCAGCCTTAGATAAAGAACTAGAAAAATATAAAGATGATAATGTACTTATTTACCCTATTGCTTTTATAATAGATAACTCTGAAACAGATTTTGAATTGTCTATTGAATATAAAGAAGAAGCAGATAAAATAGGAATTAAAGATTATAGAGTTTGTAAATGTGTAAATGATGATGATATTTTTATTGAAGCAATTAAAGATATTACAAAACTAAATTAAGGACTCAAATGAAAATAGAAGATGTTCTTTTAAAGCTAGCCTCTGATGCAATTGAGAGTGAATTTAATGATAATATTTCAATAGATTCTTCTTTGAAAGAACAATTTTCTATTTTAAAGGAACAAAGAGCAACTTTTGTTACTTTATACTTAGAAAAGAAATTAAGAGGTTGTGTAGGTTCACTTAATGCCTACCAATCACTTTTTGATGATATTATTTCAAATGCAAGAGCTGCTGCTTTTAGCGATTTACGATTTAATAGACTTAGTTTTGAAGAATTTATAAACTTAGAAATAGAAATCTCAATTCTAACTCCAGCAGAAAAACTTATTTATAATGATTTTGAAGAGTTAAAACAAAAACTAATTCCAAATAAACACGGAGTTATTTTAGAACTTGATGGGAAAAAAGCAACTTTTCTTCCTCAAGTTTGGGAACAACTTCCAAATTTTGAAGAGTTTATCTCTCATCTTTGTAAAAAAGCAGGATTAAATCCTAATAAATTATCAGGATATCCAAAAATTCAAATCTATGAAGTTCAAAAAATAAAAAAGTCTTAAAATGAAATATTATAAGAGTTCTAAAAATGGTAAGCTAATTTGTTTACTTTGCTCTTATTATTGTGATTTAAAAGAGGGACATATAGGTATTTGTGGAGTTAACAAGCATACTCAAAATAAAATAGAGTGCTTAGTTTATGGTCATATTAGTGCTTTTAATATAGATCCCATTGAGAAAAAACCTTTATATCATTTTTTACCAAAGTCAAAATCTTTATCTTTAGGTACAGTAGGATGTAATTTTCATTGTAACTTTTGTCAAAATCATGGAATCTCCCAAGAAAAGAAAATTGATAAATCAAACTATATCTCTGCTAAAGAAGTTGTAAATATTGCAAAACAAAGAGCCTGTAAATCAATCTCTTATACATACAATGAACCAACTATCTTTTATCCCTTTGCAAAAGATATTGCCATTGAGGCTAAAAAATATAATATCAAATCTGTATTTGTAAGTAATGGTTTTGAAAGTAAAGAAGTAATTGAAGATATGAACAGTGTAATTGATGCAATAAATGTTGATTTAAAATCTTTCAATGAAAGCTATTATAAAAAAAGTCTTGGTGGAAATTTACATCAAGTTTTAGAAAATCTTATCCATCTAAAAAAGAATAATATTCATACTGAGATCACCACCTTATTAGTTCCTACAAAAAATGATTCAAAAAAAGAGATAACAAATATTGTAAAATTTATAAAAGAAAACCTTGGGGAAGAGACAGTTTGGCATATCTCTGCTTTTCATCCTGATTATAAAGAGTTATCACTTCCAAGAACTTCTTTTGCAAAACTAAAAGAGGCTTACGATATAGCTAAAGAACAGGGATTAAAATATGTTTATATTGGGAATATTGGATATGAGAACAATACCTATTGTTCAAATTGTAAAGAACTTCTTATTTCAAGAGAATTTTTTGATGTAAAGAAATATAATCTAAAAAATAGTTCTTGTCCTAGCTGTAATAAAAAACTTGAAGGAGTATTTGATGGATTTAATGGATATTAGAAAAACTGTAGTAAGTGGAAGTTTTTATCCAGATACTAAAGAAGAGATTAAAAGATATATTGAACATTTTAACTCTAATTTTACTCTTGAAGATAAAATTGAGATAGAAGTAAAAGCTTTAATTGTTCCCCATGCAGGTTACATTTATAGTGGTTTTACAGCAAACTTAGCATATAACATCTCTTCTAAAAAGCAATTTAAAAATATTATTGTAATAGGTCCCTCACATAGACACTACTTAAAAGGAGCCTCTATATCAGACTATAAAGAGTATGAAACTCCTTTAGGAAATATTAAGATAGCTCAAGAGCTAGTAAAAGATTTAAAAGAAAAATTTGAATTTCTATGCTTTGATGAAGATGCCCACTTTGAACACTCAACTGAAACCCAAGCTCCTTTTATCAAAAACTATTTTCCTAACTCAAAAATTATAGAAATTGTTTATGGAGATATGGATTATAAAGAATTATCTTCATTAATAGATGAAATATTAAAATCAAAAAATAACTTAATTGTAATAAGTACAGATTTAAGTCATTTTTATTCTTTAAAAAAGGCAAACTATCTTGACAATATTTGCTTAAATGGTATAATTAATAAAGATTTATCATTGCTTGACAAAGAATGTGAAGCTTGTGGAAAGGTTGGCATAAAAGCTATTCTTGACACTGCGATTAAAAATAATTATGAAACTAAATTTCTTCATTATTGTACAAGTTATGATAGAACAAAAGATGATAAAAGTGTTGTAGGATATACTTCATTTTTAGTTGGAGAAAAAATCTAAAATAATGTTATTCACTCTTAAAAAAATTATTTCTACTTTTTTAATGCCACTATCAATAGGTTTAACTTTATTTGTTATTGGTCTTTTCTATTTATTAATACAAAAACAAAGAAAAGCTAATTTTTTTATGATTATTGCTTTTTTATGGACAGCACTTATAGCCTATTCTCCTTTTTCAAATGCACTTATTCAACCTTTAGAGAATAAATACCCTTCATATATTCAAATTGACAAATCAATTAAATATGTTTTAGTTTTAGGTTCAGGACATATAAACAATGAAGATTTATCTGAAGTTTCGCAACTTTCAAGAACTGCACTAATGAGACTTTCAGAAGGAATAAGAATCTACAAAGAACTTGATAATGCAAAGTTAGTACTTTCAGGATATAAAGATGACCAAAAAGTATCTAATGCTGTTATGATGAAAAATCTTGCATTAAAATTTGGAGTAAAAGAAGAGAATATAATTACCCATGAAGAAGTAAGAGATACACAAGAAGAAGCTATAAAAACAAAAGAAACTATAAATAAAGAACCTTTTATTCTTGTAACTTCAGCTGCACATATGCCAAGAGCTATGAAAATATTTGAAACACAATGGTTAAATCCAATTGCAGCACCAACAGATTATCTATCAAAAAATGATGGTACTTATCTAAGTATTCCTAAAGCTATAAATTTGAAAAAAACAGAATCTGCAATGCATGAATATCTTGGAATTTTATGGCACTCTATTTTAGAAAAAATCAAAATCTTTACTGATTGACTTTTCTTTACTTAATATAGTATAATCACGCCCTTATAAGGGGTAACAAAAAATATATGAATACTGTTATAAAACTAAAAAATATCTTTTTTTCTTATGATAAACAAAATGTTTTAGAAGATATTAATTTAGATATTTTAAAAGATGATTTTCTTGCAATTATCGGTCCAAATGGTGGAGGAAAATCTACACTATTAAAACTTATATTAAATCTTTTAGAGCCTAAAAAAGGTGAAATAAAAAAATATCTAAATAAAAATGAGATTGGATATGTACCTCAAAATACAAATTTAAATATTGACTTTCCTATTACTGCTTTAGAAGTAGTTTTAATGGGACATACTCCTAAAAAGAAAAAACTTTTTGGATATTCAAAAGAGGATATTGCCTGTGCAATGAACTCTTTAAAAAAAGTAAGTATGGAAAATTTTGCAAATAATAAAATTGGAGATTTAAGCGGAGGACAAAGGCAAAGAGTCTTTATTGCAAGAGCACTTTGTTCTAACCCTAAATTGATGCTTCTTGATGAACCAACTGCAAGTATTGATGTAAAAGGTCAAAAAGAAGTATATGATTTATTAAGAGAGTTAAATAAATCAATAGCTATTGTAGTTGTAAGTCATGATATCTCTGTTTTACTAAACTATGCTAAAAATGTTGCTCACATAAATAAAAAACTTGTATATCATCATCTAAAAAATATTGAAGAAAAATATGATGAAAACGAACACTTATGTGAAGTGGAATTACTTTCAGCACTTGGGAAAAAGCAAGTTTGCTGTAACTCAACACATGTATAAAGAGAAGAAATGCTTGAAGCCTTACAATATGATTTTATTCAAAATGCACTAATTGCCGGTATCCTTGTTTCTATTGCAGCAGGGATTATTGGTTCTTTAGTTGTAGTAAATAGAATTACTTTTTTAGCAGGAGGAATTGCTCATAGTGCTTATGGAGGAATTGGACTTGCTGTTTATTTAAGCCTTCCTATTCTTTTAGGAGCTACTTTATTTGCAGTTGTTACAGCAATAATCATTGCAAATATCACTTTAAGAAATAGAAGTAGAATAGATTCAATTATCGGTATAATGTGGGCATTAGGTATGGCAATTGGAATAATTCTTATTGATATTACACCAGGATATAATGTAGATTTAATGTCTTATCTTTTTGGTTCAATTATTGCAGTATCACAAGAAGATGTTTATTATTTACTAGTATTAAATCTATTTATCATTACATCAGTTTCTCTATTTTATAAACAGATATTAGCAGTCTCTTATGATAGTGAGTTCGCAAGTTTAAGAGGTATCTCTGTTAAATTCTTTTATACTTTAATTCTTATTCTTGCAGCATTAAGTGTTGTTGCAGCAATAAAAGTTGTTGGATTAATTTTAGTAATAGCTTTACTTACTATTCCAACTTTTTTAGCAGAGTTTTTTGCAAAGAAACTCTCTTCTATGATGATTATTAGTTCATTATTCGCAAGCTTTTTTACAGTTTGTGGATTACTTATCTCATATTTTTATGATTTAAGTTCTGGAGCTAGTATCATTATTGTAGGAGTAATTACTCTTCTACTTGTAAAAATATTAGGAAAGAAATGAATAAAAAAATAAATCTAGGTGAAATAAACACTTTAAAAGTATCAAGAGTAAGTGAACCAGGACTATATCTAAAAGCAGGTGATGATGAAGAAGTTCTTTTACCTAATGCTTATATTACAAAAGAGATGCAAATTGACTCTTTAATTGAAGTATTTATCTATACAGATAGTGAAGATAGATTAGTTGCAACTACTCTTAAGCCTTACGGTTATAAAAATGATTTTGTTGCACTTGAAGTAATAGATACTGCAAAATTTGGAGCTTTTTTAGATATGGGGCTTCCAAAAGATTTATTAGTTCCTAAAAATAGACAAAAATCAACTTTTAATATCTCAGATAAAAAAGTTGTACAAATAGTTGAAGATGAAAAGACTCATAGATTAATAGGTACAGAAAAATTCAAATTAGAAAAAGCAGATAAAAATTTTGCACAAAATGAGGAAGTAGAAATTATTCCTTTTATAAAAACACCTTTAGGTTTTAAAGTAATTGTAAATAATAAATATGAAGGTCTTATTTATCATAATGAAATCTTTGAGAAAATTCAAATAGGTGATAAAAAGAGAGCTTATATTAAACTTCTTAGAGAAGATGGAAAAGTAGACATCTCTTTACAAAAAATTGGTGCAAAGAATACAGAAGATAATCCAAATAAAATTTTAACTATCTTAGAAAGTAATAATAGAGAGTTAAACTTTACTTATAAAAGTGAAGCTGATGAGATAAAAGAGACTTTTGCTATGAGTAAAAAAGCTTTTAAAGCAGCTTTAACAAAACTAATTAATGATAAAAAAATAGTTCTAAGTGAAACTTCAATAAAAGCTATAAAATAGCTTTTATTGAGATAAGAAGAGGATTAAAGATATCTTCATACTCTTTTTTAGATAATTTAGGGTTTTCAAGTTTTTCTAATAAAGAACAAATCTCATCTAAGGCAAGATTTAAACAAGAATTCTTTATATAATGTGCTTTTTGTGATATTGCTTCTTTATCATCTGCTTTTATTTTATCTTCTAATTCTTGCATATCTTGTAGAATATCTTTTTTAAATTTGTTTATTATTAGTATTGCTATATTTTCTGATACTCCTAATTTATCTATTATTTTAGTCATATCTATTTCTTCTTTTTTTATCTCTTCTTCCTCTTTTTTAGGAAGGTATTTATCAAAAATCTTTTTTAACTCTTCTGTATTAATTGGTTTACTTAGATAATCATTCATTCCTAAGTTAAGAAATCTCTCTTTATCTCCTTTTATTGCATTTGCTGTTAAGGCTATTATTGGTGTTTGTTTTAAGAGTTTCTCTTCTTCATATATTCTTATTTGTTTAAAACTTTCTACTCCATCTAAGATTGGCATATTTATATCCATTAAGATTAAATCATATGAGTTATTTTTATACTCTTCTAGGGTTTTTAATCCATTCTCTTGTATTGAGTATTCTATATTCATACTATCTAAGATATAAGAGATTAATTCTTGATTTGCTTCATTATCTTCTGCTACTAATACTTTTGCTTTATAGTTTGTTTTTATCTCTTCTTGTACTGTTTTTCTTTGTTTTGTTTTTCTTAGTAACTCTTGTAAAGAATCATTTACTTTTGATGCATAAAAGGGTAATACTAAAGCAAGTTCATTTGCTCTTACTTCGAACTCTTTTATCTCATTTTCATGTTCAAAAAGAATTAAGATTGGTATATCTTTATACTCTTCTCTCATTCTATTTAGATTCTCTTTTGTTTTATCACAAGAGCAGATTAGAATATCTGGTTTCTCACCTTCTTTTGTGATAGTTCCAAAGATATTTAGGTATCTTTTTATATAGTGATATAAATCACTATCTTCTTTTGTTACTTTAAATTTCAATTGATTTAAAAAGCTTTTTGAGATATGTAGATTATCATCACAACTCTCTAATTCTAATTCAAAATAGAATTTACTTCCTTTTTGTTCTTCACTCTCTACTTTTAAAGTTGATCCTAAAGCTTGTACTATGTGAGAGCAGATACTTAGACCTAAACCTGTCCCTTCATATTCTCTATTTGATTTATTATCTACTTGTACGAAAGGTTTAAAGATATTATCTACTTTCTCTTTTGCTATTCCTATTCCGGTATCTTCTATTTCAAATCTTATTTTGCTTTTATTATTCTTTTCTTCTATAAGAGTTATATTTAAAGATACTTTCCCTTTTTCTGTAAACTTTATTGCATTTGCTAGAAGGTTTGATAATACTTGTCTTAATCTTACTCCATCTGTATATACACATAATGGTATTTTATGGTCTATGTTAAAGATTAGGCTTATATGTTTTTGACTTGCTCTTTTTGAAAAGAGTTCTACTACATGTTCACTTATAAAATATAAGTCATTTTTTTCTATTGAAATCTCAAAGTTTCCACTCTCTATTTTGCTTATGTCTAGAATATCATTTATTATTGCTAATAATGAGCTTGCACTTGTTTGGATTATTTGTGCTTGTTTCTTATTTTCTACTGTTAACTCTTTTGAATTACTTAGTATCTCTGAAAATCCTATTATTGCATTTAATGGTGTTCTTATCTCATGGCTCATATTTGCTAAGAATGTTGATTTCGCTTCATCCGCTTTTTGTGCTTTTTCTAAAGCTTTCATTTGACTTGAAATTAATGATTTAATTTGAGTTGCCATACTATTAAAAGAGGTTTCAAGCTTACCAATTTCATCATGAGAAGAGACTTCTATTCTATAGTCAAGTTCATTATTTGCAAATCTTTTTGTACCTTCTAAAATTTTCTCAATTTTTAAAGTAATATATTTTGAAATTAACATTGCAATTATAATTATTAATATAATCATCACAAGAGTTACTATAGATAACTCATTTATTAGAGCATGAATAAATGTTGCAACTTCTGCTTTATTTTCATCTACAACTTCTTTCATATTTTCTGTTTGAGTATCTAAAATCTTAGAAATACTTCTTCTTGTCTCATTTGCAGCTGCATGAAACTCTTCAACATTTGCACCTATTGTTACAAAACCAAAACCTCTTTTTGAGTCTCCATATTTACCTGTATAATAAGGAATTGCGGCTGCAGTTGTAAGTTTCCAAACATTACTCCAAAAAATAATAAAAGAGCCATAACCTCCATTTTGAGTTAACTGCATCCATCCTTCACATTGAGGTGCAAAATTTAAATATCTACAATCTAAACCTACATTCCCACTCTTTTTTAACTGCTCAATATTAGGTTTTTTCTTTAAAGATTGCTCTTCAAATTTTGGATAAGTTGCTAAAAATTCATTAATTTCAAGTTTAGACTCTTTAAATTTTTTTGCTAAATCACTACTAAGCCAAGGGATAACTTTTTCACCAGTATTTCTATCATACCCAACAATAAAATAATCTCTTGCATGTGAAATATTTTTACCTTCATAATCCCACATAAAAGCATAATTTCCATTTTTAGCATCATTTATATTTTGTATTGCTTCATTACTTGAAGGATTTGAAGTATCAGTAAATTGCATAATATGTTTATGGTCTAAAGCTAATGAAATATATCCTACTTTTACACTATTTTTAAATACAGGAGTAATAAATCTAATAATCCCTTCAAACTCTTTTCCTACTGGATTTTCTTTACCAGCATAAGCATATTTTTCTGGTTCAAACTCAATACTCATTTTTCGAGCTTTTTCTTTTGTAAAAGGCCCTATAATTTTTGTTCCTATATATTCACCTATTACATCAGATACATATATTTCACCCTCTTTTAAAGTCTTAATCTCATTAAAATATTTCTCTGAGTTAATATATGTATTTTTTCTATTAGAGATATTTTTTAACTCTTTGCTAATAGTTGATATTTTATATTTTTCATTACCTTTTAAATCAAAATATACAACTTCTTTATAAAGAGGAATTGATTTTCTTGTTAAAATTAAAGGATCTGTATAATTAAACTCTTTTTCATTATCTTTTAAACTAGCTGTTGTTTTTTCTCTAGTGATTTGTTTAGGTTCATTTGTACTTATCCAAGAACTAGTTTTATCATCATAAATATAATCTTCATGGAGAATAATATCTCTATTTTTTGTTTCATAAAAACTTTTTAAAACTTTATTATTAATATCTAATTTAGATAAAAAAAGTAAGTCTTTATCACGTTCATATAAAAACTCTGCTACTTTATTAGCAATTTCATGGCTTAACCTCTCTAATGAGAGTTGAGATTTTTTATCTAAATACTTTACACTATCTTCAATTGATTCATTAGCAGTATTTAAAATAATCTCTTTATTTTCATTGAATAAGTACCGTGTACTATCATTTAAATAAGTTTCCAACCTTATTACACCTTCATATGCAATAAAAACGATAATTAGCAAAGGAATTATTTTTATTAAAATAAAAAGAATAATTAATTTAGCACGGATAGATATATTTTTCATATTTAACCTTAAGTATTAATAGACAATTATAATAAAATAGTAATAAAGTTTTTTTTAATTGTAATTATTTTTTTTAATAATAACTAAATCTTCATAAGTTCATTATATTTTTAATTTAGATACAATCTTTAAAAAATTTTTAAAAGGTTTAAAATGGCAACAACAAAATTGAAAGGAAACATTGTTAATCTATCTGGTAATGAGCTAAATATTGGAGATAAAGCACCAGAAGTTACAGTTATTGCACATGATTTATCTGAAGTAAAAATTGGTGGTAAAGCACAAATTATTGCAGCTGTTCCTTCATTAGATACTCCTGTTTGTGCAGAAGAGACAAGAAAATTTAATGAAGAAGCATCAACTACTGATGTTGAGATGGTTGTAGTATCTATGGATTTACCTTTTGCTGCTGGTAGATTCTGTACAACAGAAGGTATTGAAAATTTGAAAGTAGGAAGTGACTTTAGAAATAAAGAGTTTGCTCAAAAATATGGAGTATTAATTGCCGATGGACCACTTGAAGGTGTAACATGTAGAGCAATGTTTGTAACAGATGAAAATGGGATAATTATACATAAAGAGATTTGTGAAGATATAACAGATGAACCTAATTATGAAGCTGTTTTCACAGCAATAAAAAAATAGAGGAACTCCTCTATTTTATACTACACACTAACTTAACAGAAAAGATTTAAAATTCATTATAATTACTCTAAAGGATTTTATAATGAAATATTTAAAAAAGCCCTCTTGGCATATAAATGAAAAAGAAATTACCCCTAAAGAGCTATTTGATAAAAGAAGAAGTTTTATTAAACTTGGTGCTGCTTCAGTAATTGCATCAAGTAGTATTGTAGAATTATTAGCAAAAGAACAACTTCCTATAAAAAACCTAAGTTTTATAAAAGACAAAAATCTAAATAATTTAGAATTAAATAGCTACGAACAAATTACTTCATATAATAATTTTTATGAATTTACTACTTCAAAAGAAAGAGTAAAAGATATGGCCCATACTTTAGATACAACTGGATGGAAAATAAGTATTGATGGCTTAATAGAAAAAGAGTTTGAAATAGATTTTGATGATTTAATTAAAAAATTTACTCTACATGAACGAATATATAGATTTAGATGTGTAGAAGGCTGGTCTATGGTTGTACCATGGATAGGTATAAAACTAAGTGATTTTATAAAATATGCAAAGCCTAATTCAAAAGCAAAATATATAAGATTTGAGACCCTATTAGATGATGATATATTTCCAGATCAAGCTAATATGCTTTTTCCAGCTATTGATTACCCTTATGTTGAAGGACTAAGATTAGATGAAGCAATGAATGAGTTATCAATTTTAGCTGTTGGTCTATATGGTTCAAAAATACCAAAACAAAATGGAGCACCTATTAGATTAGTTATCCCATGGAAATATGGATTTAAATCAATAAAATCTATTTCAAAAATTTCATTTGTTGAAAAAGAACCTCTAAATACTTGGCAAAAATCAAACCCGAAAGAGTATGGTTTTTATGCAAATGTTAATCCAAATGTAGATCATCCAAGATGGTCACAAAAAAAAGAGAGAGTATTAGGAAAATTTTTTAAACAAAATACCCTAATGTACAATGGATATGAAAAAGAAGTTTCTTATTTATATAAAGGAATGGATTTAAAAAAATATTTTTAAAGGACAAATATGAAAAGATCTTTACTATTTTTATTACTACTTATTCCTTTTTTATTTGCATTATTTGAACTTTTCATCTTAGAAAATGTAAAAGACCCAATAAAATATATTTATACAATAAGTGGTATTAGTTCAACAGTTATACTATTTTTTACAATTTTAATATCCCTTATAAAAAAACACTTTAATATTTTAAAATATAGAAGAATGATAGGTTTATATGGATTTTTTTATGCATTGATACATTTTCTAAATTTTACAGTTTTAGATGCAGAATTAAATATTGATTTTATTTTTAAAGAGACTTTAGATAAACCTTTTATCTATTTAGGGATGGGTGCTTTTTTAATCCTAATTTTTATGGCAATCACATCAACAAATAGATTATTTAAAATTTATCAACCCTATCATAAATTAATCTATTTAAGTCTAATTCTTATTACTATACATTTTATTATGGCACAAAAATCACTTACAATAATGCAACTATTTTATATAGCAATTATAATCTTGATAGGTTATTTAAAGTTATTACAACAAATAATAAGAAAAAATAGAGTTCATTAAAAAGTGGTGCCCACAACTGGATTTGAACCAGTAACCTCTTCCTTACCATGGAATTGCTCTACCGTTGGAGCTATGCAGGCATAAAATAAAAGAAGGCTAAAAAAAAGGCTTACCCTTAGCAACTTAAAAGAAGTTGATAAAGATAAGCCTTGTAAATACTCAAGAGCTGGCAGCGACTTACGTTTCCACAAGGGGACCCTGCAGTATTATCAGCGCAGAAGTGCTTGACTTCCAGGTTCGGAATGGGTCTGGGTATTTCCACTTCGCTAAAACCACCAGCAAGTTGAGTATTAAAAGCGTTGCATTTAATACTAATGAATAATTAATAGTGAATAATGAATAATGCTATTATTCAATTTCGCTCTTAATACTCAACTCTTTGAAGAGTTTAAAGTTTTAATGTTAAGTCTTTCACAATTATTAAATACTATTTTAAGTACTTAATAAGATAGTAGTCCAAGAAATTATATAAAAAAGCCAAACGATCTATTAGTACTAGTCAGCTAAACGTCTTACAACGCTTACACATCTAGCCTATCAACCAGCTAGTCTTGCTGGGATCTTCAGGGAAAGTTCATCTTAGAGTTGGCTTCGAGCTTAGATGCTTTCAGCTCTTATCACATCCGTACATAGCTACCCAACGATGCCCTTGGCAGAACAATTGGTACACTAGTGGTACGTTCATCCCGGTCCTCTCGTACTAGGGACAAATCTCTTCAACTTTCCTACGCCCACGGAAGATAGGGACCGAACTGTCTCACGACGTTCTGAACCCAGCTCGCGTACCGCTTTAAATGGCGAACAGCCATACCCTTGGGACCTGCTCCAGCCCCAGGATGCGATGAGCCGACATCGAGGTGCCAAACCTCCCCGTCGATGTGAGCTCTTGGGGGAGATCAGCCTGTTATCCCCGGCGTACCTTTTATCCTTTGAGCGATGGCCCTTCCACACAGAACCACCGGATCACTATGACCGACTTTCGTCTCTGTTCGACTTGTATGTCTCACAGTCAAGCTAGTTTATGCCATTATACTCAACTGGCGATTTCCATCCGCCATGAACTAACCTTTGTAAGCCTCCGTTACTTTTTAGGAGGCGACCGCCCCAGTCAAACTACCCACCAGACATTGTCCTGAATGAGGATAACTCATCCCAGTTAGTAACTCAAATATTCAAGGGTGGTATCTCAAGGATGGCTCCACTAGTACTGGCGTCCTAGTATCAAAGCCTCCCACCTATCCTGCACATGAATATCCAAGCTACAGTGTCAAGCTGTAGTAAAGGTGCACGGGGTCTTTCCGTCTTTCCGCGGGTAGGAGGAATTTTCACCTCCACTACAATTTCACTGGATCCCTGGTTGAGACAGCTCCCATCTCGTTACGCCATTCATGCAGGTCGGTATTTAACCGACAAGGAATTTCGCTACCTTAGGACCGTTATAGTTACGGCCGCCGTTTACTCGGGCTTCAATCAAATGCTTCGCTTACGCTAACATCATCAGTTAACCTTCGAGCACCGGGCAGGCGTCACACCTTATACATCCACTTACGTGTTAGCAAAGTGCTGTGTTTTTGGTAAACAGTCGGGAGGGACTCTTTGTTGCAACCTCTTCCGCTTTTGAGAGCAAGTCTCTATACAGAAGTAGGCACACCTTATACCGAAGATACGGTGCTAGTTTGCAGAGTTCCTTAACCAGGGTTCTTCCACGCGCCTTAGAATACTCATCCCACCCACCTGTGTCGGTTTACGGTACGGGCAACATATAATATACTTAGTGGCTTTTCTTGGCACGACAGTATCATCGATTCCGAATCTTCCCCGGAGGGCGTCAACGGCCTGTAAGATCTCGGTCTAACGTTACCCGGATTTGCCTAAGTAACAACCTACGTCCTTCGACCCACTATTCCATCAGTGAGCTCGATTAACTCTATGCGTCCCCACATCGCGCTTATATGTTGGTATTGGAATATTAACCAATTTGCCATCGTCTACCCCTTTCGGACTCGACTTAGGACCCGACTAACCCTACGATGACGAGCATCGCGTAGGAAACCTTGGGTTTTCGGCGAAGAGGATTCTCACCTCTTTTCTCGCTACTCATGCCTGCATGCTCACTTCTATCCGCTCCAACGCTCCTTACCGGTACATCTTCAACGCTGAATAGAACGCTCTCCTACCACTCAATAAATTGAGTCTAAAGCTTCGGTGTACATCTTAGCCCCGTTATATTTTCCGCGCAGAATCACTAGACCAGTGAGCTGTTACGCTTTCTTTAAAGGGTGGCTGCTTCTAAGCCAACCTCCTGGTTGTCACAGTAACTCCACATCGTTTTCCACTTAGATGTAACTTTGGGACCTTAGCTGTTAGTCTGGGTTGTTCCCCTCTCGACGGTGGATTTTATCACCCATCGCCTGACTCCCTAGATTACACATGTAGTATTCGAAGTTTGATAGGGTTTGGTACCGCGGTGAGCAGCCCTAGCCCAGTCAGAGCTCTACCCCTACATGCTACTACTAGAGGCTATACCTAAATATATTTCGGAGAGAACCAGCTATCACGAAGTTTGATTGGCCTTTCACCCCTATCCACAGGTCATCCGAAGACTTTTCAACGCCTACCGGTTCGGTCCTCCACTGGCTCTTACACCAGCTTCAACCTGCCCATGGATAGATCACTTCGTTTCGGGTCTGCAGCATCTGACTAATTCGCCCTATTAAGACTCGCTTTCGCTACGGCTTCGTACTTGACTTAACCTTGCCAGACACCACAACTCGCAGGCTCATTATGCAAAAGGCAGTCCGTCACCCTGATAAATCATAGGGCTCCGAATGATTGTAAGCTAATGGTTTCAGGTTCTATTTCACTCCCCTCACTGGGGTACTTTTCACCTTTCCCTCACGGTACTTGTTCACTATCGATCTGTAAGTAGTATTTAGGGTTGGAGGGTGGTCCCCCCGGATTCAGACAAAATATCACGTGTTCCGTCCTACTCAGGATACCATTAGAGCTATTGAAAATTTCGATTACAGGAGTATCACCTTCTATGCTGTAGCTTTCCAACTACTTCATCTATCTTCTTTAGTCTCATGTTATGGTCCTACAACCCCCTATGCAAGCATAGGGTTTGCCCTAATCCGCGTTCGCTCGCCGCTACTAACGGAATCTCATTTGATTTCTCTTCCTCTGGTTACTGAGATGTTTCACTTCACCAGGTTCGCCCACTTTCGTGTAACATATATCTCTATATGCTGGGTTGTCCCATTCGGAAATCTCTGGATCAATGCCTCTTGGCGGCTCCCCAAAGCTTATCGCAGCCTAGTACGTCCTTCATCGCCTCTTACAGTCAAGGCATCCACCATTAGCCCTTAATAGCTTATTTATTTGAGATAAAGTAATTTCTTACTTTAACCTTTTTGAATAATTATTCCTTGGCTACTATCTTATTAAATACTTCTGTATTAAATAAGTTAGTTGTGTCTATCTATTTTATTAGATATGAAATTTTTTGTTTTTTAAATCATCTTCATACGAAAGATATTGATTTAAACGAAAAAATTAAAGACTTTAACATTAAATTTTTAAATATCATGCTATCTTAAAAAAATTCTCATTTTTTCAAGGTAACGCATTTTGGTTGTATAAAACCAAATATAAATTCAATCTCTTTTGAACTTATATTTAGCTTTTTAATAGATGGTGGAGATAAGCGGGATCGAACCGCTGACCTCCTGCGTGCAAGGCAGGCGCTCTCCCAGCTGAGCTATATCCCCAACATTTAACCTATAACTTTAACAGATTATTTATAATGGTGGGCCTACCAGGACTTGAACCTGGGACCTCACGATTATCAGTCGAGCGCTCTAGCCAGCTGAGCTATAGGCCCATTTGTCACCTATTTTAAATAACCTTTATAAACCGAACATGAATTACTGCTATCTTTGATAGCTTTGGAAGTTAGAAACGAATCTAACTTCTCTTCTCTGAAAGGAGGTGATCCAACCGCAGGTTCACCTACGGTTACCTTGTTACGACTTCACCCCAGTCGCTGAATCCACTGTGGAGGGTAGCTATCTTAGCATCCCCGCTTCGAATGAGTTCAACTCCCATGGTGTGACGGGCGGTGAGTACAAGACCCGGGAACGTATTCACCGTAGCGTTGCTGATCTACGATTACTAGCGATTCCAACTTCATGCACTCGAGTTGCAGAGTACAATCCGAACTGGGAGATATTTTTGAGATTTGCTCCACCTCGCGGTATTGCGGCTCTTTGTATACCCCATTGTAGCACGTGTGTAGCCCTGGACGTAAGGGCCATGATGACTTGACGTCGTCCACACCTTCCTCCTGGTTGCCCAGGCAGTCTCGTTAGAGTTCTCAGCCGAACTGTTAGCAACTAACGACGTGGGTTGCGCTCGTTGCGGGACTTAACCCAACATCTCACGACACGAGCTGACGACAGCCGTGCAGCACCTGTCCTACAGTTTCTGCAAGCAGACACCAATCAATCTCTTGAAAGTTCTGTAAATGTCAAGTCCAGGTAAGGTTCTTCGCGTATCGTCGAATTAAACCACATGCTCCACCGCTTGTGCGGGTCCCCGTCTATTCCTTTGAGTTTTAATCTTGCGACCGTACTCCCCAGGCGGTACACTTAATGTGTTAACTGCATTACTGCCATGTCTAGCATGGCAACAACTAGTGTACATCGTTTAGGGCGTGGACTACCAGGGTATCTAATCCTGTTTGCTCCCCACGCTTTCGCGTCTCAGCGTCAGTAATGTTCCAGTAGATCGCCTTCGCAATCGGTATTCCTTCTGATCTCTACGGATTTTACCCCTACACCAGAAATTCCATCTACCTCTCCCATACTCTAGGTTACCAGTTTCAAAAGCAGTTCTATGGTTGAGCCATAGGATTTCACTTCTGACTTAATAACCCGCCTACACGCTCTTTACGCCCAGTGATTCCGAGTAACGCTTGCACCCTCCGTATTACCGCGGCTGCTGGCACGGAGTTAGCCGGTGCTTATTCATATAGTACCGTCATTATCTTCCTATATAAAAGGAGTTTACGCTCCGAAAAGTGTCATCCTCCACGCGGCGTTGCTGCATCAGAGTTTCCTCCATTGTGCAATATTCCCCACTGCTGCCTCCCGTAGGAGTCTGGACCGTGTCTCAGTTCCAGTGTGACTGATCATCCTCTCAAACCAGTTAGGCGTCATTGACTTGGTGAGCCATTACCTCACCAACTATCTGATACCATACAGTCCCATCCTCGAGCACTAAAGCATTTCCCCAGCATACTTATGTATTATGGGCATATAGGGCATTAGCAGACGTTTCCATCTGTTATTCCTTTCTCGAGGGCAGGTTAACTATACATTACTCACCCGTGCGCCACTTAGCTGACAACTTAAGCAAGCTTAAGTCCGTTCTCGTTCGACTTGCATGTGTTAGGCACGCCGCCAGCGTTCACTCTGAGCCAGGATCAAACTCTCCATAAAAAAAAGTTTAATTCTCTGACTATTTAGTAACTCTTCAGTTACAAAATAAATCTCATTGTAAAGCATTAGCTTTGTTATTAAGCTCTCTTCGATAATTAATTATCTTAGATTACTTGTTAAATAGACAAGGATATATTTACATATATTCTTGTTTGTTGTAATTTCATATTCGGTTTATAAAAGTTATTCATAAACCTTCTAAATTGTTAAAGATCTCCCATCTCTTCGAAACTCTAGTGACTCTCTTTTTGAGTCGTTCCTCTGAAATTGGACGGGAATTATAATAGATTTTTTTCCCTTTGTCAAGGCTTTTTTCTAAAAGTTTCCTTAAATTTTGAAATTCTTTTTACTTTACTGAGTTTTATCTTTCATGTAAGGCATTTTGCTTAGTTTTTAGAATAGGTTTTAGAATAAAATCTAAAATAGTCTTCTTCCCTGTCTTAATATCAACAGAGGCTATCATACCAGGTATAATAGGAAGTTTCTCTCCATTTTTTTCTAAATGGTTTTTATTTGTTTTAATTACTACCTTATAATATGTTCTATTTTCTTTTGAATCTTCATCTTTTATACTATCAGCAGATATTTCTACAATTTTACCTTCTAATCCTCCATATATAGAAAAATCATAGGCAGTTAATTTAACAACTGCTTCTTGACTTGGATTTATAAAAGCAATATCTTTAGGGTCTATTTTTACTTCAACTAATAAGGTTTCACTATTTGGTACGATTTCAATTAAGTCTACTCCTGACCTAACAACTCCACCTATTGTATTTATATTTATTTGTTTTACTATTCCATTTACAGGAGAGACTAAAACTGTTTTTTCTATTTTATCTTGGGCTGATACTAATTTAGATTCATATTTATTGATTTCTGTATTTAACTTTTGTAATTCATTAAATACTTCAGATTTAAATTTTCTTATTCTCTCTTCTTTTCTATTTGTAAACTCTTGTATTGCTAACTTTAATCTAGGAATTGAAAGTTTTGTACTTATATACTCGCCTTCTAATTGATTATATTCCTTTCTTATATTCAGTAATTCAACAATTGATTTAGAACCCTTATCAACTAATCTTTTTATAGTGTCCATCTCTTCTCTTATAATAAGTAGTCTTTTTCTAAGTTGTTCCATTTGACTTTTTGTTTCTACTAATTCTTGTTTTTTCTGTTCATATTGGTCATCCAATATTTTTATTGTACTTTTTAATTCAGAGACTCTTTTTTGAAATAGAATCTCATCATTTAAAGCAAAACCATTTACTTTCTTTTTTAGCTCTTCTGGAAAATCTAAGTTTGGTATCTCTTTATCTAAATCAATTTTTGATTCTTCTAATAATCTTATTCTTGTTACTAAAAGGTGATTATAAATATTTTGATTCTCTTCTAAGCTTGCTTGAAATCTTGTAGTATCAATTTTCATTAAGGCTTGCCCTCTTTTTATCTTGTCACCTTCACTAACTAAAATATCAGAAATAATACCTCCATCTAAACTTTGAATTGTTTGTATTTTTTCAGAAGGAATTACTTTCCCACTTCCTCTTGCTAACTCATCTACCTCAGCATAAAAAGCCCAAACAATTGCAGAAATAAAAAAAATCACTATTAAAAAGAATAAGAGTATTATCTTTTTTTCTATTTTTGCATTTTCTTGTGAATATAAAGTATTGATAAAATTTATATCATTTTGATTTTTCATCTTCTTTTAATACCTTTTTTACTACTTGTTTAGAATTTCCAAATGCAGATACAATTTGATTTTTAGGTCCATCTGCAATAATCTTTCCATCATCAATTACAATAATCCTATCTACTAAAGATAACATGGATGGTCGATGTGTAACTACTATTACTGTTTTATCTTCTATTATTGGAGCTAATCTATTTTTAAAGTGTTCTTCACTTAAATCATCCATCGAATTTGTTGGTTCATCTAAAATCAAAATATTTGGATTAGAGACAATTGCTCTTGCTAAAGTTACAGCTTGTCTTTCTCCTCCACTTAAACCATCGCCTCTTTCACCTACAATAAAATCATAACCTGCTTGATGTTTTCCAAGGAAATCATGTACTCCTGCAATCTTTGAAGCTTTTAATATCTGTTCATCACTTGCAAATTGGTCAGAGATACTAATATTGTCTTTTATTGTTCCCATAAATAAAAATGTCTCTTGGGGTACATATCCTATATTTTTTCGTAAATCTACAGGGTCTATTTGCCTAATCTCTGTTCCATCTATTAAAATTGAACCTTCTGAGGGTTCATGCAGATTTAACAGTAGTTTAATTATTGTTGATTTTCCAGAGCCTATTTTTCCAATAATTCCTACTTTTTCCCCTTTATTTATTCTAAGGTTTATATTTCTTAAAAGTTGAAAGTTTTGTTTATAATATGCAAAACTTACATTTTTAAAAACAATATCTCCATCTAAATTAGGTCTACTTAAATATTGTTGAGAATTTGTTCTCTCTAATGGCATCTTCATAATCTCATCTATATTATTTAAAGACAACATTGTTCTATCAAGTCTTATTATCATTCCTACAATTTGAGAGACAGGAGCAATTACTCTACTATTTAAAATCATTGCTGCAATAATTGCACCTAAAGTAATTTGACCCTCATTTGCTAGAATAACTCCACCTGCTACTATACCAATACTTGAAATTTGAGAAATAAAACCTACAAAATAACTTACTATTTGAGATAAGTAATGAGATTTATTTCCAAAATAAGAGGTTTGAGATACAGAGTTATTCCAATGAGTTTGCATTCTATTTTGTGCTTTTACACTTTTTATAATCTCTAAACCTGTTACAGCTTCAGTTAAAACTGTCTGTTTAATCTGGTCTTCTTTTGCTGCATTTAAAATTGTTTGCTTTAAAGGTCTTTGCATAATCCATGAAAATAAAATTGCAATTACCATTGAAGCTAAAGATACATAAGCTAAAGGACCTGCAATATAAAAGATTATCACTATAAATAAAATTACAAAAGGTAAATCAACAAAAGCAGTAATTGTTGCAGTTGTAAAAAATTCTCTTACACTCTCAAAAGATTGTAATCTACTTACAAATACTCCTGTTGAAGCAGGTTTTGCATTTAACTTAATATTTAATAGTTGATTGAAAATAGCTGTAGACATTTTAATATCAGCTCTTTTCCCAGCTTGTTCAATAAAATATGCACGCATAATTTTTAATATAAAATCAAATACAAGTACCATAGATATTCCAAGAAGTAATACAACTAAAGTATCTGTTGCTTTATTTGGTAAAACTCTATCATATACATTCATTGTAAACAAAGGAATTGCTAAAACAAATATATTTATTAATATTGCTGCAATAATTACAAGATAATAGATACCTAAATTTTTTTTCATAGTATGCCAAAACCATTTTTTATCTTTTTCAATGATTATGTCATCTTCAACTCTATTTCTAAAATTATAAGCAGGTTTGATTATCAAAAGATTTCTAGTATACTCTTTTTTAAACTCATCAATATCAACAACAACTTCACCTGAACTTATATCTGGGTATATCAAAGTTACTTGATTTTTATTTTCATCAATTTTTAAAAGAAGACAAGCTTTATTTGTATTTAATAAAGCTACTGCTGGAAGAGTTAATTGTGAAATACTTTTGATATCTCTTACTGAAGACTTTACAATAAGCCCTATTCTTTTTGCTGATTCAACAAATAAAGTAGGAGTCATTAAAGAACCATGTATTGCTAGGCCGGAAACTAAAGATTCTCTTGATACTGCTCTTTTATGAAATTTAGAAAGAAATAGTAAACACTCAACTAAAGTATCTACCTTTCTTTCATCTAACATTTTTTCAAAGTCTGCATTTAAGTCAAAATCTCTATTTTCCAAAATGAATCCTATTATTTTGTAATTGTTTTTCTAAAATATAAACCTGGAAATTTATCTCTTAACATCTCTCTTACTTTTAGAATCTCTTCTTTTTCTCTTACATCATATACAATCACTGTATTAAATCCATTTGACTTAATTATTTTAGTTTTATATGTAGTTCCTACTTCAGCTTTTGCAAGAGCTAATTGTTCATTTGCTATTTGCTCATTTTTAAAAGAAGCTAAGAATAATACATATTCAGAGTTTGTTTCAACACTTTTAGTTGTAATAACACTCTCTTCTAATAAACCATCAAGTTCATTTGTTGCTTCAGCTTTTTGTGAACTATTTACTTCTGTTCTTTTTTCACATGAACTATTATTTGCATATAAAACTGACTCTTTTAATTGAGACATACTATTAAACATACTGAAATATGCTAAATCTAAATCAAACTCTGCAGAAACTAAATCCTCTTTAGCACTATATAAATCTCTTTCAATATTTAATACATCGATAAAAGTTCTTGTTCCACCTTCAAATTGATCTTTGAAGATTTCTAAAACTTGTTCATTATCTTTAATATAAAGTTTTAACTCTTCAATTCTTTTTTGAATAGATTGAAAACTATTATATGCTGTTGTTGCCTCATCTATAACTTGTTTTGTAACAACATCTAACTCTTTTTGAACTTGTTCTAAAAATAGTTTTTCTCTCTCTTTTTTAGCTTTATCTATATTTCCATTAAAAAGATTATATTTAAGTTCAATTCTTGCTGTATATAATTGAGTTTTTTCTTTATCTTCAATATTATCTTTATCATAAAGACCTTGAGCCTTAAATTTTATAGTTGGATAGAAAGAAGAATCTCTTTGACTTACTACAGCTCTTTGTTCTTTTATATTAATAATTTGTTCTAAAATCAAGTTGTTTTTTACAATAACTTGATCAATATACTCTTTTAAAGTAGCTGGAACTAATTTTGAATCAATATAAGGTCTACAAACAGCTCCCTCAGGTTTTATCCCTACAAATCTTTCAAATGAACTTGCAGCAATATTGTAATTATTAGATTGTTCATGCCATTTACTATTAGTAAAGTGAATTTTTGCATTTACTTGAGCTTTTTGAAGAATCTCTCCACTAATCTGTTCTGTATCTTTTGCTGTTCTTAAATAATCTTCATATATTGCAAGGTTATTTTTTGTAACTTCTAAACTATTTTGATACTTAACCATATTTAAATATGCACTAATACTATCAAAAATCACATTGTCAACAAGATTTTCATTTGCATATCTATTTGATTCTTCTCTATATTTAGCTTCATCCATTTCTGAAGTAGTTAAACCACCATCAAATAACAGTTGTTCAAAATCTAATTGAATATTTGGACCACCTGAAATATTTGAAGTTTTATCTCCATCTTCTGGATTAATTTTTGTTTTTTTAGTTTGAATGTAAGTAGTTAAATCTAACTTAGGATACCATCCACCCTTTGCTTCATCTAAATAGTACTTAAAGGCTTTATTGTTTTCCATAATGGAAAGAATCTTAGGGTTTGTAGACATTGTAGTCTCAACTGTCTCTTTTATTGTGACCGCACTTAAATTTGTTGTGCTAAGTATTATTGCAAGAGGAATACTTAGTTTGATTGTTAGATTTTTCATAATTTATCCTTTGTATATTACAAGTAATGCTCCTAATAATTTCCCAACCATTGTAAATTTTTTTATTACAATTAAATCTATCATATAATTCTTTAAGATAACTTAAACTATAATTTTTAAATGACAAAACTTATTATCAATGAGACATTATGAATTACAATTTAAAAAACATATTGAAAAACCTTAAAGTTGTTATGATAAGTAAAGAGAATAATATTTCTAAAAAAGAACTCGATATTTTAGAGCTTTTTTTTAAAGATATTACAATTATAAATAGTGCAGAAAGAGCATTAAAAAGGTTTGTCTCATTAAGAGCAGATGTAATTATTTGTGATATAGACTTACCCCAAATGAGTGGTATTGAATTTTGTAAAATAATTAGGAAAATTAACTCTCAGATTCCTATAATAATATTATCAAAGAAAACAAATAAAAAATATTTATATGAAATGATTAGATTACAATTAATTGATTTTGTAATAAGACCTATTAAAACAGAAGAGTTTATCTTTGCATTAAATCAAACTGCAAAATATATTTTAAATAATGGAGAGCTATCTGTTCAATTAAATAATGGATATTCTTACAATTATAAAAACAAGACTATTAATAATGAAAACAATGAAGAGATTAAATTAACAAAAAACGAATATAGGTTACTTGAATTTCTTATATTAAATAAAGAAAAAACTCTAACACAAGAAGAGATTGAAAAATATTTATGGGCAGAAGAGATAATCACAAAATCTGCTTTTAAATCTCTATTTTCAAGATTAAGAACTAAAATAGGAAAAGATTCAATAAAAAATATATTTGGTATTGGCTATCAACTAAATTAATGTTTCTACTTTAGTTTCATCTACTAAAATTTTAATTTCATTATCAACTGTAGAAATAAATGTTGCAAAATTCTCACTATCATTTGATGATATTTGTTTCCATTCACCTTTTTCTTTATTTTCATTTGCAAGATTAAGAGTTAAAATATCATTTTCTTGAGTATAAATTTTTAAGATTTTATTATCATTTGCTAAAATAGAGGCTTGAGTTGTATCTATTCCTGAAAGAATATGCTCTGTTTTATAAGAATTTTCACTATTATTAATTGCATTTTTAAGTATTTGTGCAATATCAATATTTTCCAAAAAAGACCTTTTTTATTGATATTATAACAAAAGTCTATATAAAAAGCCTAACCATTAAAAGTTAGGCTTTTAGTTTACTGTTCAGTTAGATAACATTTACATCATTTTCAATTAGTAAAGTTACAATATCTGAACCATTTGTTGAAACATAAGCTGTTTCACTTACTGTACTTTGAGTTGAATCTACATACCATTTATCATTTACAGGAGTTCCATTATCATAGTCAGTTTGATTTCCTAAATCTAAATCTATACTATCTCCACTATCTCCAATAATTTTTAAAGTATTGTCTGAATCTGTTATTGATAATACTTTTTCAACACTTATATTAGATAAGATATGATCTCCTGTATTCATATTAATAGTATCTAAAGAGTTTGGTTCTTCTTGAGATGTTAAATCATTTGTTGAATCTTCAAGTAATCTTGCAAAATCAATTTGATCTCCATCAGTATCAACTTCATCTAATGTTAAAATCTGGTCTGATGTAAGTGAGTAATTAATACTATATGAATCAAAGTTAAATCCACTATTTGTACTTACTAACTCTAATTTACTTATTGTTATATCAGAACCTTCAGTATTTGTATATTCAAAGGTAATACTTCCTTCTCCTTTTACAGCAACAAAAGATTGAGAAACAATAAGGTCTCCATTTATATCATAAACATTTGCTGTATGAACAGCACCCCCATTATCAGTATAACCAAAGGTAAAATCAAATGACTCTCCATTCTCAATAACAACACTATCAATTGTAGTTGATGTAGTATGTATATGGTTTGCATTATCATTTGTTTCTGTTCCAGTAAAACCTTCACCACTTAGAATTTCAGTTCCTCCCCCTGAAACATTTTCATTTAAATCAAGAATATCTACTGTGTAGTTTTTTACATCTGTTAATTCTCCGTCTGAAACTTGAATATTTAATGTATATTGATTAACATCCTCATAGTTAAGTTTATTAGACTCATCTCCTATATATGTAATATTTCCATTAGCATCAATAGCAAACTTATCTGTATGATTTAACAGTGTAAAAGTAAGAGAATCACCATTTGGATCAGTTGCAACCACCGTACCTACATAAGCACCAATAGCTGAATCTTCTACTATATCAAAACTATCAGTTTGTAAAACAGGTGGTTCATTATCACTAGTACCTGTAATTGTAATAGTTACTGTTTCTGTATCAAAAGCTCCCTTATCATCTGTAGCTTTAATTGTATATTCAAAAATTAATGTTTCACCTTCTGCTAAATAATCAAAAGCTTCACTTCCAGAATCAAAACTCCAAGATAAAGTATCTGTAGTTTCTGTATTATCTAAAATAGCAAGTGGTGAAAGTGAAAGCATTGCTAGAACCTCTGCATTTGTTGGTTTAGTAGTTGATGTTCCACCTATAGTAACAGAATCTACCGAAGCTGATACTAAATCTAAAATATCTACATCGGATACTGTTAACTCTCCATTCTCTGTTAAACTAGAATCAGTTTCTATTAATTGAGCACTATCTGGTCCACCTGTGATTATTGGCGCATCATTTGTTCCTGTGATTGTCACCGTTACAGTTTTTACATCTGTTGAACCTTTCCCATCATCTATTGTGATATCAAAGCTCTCTTCTTTTGTCTCTCCTGCACTTAAGTATTGTACGTCTGCATTTGATACTTCATATTCCCAGCTTACTACTCCGGCTCCATCGCCATCATTCCCTTCTGTGATACTTGCTGTTAATACTCCTAATGCTCCTGCTGACGCATTCCCTACACTTACTGTATGACTATCACTTAAATCTACATCTGTAAATCCTATCTCTCCACTATCACTTAATACTGGATCATTCGCATCTTCTAATACTGCTCCATCTACTACTGTTGATGATAACACTACTTCATCATTTGTTCCTGTGATTGTCACCGTTACAGTTTTTACATCTGTTGAACCTTTCCCATCATCTATTGTGATATCAAAGCTCTCTTCTTTTGTCTCTCCTGCACTTAAGTATTGTACGTCTGCATTTGATACTTCATATTCCCAGCTTACTACTCCGGCTCCATCGCCATCATTCCCTTCTGTGATACTTGCTGTTAATACTCCTAATGCTCCTGCTGACGCATTCCCTACACTTACTGTATGACTATCACTTAAATCTACATCTGTAAATCCTATCTCTCCACTATCACTTAATACTGGATCATTCGCATCTTCTAATACTGCTCCATCTACTACTGTTGATGATAACACTACTTCATCATTTGTTCCTGTGATTGTCACCGTTACAGTTTTATATTCACTAGACGATGATTCATTTATTGAGTTCGTATTTAAAATTGAATTATCATCAATTGCTTGAATTCTATATGATAAAACAATTGTTTCACCTTCTGCTAAGTAATCAAAAGATTCATTACCCGAATTAAACTCCCAAGTTATTGAATTGGAAATTTGCGTACTATCTAAAACTTCTGCTGAAGAAAAACCAAACATAGATAAAGCCTCAGCTTCTGTTGGTTTATTAGTAGAAGTTCCATTAATAGTTACAGATTCAACTTCTACTCTAACTTTATCTGTAGTATCAGTATCAAAAACAGTTATCTCACCACTTGTTGATAAGCTTGAATTTGTTTCTTCAATATTTTTAGAAGCTGAAATATCAGTGATAATTGGTTTATCATTAGTTCCTAGAATTGATAAAGTAATTGTTTTTATATCACTTAAAGAATCCTCATTTGAGGTATCATCTAATCCAGTATCTCCACTAAAACCACCTAAATCATTAGCCTGATAATCAAAAGATAGAGTTAAAACTTCTCCTGCAGCAAGTTTAGAGAAATCTCCATTAATATTATATTCCCATTGAGATGTTTGATTATTATAAACTAAAGAAATAGAGATATCATCTAAGGAAACACCTGAATTAGATGGATCAAATATATTTTCACTACCTGAAATTATATTTAATTCGTGACTATCATTTATATCTTTATCTACTATATCTATAGGACCTATAAATTGATTATTTGATTCACTTTCTGTATCATCTAAGCCAAGAACATCAGTTTTTGAAGATGTTTCAAATAAAGTTTCTGCTTCACTTTCTTGATCTGCTAGTAAACCTATCGTGATATCTTCTATTTCTGGTTTATCATTTAAACCATTAATGGTAATACCAATAAGAAAAGAGCTATTACCATCTACTAAATTAACTATTACATTATCAACTATTGATTCATTACTTGAAAGTCCTTGAATTGAAAGTAACGTTTCATTTAAATCATAAGTCCAATTTCCTACACTGTTAATAGAAAATAATCCATATGATGTAGTAATAGTTTGAGTAACAAAATCTAAATTTGCACTATTTGAAATAGTTCCAGAAAAGACACCATCTTGAGTTTGACCTCTATCTTCGGTAATATTTGCAACTAAATCACCTGAAAAAGTAATTGGAACATCTCCAGCTGCTGGTTCAACTACAATTGGTTCACCAAGCCTTCCAAACCCATTTGGATCTAAAGGCCCATCAAAAGTAGTACTTAAATCTAAGTTATCAGCACCTATTTCATCAGCAGTTGCTACATCAGATGATGTAGTACCACCTGCAGCTGCTGCTTGTAAATCATCCACTGTTCGTAATGAAACTAAGCTAATATTTCCATCAAAAACTTCAAATAGTGGTATCTCTTCACTATTAGCGAATAATAAATCATTTAATCCTCTTAAAATAACAATGACTTCATTACCTTCTGCATCATCAAATGCAACTTTAATATCATTATTATTTTCAAGAATTTCAAATTTTGCATCTATATAAGAAGCTCCATTAGAAAGATAAACTTTCAACGTTTCAATACCTGTTAATATTAATTCACCATTTTGTGTCTTAGGTAAAGTATTTAAATCAACAGTTTGACTACTATTTTGAATTTTAATTCCTTCATACATGACAGACTCCTTTTTTATTTATACTTCATTGTATCACTTTATGATATTTTTGTATTACATTTTAAGTATAAAAAGAAGATAAAGAATAAAATAAAACTAAAATGAGACTTTTAAAACAATAAAATAAAAGAAGAATTAGAGGGGGGAAATAAAAGAAGGCTAAAAAAAAGGCTTACCCTTAGCAACTTAAAAGAAGTTGATAAAGATAAGCCTTGTAAATACTCAAGAGCTGGCAGCGACTTACGTTTCCACAAGGGGACCCTGCAGTATTATCAGCGCAGAAGTGCTTGACTTCCAGGTTCGGAATGGGTCTGGGTATTTCCACTTCGCTAAAACCACCAGCAAGTTGAGTATTAAAAGCGTTGCATTTAATACTAATGAATAATTAATAGTGAATAATGAATAATGCTATTATTCAATTTCGCTCTTAATACTCAACTCTTTGAAGAGTTTAAAGTTTTAATGTTAAGTCTTTCACAATTATTAAATACTATTTTAAGTACTTAATAAGATAGTAGTCCAAGAAATTATATAAAAAAGCCAAACGATCTATTAGTACTAGTCAGCTAAACGTCTTACAACGCTTACACATCTAGCCTATCAACCAGCTAGTCTTGCTGGGATCTTCAGGGAAAGTTCATCTTAGAGTTGGCTTCGAGCTTAGATGCTTTCAGCTCTTATCACATCCGTACATAGCTACCCAACGATGCCCTTGGCAGAACAATTGGTACACTAGTGGTACGTTCATCCCGGTCCTCTCGTACTAGGGACAAATCTCTTCAACTTTCCTACGCCCACGGAAGATAGGGACCGAACTGTCTCACGACGTTCTGAACCCAGCTCGCGTACCGCTTTAAATGGCGAACAGCCATACCCTTGGGACCTGCTCCAGCCCCAGGATGCGATGAGCCGACATCGAGGTGCCAAACCTCCCCGTCGATGTGAGCTCTTGGGGGAGATCAGCCTGTTATCCCCGGCGTACCTTTTATCCTTTGAGCGATGGCCCTTCCACACAGAACCACCGGATCACTATGACCGACTTTCGTCTCTGTTCGACTTGTATGTCTCACAGTCAAGCTAGTTTATGCCATTATACTCAACTGGCGATTTCCATCCGCCATGAACTAACCTTTGTAAGCCTCCGTTACTTTTTAGGAGGCGACCGCCCCAGTCAAACTACCCACCAGACATTGTCCTGAATGAGGATAACTCATCCCAGTTAGTAACTCAAATATTCAAGGGTGGTATCTCAAGGATGGCTCCACTAGTACTGGCGTCCTAGTATCAAAGCCTCCCACCTATCCTGCACATGAATATCCAAGCTACAGTGTCAAGCTGTAGTAAAGGTGCACGGGGTCTTTCCGTCTTTCCGCGGGTAGGAGGAATTTTCACCTCCACTACAATTTCACTGGATCCCTGGTTGAGACAGCTCCCATCTCGTTACGCCATTCATGCAGGTCGGTATTTAACCGACAAGGAATTTCGCTACCTTAGGACCGTTATAGTTACGGCCGCCGTTTACTCGGGCTTCAATCAAATGCTTCGCTTACGCTAACATCATCAGTTAACCTTCGAGCACCGGGCAGGCGTCACACCTTATACATCCACTTACGTGTTAGCAAAGTGCTGTGTTTTTGGTAAACAGTCGGGAGGGACTCTTTGTTGCAACCTCTTCCGCTTTTGAGAGCAAGTCTCTATACAGAAGTAGGCACACCTTATACCGAAGATACGGTGCTAGTTTGCAGAGTTCCTTAACCAGGGTTCTTCCACGCGCCTTAGAATACTCATCCCACCCACCTGTGTCGGTTTACGGTACGGGCAACATATAATATACTTAGTGGCTTTTCTTGGCACGACAGTATCATCGATTCCGAATCTTCCCCGGAGGGCGTCAACGGCCTGTAAGATCTCGGTCTAACGTTACCCGGATTTGCCTAAGTAACAACCTACGTCCTTCGACCCACTATTCCATCAGTGAGCTCGATTAACTCTATGCGTCCCCACATCGCGCTTATATGTTGGTATTGGAATATTAACCAATTTGCCATCGTCTACCCCTTTCGGACTCGACTTAGGACCCGACTAACCCTACGATGACGAGCATCGCGTAGGAAACCTTGGGTTTTCGGCGAAGAGGATTCTCACCTCTTTTCTCGCTACTCATGCCTGCATGCTCACTTCTATCCGCTCCAACGCTCCTTACCGGTACATCTTCAACGCTGAATAGAACGCTCTCCTACCACTCAATAAATTGAGTCTAAAGCTTCGGTGTACATCTTAGCCCCGTTATATTTTCCGCGCAGAATCACTAGACCAGTGAGCTGTTACGCTTTCTTTAAAGGGTGGCTGCTTCTAAGCCAACCTCCTGGTTGTCACAGTAACTCCACATCGTTTTCCACTTAGATGTAACTTTGGGACCTTAGCTGTTAGTCTGGGTTGTTCCCCTCTCGACGGTGGATTTTATCACCCATCGCCTGACTCCCTAGATTACACATGTAGTATTCGAAGTTTGATAGGGTTTGGTACCGCGGTGAGCAGCCCTAGCCCAGTCAGAGCTCTACCCCTACATGCTACTACTAGAGGCTATACCTAAATATATTTCGGAGAGAACCAGCTATCACGAAGTTTGATTGGCCTTTCACCCCTATCCACAGGTCATCCGAAGACTTTTCAACGCCTACCGGTTCGGTCCTCCACTGGCTCTTACACCAGCTTCAACCTGCCCATGGATAGATCACTTCGTTTCGGGTCTGCAGCATCTGACTAATTCGCCCTATTAAGACTCGCTTTCGCTACGGCTTCGTACTTGACTTAACCTTGCCAGACACCACAACTCGCAGGCTCATTATGCAAAAGGCAGTCCGTCACCCTGATAAATCATAGGGCTCCGAATGATTGTAAGCTAATGGTTTCAGGTTCTATTTCACTCCCCTCACTGGGGTACTTTTCACCTTTCCCTCACGGTACTTGTTCACTATCGATCTGTAAGTAGTATTTAGGGTTGGAGGGTGGTCCCCCCGGATTCAGACAAAATATCACGTGTTCCGTCCTACTCAGGATACCATTAGAGCTATTGAAAATTTCGATTACAGGAGTATCACCTTCTATGCTGTAGCTTTCCAACTACTTCATCTATCTTCTTTAGTCTCATGTTATGGTCCTACAACCCCCTATGCAAGCATAGGGTTTGCCCTAATCCGCGTTCGCTCGCCGCTACTAACGGAATCTCATTTGATTTCTCTTCCTCTGGTTACTGAGATGTTTCACTTCACCAGGTTCGCCCACTTTCGTGTAACATATATCTCTATATGCTGGGTTGTCCCATTCGGAAATCTCTGGATCAATGCCTCTTGGCGGCTCCCCAAAGCTTATCGCAGCCTAGTACGTCCTTCATCGCCTCTTACAGTCAAGGCATCCACCATTAGCCCTTAATAGCTTATTTATTTGAGATAAAGTAATTTCTTACTTTAACCTTTTTGAATAATTATTCCTTGGCTACTATCTTATTAAATACTTCTGTATTAAATAAGTTAGTTGTGTCTATCTATTTTATTAGATATGAAATTTTTTGTTTTTTAAATCATCTTCATACGAAAGATATTGATTTAAACGAAAAAATTAAAGACTTTAACATTAAATTTTTAAATATCATGCTATCTTAAAAAAATTCTCATTTTTTCAAGGTAACGCATTTTGGTTGTATAAAACCAAATATAAATTCAATCTCTTTTGAACTTATATTTAGCTTTTTAATAGATGGTGGAGATAAGCGGGATCGAACCGCTGACCTCCTGCGTGCAAGGCAGGCGCTCTCCCAGCTGAGCTATATCCCCAACATTTAACCTATAACTTTAACAGATTATTTATAATGGTGGGCCTACCAGGACTTGAACCTGGGACCTCACGATTATCAGTCGAGCGCTCTAGCCAGCTGAGCTATAGGCCCATTTGTCACCTATTTTAAATAACCTTTATAAACCGAACATGAATTACTGCTATCTTTGATAGCTTTGGAAGTTAGAAACGAATCTAACTTCTCTTCTCTGAAAGGAGGTGATCCAACCGCAGGTTCACCTACGGTTACCTTGTTACGACTTCACCCCAGTCGCTGAATCCACTGTGGAGGGTAGCTATCTTAGCATCCCCGCTTCGAATGAGTTCAACTCCCATGGTGTGACGGGCGGTGAGTACAAGACCCGGGAACGTATTCACCGTAGCGTTGCTGATCTACGATTACTAGCGATTCCAACTTCATGCACTCGAGTTGCAGAGTACAATCCGAACTGGGAGATATTTTTGAGATTTGCTCCACCTCGCGGTATTGCGGCTCTTTGTATACCCCATTGTAGCACGTGTGTAGCCCTGGACGTAAGGGCCATGATGACTTGACGTCGTCCACACCTTCCTCCTGGTTGCCCAGGCAGTCTCGTTAGAGTTCTCAGCCGAACTGTTAGCAACTAACGACGTGGGTTGCGCTCGTTGCGGGACTTAACCCAACATCTCACGACACGAGCTGACGACAGCCGTGCAGCACCTGTCCTACAGTTTCTGCAAGCAGACACCAATCAATCTCTTGAAAGTTCTGTAAATGTCAAGTCCAGGTAAGGTTCTTCGCGTATCGTCGAATTAAACCACATGCTCCACCGCTTGTGCGGGTCCCCGTCTATTCCTTTGAGTTTTAATCTTGCGACCGTACTCCCCAGGCGGTACACTTAATGTGTTAACTGCATTACTGCCATGTCTAGCATGGCAACAACTAGTGTACATCGTTTAGGGCGTGGACTACCAGGGTATCTAATCCTGTTTGCTCCCCACGCTTTCGCGTCTCAGCGTCAGTAATGTTCCAGTAGATCGCCTTCGCAATCGGTATTCCTTCTGATCTCTACGGATTTTACCCCTACACCAGAAATTCCATCTACCTCTCCCATACTCTAGGTTACCAGTTTCAAAAGCAGTTCTATGGTTGAGCCATAGGATTTCACTTCTGACTTAATAACCCGCCTACACGCTCTTTACGCCCAGTGATTCCGAGTAACGCTTGCACCCTCCGTATTACCGCGGCTGCTGGCACGGAGTTAGCCGGTGCTTATTCATATAGTACCGTCATTATCTTCCTATATAAAAGGAGTTTACGCTCCGAAAAGTGTCATCCTCCACGCGGCGTTGCTGCATCAGAGTTTCCTCCATTGTGCAATATTCCCCACTGCTGCCTCCCGTAGGAGTCTGGACCGTGTCTCAGTTCCAGTGTGACTGATCATCCTCTCAAACCAGTTAGGCGTCATTGACTTGGTGAGCCATTACCTCACCAACTATCTGATACCATACAGTCCCATCCTCGAGCACTAAAGCATTTCCCCAGCATACTTATGTATTATGGGCATATAGGGCATTAGCAGACGTTTCCATCTGTTATTCCTTTCTCGAGGGCAGGTTAACTATACATTACTCACCCGTGCGCCACTTAGCTGACAACTTAAGCAAGCTTAAGTCCGTTCTCGTTCGACTTGCATGTGTTAGGCACGCCGCCAGCGTTCACTCTGAGCCAGGATCAAACTCTCCATAAAAAAAAGTTTAATTCTCTGACTATTTAGTAACTCTTCAGTTACAAAATAAATCTCATTGTAAAGCATTAGCTTTGTTATTAAGCTCTCTTCGATAATTAATTATCTTAGATTACTTGTTAAATAGACAAGGATATATTTACATATATTCTTGTTTGTTGTAATTTCATATTCGGTTTATAAAAGTTATTCATAAACCTTCTAAATTGTTAAAGATCTCCCATCTCTTCGAAACTCTAGTGACTCTCTTTTTGAGTCGTTCCTCTGAAATTGGACGGGAATTATAATAGATTTTTTTCCCTTTGTCAAGGCTTTTTTCTAAAAGTTTCCTTAAATTTTGAAATTCTTCGGCTTTTACTGTTTTTTTTAACAAATATAACTTTTTTTAGTTATATTTGTTGCTTTAATAATTTTATTATTATTTTTGAAGTTTATTTATTATCTTTACTAGATAATCTGCTGAGTTTTTAGCTGATGATTTTAAGAATTCATCGAAATCGATATCTGCTCCACCATCTGCAGTATCTGAAATTGCTCTTAATATAAAGAATGGAATATTTAAAGAATCACATACAACAGCAACACTTGCACCTTCCATTTCTAATGCATCTGCATTAAATGTTTTTTGAATAAAATCTTTTCTTTCTTCAGAATGAACAAATTGATCACCTGTAGCAATTGTTCCTTCAATTACATTTATATTGTTTTCATTTGCAACTTCAACAGCAACTTCTCTTAATTGTTTAGTAGTCTCAATTAATATCTTACCTCCTGGCACAAAACCATGAGGGTGTCCAAATGCTGTAATATCTAAGTCATGTTGGCAAAGTTTATCTGCAATGATTAAATCTCCAATTTTTAAAGCAGGATTAATTCCCCCTGCTACACCAGAGAATAGTAATGTATCACATCCAAATTTTTGAATCATTGTACTTGCAGTTAAAGAAGCAAATACTTTTCCTATTTTTGAATATGCAATTACTATATCTAATCCATTATATGTTACTTCATAATATTTATTATGAGCATACTCAGTAATTTTAGCTTCACCAAAATGAGCTAATAGAGGTTCAATCTCTTCCTCCATTGCTCCCATAATTGCTAATTTAGTCATTTAGTTCTCCAAGTACTTTCTCTAAAGATGCAAAGTCACTTACATTTAATGTAGGAACATCTTTACAAATTTTTCTATTTAAACCTTTTAATACAATTCCATTCCCAAACTCAATAAAACAATCTACTTTATTTGCATTTGCTGCAACTGATTGTTTATATTTTACAGGACTAGTTAATTGAGAAGAAAGTAATTCTACTGCTTCATCTTTTGTAGAGTAAGCTTGTGCTGTAACATTTGAAACTACAGGAGAGAATTCATCTTTTAAGTACTCTTGTAAATATGGTCTTAAGTTCTCAACTGAACTTCTTAATAGTTCACAATGTGAAGCAACTGACATATCTAAAACAATTGCTCTTTTTGCTCCTGCTTCTTTAAAAGTATCAACTAAACTTTCTAAATCAGCTTTAATTCCTGCTAATACTAATTGTCCATCCATATTATAGTTTGCAGGCCAAACTTTTTTTCCTGTTTCTCTTTGCTCTTCACAAATATTTTCAACAACTGTATCATCAAGCCCTACTAATGCCATCATTCCTGCATCTTGTCCACTACAAGCTTCAGTCATAAATAGACCTCTTCTATGTACAAGTTCAACTGCATCTAAATAATCAATTGCTCCTGCACTTACTAATGCTGAAAACTCTCCTAAAGAGTGTCCTAATACAAATTCTGGTTGAATATCACATTTTTCTTTAAATATCGCATTTGCAATTGAGCTTACAAGTAAAATTGCAGGTTGTGTATATTCTGTTTGTCCTATCTTATCATTTTCTTCAAAAAGTAATTTTTCAAAATCAATATTTAATCTTTTACTAGCATTTGAAATCATCTCTTTAGCTAGTTCACTATTTTCAAAAAAATCTTTTCCCATACCAATAGATTGGCTACCTTGTCCAGGAAAGATAAAAGCTACTTTTTTCATTGTATACCTTTTAAAATAAATTTAGTTGTAATTATACTTAAGTTTTATAGTCAGTAAAATAAAAAGGCTCAGAAGAGAACTCCTGAGCCTTTTTATTTAATAGATTGAGTAAATTAGTGGCTACAACCACATCCACCATGAGATTGTTGTTGTGGTTCAGAACTACAACAACCACCTTCAGAACCATGGTCATGGCTTCCGCCACCACAACAACCACCACCCATAGCAGCCATTCCACCAACAACTCCTGTTTGAATCTCTTCATCAGTAGCATCTCTTAAAGATAAAATAGTTACAGAGAACATTAAAGTTTTTCCAGCTAATGGGTGATTGTAATCAATTGTTACATCAGTATCATTGAAAGATTTTACTGTTACTTGAACTGTTTCACCTTGCTCACCAGTACCATATAAAGACATACCCTCTTTTAATTCAATACCAGCGAATTGCTCAAGCGGTAAAGTTTGTACAGCTTCTTCATTGAATTCACCATATGCATCTTTAGCTTCAACCATTACATCTGCTTGCTCATTTTCAGTCATCTCAACTAATTTACTCTCTAAACCTGGAATAATTTGACCTTTACCTGAAACGAACTCTAAAGCTGCTCCACCTACATTTGAATCAATTTGTTCACCTGAATGTGCATCTTTTAATGTATATTCAATTCCAATTACTTTTGACATTTTTTCTCCTAATTATTGTTTATTTTATATTTGATAAATTTTTTGTAGCAATTTTAGCTTCTTTAGAGTCTGGATAAATTCCAATTAAAGAGTTATAAAAATTTGCTGCATTGCTAAAATCTTTTATTTTTTCGAAAGAAATAGCACTGTGTAATAAAAGCTTTGGCATATAATCTGCTTTATCATAAAGCATCGCAGAAGTTTTAAAATAAGAGATTGCATCTTCATATTTTTTTCTATAATACCAAATCTCACCTAGATAAAAATTACCTTCCGCAGGTTTAAAGTTTAATGCTACAAGCTCTTCAAACATTGGAATTGCTTTGGTAAAGTGATCTTTTTTAAATAATGATTTTGCTTCTTCTAACATTGCATCTTTTTCTTTGTATGATAATACCTTGTTAGACTTTTTTTTAGTTGTAGTTTTAGTACTAGTTTTTACACCTAAAGAATTTTTTAAGGCTTCAAACTCTGCTCTAGTAATAAATTGATTCATATTATCTTTAAACTCTTTTTCAGAGATATATGTATTATTTAGTTTATTTACTGATTGACTTAATTTTGATAACGCATCTTTTAAATTTGTGATATTTGTTTTATATTGAGAAGATAGTTCTTCTTGCATTGTTAGAATTTGAGTTGTAACTGTTTTTAACGCTTCAATATCAGAAGAGTTTTTAGTAGAAATACTAGAATTTTCTTCAAGCTTTTTAATAACTTCATTTAATTTGATTACTGTTTTATTAAGTTTTTGAGAATCACCTTCATAAATTGATTCTAATCCATCAATTCTTTCACTTAATGAACCAACTGTATATTTAACATCTTTTACTTTTGAGTCAATATTTCCTAGAGTTTTTTTATTATTTAAAATATTTTTTTCTGCAGAACTTAATCCATAAGGATTTTTTGAGTCCAAGTCCCCCGCACCAAAAACTGAAACTTCATTTGCAGTTACAGTTATAGTGCTAGAGATTACTAAACTAGAAAATAGTAATTTTTTAATCATCTATTATTTAACTAATTTATGCTCAGATCTTCTATTTTTTTGCCAACAAGTTGAGTTTTTATCAGAACAAATTGGATTACTCTCACCTAAACTAACAACTTTAATAGAATTTGCATCAACACCATCCATTACTAAAGTATCTTTAACAATTTTAGCTCTTTTTAATCCTAATGCATAGTTATATTCATCTGTTCCCCATTCATCACAGTTACCTTCTACTTTGATAGTAGTTCCTGCTTGAACACCAGATAATTTAGATGCATTCTCTTTTGCAACATTTTTCATATCTGAAGTTAAATCATATTTATCAAATCCAAAATAGATATTTTTGATAAGTTCTTTTTTACCATTAATCATATAGTAGTAACCCTCTTCACTACTTTCAACTAATGAGTCATTTAGAACTTCATCTTGGATATTTGAATTATCAATATTGTTTAATGCAGATTCAGAATTATCTGATTGAGCATTAGAAACCTCAACTTCTTTTTGACTACAACCAGTAAATAATACTGCTGCAACTAGAAAAGTATAGATACTTAATTTTTTCATAACTAGTTCCCTTTTTCGAAATTTGAATTGATTTTACTAAATCTAAACTTAATGGTACATTACTTCATTTTAAGTTATTTATTAATAGAAGCAAATATTTTTTGTTTATCTTGATATTATTTTTCTAATAATTTTTTAGTCTTCTTATGTCTATAGGAAAACATATTATTTAACTCTTTTTCTATTAAAAAATTAAATAAATTTCCAATTTTACCAAAAGGCAATTTATACTCAACAATATCTTTCAACTCACACAAGTTCCCTTTTTTAGTAAAAATATGTGAATGCTTCCAATATAAAAACGGTGATTTTATTGCAATATCAACTAAGAGATTCGGTTTCTCTATTTTTTCTATTTTAACTTCCCAAATTATTGGAATAAAATTTTTTATTGTTTTTATCTTTAAAATCTCTTTTTCTTTTGGAAAGAAGTTCTCTTGTAAAAAAATTATTTTGATATTATCTGGTGTAATTTCTTTTAAATTATCCATTGAAAGATGAAACTCAAAAAGTTCATCTTGTTTACAATTTATTAAGCTACTCTTTTCAAACTTATTCATTTTCTTTTATTAAACTATTAATTGAGTTTTCTATAGTTGTATGTTTAAATATAAATCCACCATCAACTAAACGCTTTGGTTTTACACATTGTCCATCTGTAAGAACCTTAGCACCTTCACTAAAAATCATATTTAAAACAAATTCAGGAACAGGGAAAATAGTTGGTCTATTTAAGGCTTTTCCTAAAGCTTGTGTTAAGCCTTTATTTGTTGTAGGAGTTGGAGCAGTTAAATTAAAAACTCCATTTAAATCAATATTTTCTATTAAAAACTTATAAGCATTTAGTAAATCTTCTATGTGTATAAAAGAGAAGTGTTGATTTCCATCTCCAATTGTTCCCCCTACTCCTAGTTTAAAAGGTAATAACATCTTTTTTAAAGCTCCACCTTTTCCAAGAACAATTCCAAATCTAAAAATAGCAGTTCTTATTTCATACTCTTTTGCTTTAAATGCTTCCTTTTCCCAATCTTGACAAAGTTTTGCTAAAAAATCATTTGCATATTCAAAAGACTCTTCATCATAGCAATCTTTATTACTATAAATTCCAACTGCTGAAGTAGAGATAAATAGTTTAGGTTTGTTTTCAACACTTGCCATTGCCTGAACTAATGCAGATGTAGTATCTATTCTACTACTATATAACTCTTTTTTATAAGAATCTGTCCATCTATTTATAATATTTGCACCTGCAAGATTAATTACAATATCTGCTTTATTTATAATTTCTTTTAATTTTGAACTATTTTTAATATCTTCTCTTCTAATTGAAATTATTTCAAAATCTTTTTTAGAAAAAAAGTTTTTTATATTTGTTCCGACAAATCCACCTGAACCAGTAATAGCTATAGTTTTCATTTGAAATCCTTTCTAATTAGATATTCTACTTTATTATATAGTTTTATTATCTAAATATTCTCTAAAATCTTTTGCTCCATCTTTTGAAGTTGTTACCAAATCATCAATATCAGTAAAAGACACCTCTAATTTTGATTGTTCAACGCTTTGCATTGATTTTATTTTATCTACATTTATTATATAAGATCTATGTACTCTAAAAAAGTTTTTAGACGATAAGATTTTTTCCATATCTCCTATTTTTTTTCTAACATAAGCATCTGTCTCTTTTATTCTTATTATAACTTCATCCAAATCTGCTTTAATATAATAGATATCTTCTAAAGAGATTAGATATACTTTATTTCCTCTTTTTGCTAAAATTTTTCTACTTTCCTCAGTTTTTGAAGAGATAAACTTTTTTATTTTCTCCATACATTTTTGTACACTCTCATTAGAGATTGGTTTTAATAGATAATCCAAACCTCCACTTTTAAATGCTTCTAAGGCATACTCCTCGTGTGCTGTTTGGAAGATAATAAAAGTATCAGAAGATATTTCTAAAATAGTATTTGCTAATTCTAGTCCACTCATTGTTGGCATTGAAATATCTAAAAAGGCTACATCAAATCTATTTTTTGCAAGCTCTTTTATTGCAGCAATTGGAGTTGAACACTCTACAATATTGTTATATCCTTCTTCACTTAAAATTCTTTTTAATCTTGAAAGTGCAAGTTTTTCATCATCTACAATTAGTATCTTCAAATTTTTTACCTTTTTATGTTTATAAGAAAAGAGACTTTCTTTTCTTCTACTTTATACTCTAATTTCCCAACATTTAATAAATTTAATCTTTTTTGTAAATTTGTTAAACCTGTTCCAAATACTACTTTACTTGGTAAAACTCCATTATTTGTAACCGTTATAAGATTATCTTTAGCTTCAATCTCAATATCCAACTGTTCTGTTTTATATCCATGTTTTATTGCATTTTCAACTAATAATTGAATAGAGAATTTTGGTACTTGAATTATCTTTGCCTCTTCTTCTATATTAATAGATAAATTAATATTATTTTCAAATCTTATATTTTCTATCTCTAAATAAGTTTTTACCATTTTTAATTCATTTTCTAAAGAGATTAAACTATCTTTATTTATTGCATTTCTAAGAAATCGTGATAAATCTAAGGTTGCTTTTTCAGCTTTTTTTTGGTCTAAATATATCAATTCCGAAATAGAGTTTAAAGCATTAAATAAAAAATGAGGATTTAACTCCCCTTCTAAAGCCTTAATCTTAGTCTCTAAAACCTCACTATTTATTGATTCATTTTTATATTTCATTGAAATAAATTGATGAAGTATTACTCCAATAAGAAAAGTAAGAAAACCTATTGTCATACTAATATCGAACCAAAAAGGTTTTATAAAAGTTATAATATTAAATTCACTTAAAGAGAATATATAATAAGAGAAAGAAAAACCTAAAAAGCCTGAAAAGAAAGAGAAAATAAAACTAATTAAATACCAAAATTTTTCATTTACTCGGGGTAAAATATAATCATTTGAAATTGTAATTAAGATAAATGCAAAAAATGAGATAGTAATAGCACTTATAGTACTAAATAAAATAGTAGAAAGAGTTTGCACTTCATCATTTATAAAATATAAAAATAAAGAGATTAAAAAACCAAAGCAAGCTCCAATCAATATTATATATAACCAATCAAGAATTGAGATTTTTAATTTTACACTATCCATTTAACTCTTCCTCTAAAATCTTTACCCCTAAGGCAACACCAGGCCAACCTTGTCCTGCGAATATTGTATCACCAACATTATATAAACCCTTAATTGGAGTTTTGCAACTTGGTACTTTAAATATATTTTTTAAAGTAATTGCTTTACCTCCACAATTTGCTCTATTAATATATCTATTAAAGGTCTTTGACGTTCCACTAAAAGATATAAGAATCTCTTCTTTGTCTATCTTATCAAAGTATTCTAAAAATTTATCTATTATAAAAGTCTCAACTACTTTTTTTCTTTTTTTATACTCTTCTTTTTCCAAATTAAACCAAAGGTTTGCTTTTGTATGTGTTGAGATTGTAATACTTATTCCATTTTTTGACATTTTATCATCTTCTTTTAGGCTTGTTGAAACAAAAAATGAGTTAGAGATAGAAAAAGGTATATTCTCTTTTAATATTATTTGATAGTGTGATAAAAAAGCAAAAGAGGTTTTTACTGTTAGGTTTAATAAAAAAGCACTTTGGTCATTAAAAGAGAACTGCTGATAGTAACTTTTTATTTTTTCATCTTTAAATAGTTTATTACTATCATAAATTGTTGAATTAAGAACTACTTTTTTGGCTTTATATTTATCTTTTTTTGTAACTATTGTAAAAATATCTTCTTCTTGAATGACTTCAAGAACTTCCTCTTTCTTATGAACATCACTTTTATTTAATAGCTCATCAAAAATAGTACCCATTCCTCCTTTTACATAAAAAACATCATGGAAAGGATATGCTAAACCTAAAGCTAAAGAGAGTAAAGAGATATCTTTTGAAGTAGTTTGTAGAGTAATTAAAAGTTGAGCATCTATAAAATCTTGATACTCCTTTGAAATCTCTCCTAAACTTTCTTTTATAAAACTCTTTGCACTTTTAAAAAGATCAAATTTATAAACTTTTAATAATTCACATACCGAAAGAAAAGTTTTTAAATAAGCCTTTAAACTATATTTAGAATAGTATAACTTTTTTAAACTCCAAAACTTCTCATCTAATTCTTTTATTTTTTGCCAAAAAACTCTATTATTTTTATTAGGATATACTTTTTCTATATTTACTAAGAACTCTTCAAAATCTTTAACTCTATCTATTGTTTTACCATTTTGAACAACCCTTATTGCAATTTCACTTTTCTCTAAATCTAAATTTACATTTGCTCTATCAAAAATCTCTTTTAAAGGATGATTTTTTTCATAACCTACAAGAGTTGTAGCTCCACTATTATAATAGTTTCCAAATCTTTTAAAGGTACTTGCACAGCCACCAAGGTTTGAATCTTTTTCAAAAACAATAATATGCTTTTCTTTATTTAAAGAAGCAAGCATACTTCCTCCCATTCCTGAGCCTACTATAGCTAAATCATAAACTTTCATCTTTAGCCTTTTTAAAAAGTTCAATTGCTCTTTTTCTTGATAAAGAGATATCTACCATTGCTTTAGGATAATCAAAAAATAAGTTTGAAGATAAAGCATTTTCGGTATGAAATAGTCTTGCATCAACATCTTTTAACTCTTTTATTACAGATTTTATAAAAATTCCTTCTTTATCAAACTTTGAAGATTGAGTATAGGGATTAAAAATTCTAAAATATGGTGCTGCATCTGCTCCTGTACTAGAACTCCATTGCCAAGAACCAATATTTGAACTAGCCTCATAATCTAAAAGCTTTAAAGCAAAATACTCTTCTCCTTTTCTCCAATCTATAAAAAGATTTTTCGTTAAAAAAGAAGAGACAATCATTCTTAATCTATTATGCATAAGTCCTGTTTGATTTAGATGAATCATTGCCGCATCTATAATTGGTACTCCTGTTTTCCCCTCACACCACTTTTTAAAATCCTCTTCATCTTTATTCCACTCTATTTTAATTCCATTAAAATTCTCTTTTTCAGAATTTGGAAAATGAAAAAGAATATAGTTATAAAACTCTCTCCAAAAAAGTTCTCTTATGAAAAATTCATAATTATTAACATTTGATTTTTTTACAATATTAAAAATCTCTTTAGCAGAAATAAGACCAAATCTTAAATGAGCTGATAATTTTGATGTTGCATCTTTATAAAAATAATCTCTATCTTCTTGATAGCTTTCTATTTTTAACAAAAATTCCTCCAACAAACTTTTTGCATCTTTATATAAAAAAGAGGGTAACTCTTGTTTTTCAAAACCTAACTCTTTTATAGAAGGAGTATTGTCATAAGCAAAAGAAGACAATCTTATATTTTCATTCAACTTATACTCTTCAATTGAAGAGGCTTCAGTTATTAAATTAAGTGATTTATAAAAGGGTGTAAATACTTTATAAGGAGTTCCATCACTCTTAAGATGTTCATTTGGGTTTAAAATAAATGAGTCATTAAATCTTCTTAAAGGAAGAAGTTTTTCTACTTCTTTATCTCTTTTTATTGCATATGAATCAAAATCAACTGAACATAAAACTTCATCAAACTCATTTTTTAGTTTTTCAAATACCTTTATTGGCTCATCATAAAATATTGCTAAATCTAAACCTAAAGTTTTTAGACTCTTTTTTAATTTAAGTACTGAATCATAAATAAAAGTAACTCTTCTATCATCTTTAGGTAAAGAATCTAAAATATTTTTATCAAAAATAAAAATAGGAAGAACTTCATTTTTTGCATAGTGTAATAATGCACTATTAGAAACTCTTAAATCTCTTCTAAACCAAAGAATTTGTTTCATTTATAAGCCTTTACCGTTGACCTAAGTGCTAACTCTTTTGGATAAGGGTTTAAAAATTTTTGTTGTAATAAATACTCTAAATTAAATCTTTTTGTATAGATATTTAGTAGTTTGATTACAGCAATTAAAGGGATAATCTCTTCTTTAAACTCTTCCATTGCTTCTAACATCTCTTGTTTTTCTTCTTTAGAAATAAGCTTTTTAAAATATCCTAAAATATGTAAGAGTACATTATAAGTTTTAGAGATACTTCCTTTTTGTGAAATAGCCTCCAAAAAGGCTACTTTATATAAAGCTAAAACCTCTTCAATAGAATTTTTATCATGATTAGCAACAATATTTCCAAGCTCTTTATATGAACTTTGAGATTTTGAATAGATTAAATATTTATATGAAGTATGAAACTCAACTAACTCTTTAAAGGAAGGATTTGATTTTAAAAACTCAAATAGATGTTTATAAGCAAAGATTTGCATTAAAAAATTTTCTCTAAGCCAAGGGTCATTTAATCTACCCTCTTCTTCTACAGGAAGTAAAGGAAAATTCTCTTTTATTTTTTCAGCAAAAACTCCTACACCTTTTTTTTCACTTGGAGCTTCAACTTCTTGATAAACTTTTACTCTTTCAAGTCCACATGTAGGAGATTTTGATTTTAAGATAAAACCACATAATTCATCTTTTTGCATCTGTTCAATACATACTTGAGAAATATTTTTTAATTCCTCAGTTACATCTTTTTTTGTATTTGAAGTAACTACTCTTATTTCATCTTTAATATTAACTAATCTAATTGCTTCTCTAGGAGTAGAGAATATCATCTTTTCAGGACAGTAAGGGACAAATTCAAAGTACTCTTGTAAAATATTTGTAATAAAGCCATCTTTTGAGTTAGTACCATCATATCGGCACATTGTTCCAATAAGGCAAGAAGATACACCTAGTTTCATTTTAACTCCTTTATTGAAGTATTATAATAAAACTAGTATATCTTTGTATAAATAAAATGTAAGTTTATATAATTACCAATCTATTGATTGAATCTTTCCATTTTTTAATGGGAATGTAAATGATTTTGAATAATTCAATCTAATTATTCCTATAGAACTTCTATTATTTACAGTTTTTAAGAAAATAATAGACTCCCCATCTTTTGAAAACTTAGGAAATTGATTACTTCCATTAGAAGTTAATCTTTTAAGGAAGTCGCTCTTTGTTGACATTAAATAAAGATTAAAAGTGTAAGAACCAAATTCATTGTTTCTATCTCTACTTGTATAAACTACATAATCTTTATAAGTTGTAGCAGATGAGTTATTATTTCCATGATAAACTAATCTTTCAACACCTCTTCCACCAATATCTTTTGCAAAAATATTTGGATATTTTAATCTATCAGATACAAAAACTATTCTTTTTTCATTATCAATAAAATGAGCACCTACATCAATACCTTTATATGTAGTCAACCTCTTTTTTGTTTTTGTAACAGTATCATAAAGATAGATATCAGGTTGATGATTTGGAGAAGCTGTAATTAAAACTTTTTTGCTATCAGAACTTACATCAGAAGCAACAAGCATTCCCTCACTTTGCATTATAACTTCTCTTTGTCTAGTATAAATATTAGTTTTCACTAAAGTTGGAATACCACTGTCATATGTTGTGTAATAGAAACTATCTTGTTTATCACTAGCCCATTTTGGGAAAATATTTAATCCACCTCTAATTACAGGCATTTGAAAAGTTAGAGTATAGTCTGCAATTATAATATCTGCTTTTCTTGCACTTTTATATTGTGAAAAGATTACAAATTTATCCATCCAATCAATTAAAGGGGCATTTAGATGTTTATTTATAGTGATTGCAATTCTATGTGCAATAAAAGGAAATCTATCCTCTTTTGAAGTAGAGAAGCTTCTATTTAATACCATCTTTTTTGCATTTACATCATACATTTTTAGCATTACAGTATAACCACCAAAACTACTTACATTTGCATCAAGATTTACAAAAAGGTCTGTTCCTTTATTTGATAAAACCAGCATATCTGGATTTGAATTATAATCTACCACTTGAGAAGAAGCAACTACATCAAAATGTCCACTAACCATTAAATCTTTTTCAATCATTTTTGCAACTTTATTAGTTAAAACTGCATTCATAGCTTTTGGAGAAACTGAAACTTCGATTTTAGGAAGAGAACCTGACTTTTTAATAATATCTAACTCTGCATCAGCAGCGAAAACAAATGTTGTAATTAAAAATAAAAGTGATAATATTTTTTTCATATTTAACCTTCCGATTTAAAGTTTATTATAATATCAACTTTACTGTTAATATTGTGTGTAGGAAAAACTTCCTTAGTTTGAGCATTTAAAAACTCTTTTAATGATTCATCAAAACGAATGTCATTTGAATATTTTATTACTCGATAATCAAATTCACCGCTATTAGTAATCATTACAAGAACTTTGACAACAAGACCATCTTCTAATAATTTTGGATTCCATCTTTCCCATAAAATTTGTTTAATTTTTGAAAAGTATTCATGTTCTTCCCCTTTACTTGCAGAGTTTACAACTGGTTGATTTGTAGTTGTTTTAACATCACTTAAAAGTTTAGAAACTTGTGTATTGTCACTTTTTTTCTCTTTTTCAAATTTTGATTTAAATCTACTTGGATCTATTGATGCTTGTTGTGTAGAAACATCTTTTTCAACAACTTTATTTGTATTTGTTTTTACATTAGCAAATAATGATTTAAAGTCAGCTTGTTGTTTATCTGAACGAGAAGTAGCTTTTTTTACAATCTCTTCTTCAACTTTCTCACTTTTCTTAGCAACTTTTTTTTCATTTGATTTTGTTGAAATTAATTCTAGCTCTAAAACAGTAGCTTTTGTATTAATATCAAATTTTTTAGCTGTTGGAGCACTAATATATAAAAGAAAGAAGAAACCAACAATAAAATAAATAGAGACAGATATGATACCTGATAGATAAAAGTAGTTTTTATCCTGCATAATTATCCATCTGTAATAAGTGAAACTTTAGTAAAACCAGCTTCTTTAACTGACTTTAAAATATAAATAACATCATCATACATCAAAGTCTTTTCTGCACGAATATGTATAGGTGTTTTTCTATCTTTATCTTTTGCAAAAAGAACAAAATTATCTGCAAAAGTAGAAAACTCAAAACTCTTTTTATTAATTTTTATATTTTTATCTTTTGTTAATAGAATATCGATTTTTTTAACAGCTTGGATTTGTTGAGATTTACTTCCTTTTGGAAGGTTTACTGGCTCTTCAAACTCTACCACAGGTGCAGTTACCATTAAAATTGCAAGAAGCACTAGCATAATATCAACTAAAGGAGTAATATTTAAATCAGGTTTTTGATTATAATCAAACATGATTAACCTTTAGCAATTAAGATTTTTGCTTGTGCCTTAATATAAGTATTTAACTCATAAACTTTTCTTACTAAAATTTGATGAAATGTATATGCAAATATTGCCACAAAAATTCCAGCTGCTGTTGCAACTAAAGCTTCAGAAATTGCGGGAGCAATTACAGAAAAACCAACTTTTGAATGACTTGAAAATTTTGCAAATGATTCAAGAATTCCTACAACTGTACCAAATAGACCTATAAAAGGAGCTGTAGATGCAATAATAGACATCCATGAAATTCCAACACTAGCATCTTTAATTATATTTATTTCACAAGCATCAAGAATCTCTTTATTATTAACTCCATTTGCACATTTATTAAGTGCTGACATTGGACTTAATGTTGAACTTCTAGAAGTTAATGCCTCAAGTGATTTTTGTTCAGTAAGAATAGAAGATTTCAAAGATAGAAATCTGTAGATAAATATCCAAAAAACTAATACCATATATAATGAAAGTGACCATAACACTAAAAGTGTTATGGCACTACCATTACTTAAATAATTTAAAGCTGAATCAATCATTATTAAGCGAATGAGTTGATTTTAGCCTCAACTGCTGCTAATGATACATTTGCATCTTTAACAGAGTTAACTAAATCTTTTGCAGCTTCAATGTTTCTTGCAATTTCAGAATCTTGTCCAGAAGTAAGAGCTACAGCCCCGTCAACTAATACGTCAACAGCACTTTCACTTACTTTAACGTGACCCCAGTTAATTGCAACTGCATCAGTTGAATCTGCTTTTTCTATTATAATTACGCCAACAGTTAATGATGATACTAAAGAAGCATGTCCTGGTAAAACTCCGAACTCTCCCTCTTTTCCTGGAAGAGTTACAGATTTTACGTCATCACTAAAGATTTGACCATTTGGTGCAACTATTGATAATTTTAGTGTATCCATAAGCATGCCTTATTTGTTATTTCATTCCCTCAGCTTTTGCTAATACCTCGTCGATTCCACCAACCATATAGAATGCCATTTCTGGAATGTTGTCATATTTACCATCTAGGATACCTTTGAATCCAGCAATTGTATCTGATAATTCAACATACTTACCTGGAGATCCTGTAAATACTTCTGCAACGAAGAATGGTTGAGATAAGAATCTTTCAATTTTTCTTGCTCTTGCTACAACAAGTTTATCTTCTTCAGATAACTCATCCATACCAAGAATTGCAATAATATCTTGTAAATCTTTGTATTTTTGTAATACAGATTGAACACCTCTAGCTACGCCATAGTGCTCTTCACCTAATACATCTACACTTAAGATTCTTGAAGTTGAATCTAGTGGATCAACTGCAGGGTAAATACCTTTTTCTGCAATTTTTCTATTAAGTACTGTAGTTGCATCTAAGTGTGCGAAAACTGAAGCTGGAGCTGGGTCAGTTAAGTCATCCGCAGGAACATATACTGCTTGAACAGAAGTAATAGAACCTTTTGCAGTTGAAGTAATTCTCTCTTGTAATGCACCCATTTCTCTAGCTAATGTTGGTTGATAACCAACCGCTGAAGGAATTCTTCCTAATAATGCTGACATCTCAGAACCTGCTTGAGCAAATCTAAAGATATTATCAACGAACATTAATACATCAAGACCTTTTTCATCTCTGAAGTATTCAGCCATTGTAAGACCAGTTAATGCAATTCTATTTCTTGCACCTGGAGGCTCACTCATTTGACCATAACATAATGCAACTTTGTCAAGTACGTTAGAGTCTTTCATTTCGTGATAAAGGTCATTACCTTCTCTTGTTCTCTCACCAACACCAGCAAATACTGAGTAACCTGAGTGTTTGAACGCAACGTTGTGGATAAGTTCCATAATAATAACTGTTTTACCAACTCCAGCACCACCGAATAGTCCAACTTTTCCACCTTTTGAATATGGTGCTAATAAGTCAACTACTTTGATACCAGTTTCAAACATTTCTGTTTTAGTTGATTGCTCTTCAAAAGAAGGAGCAGCTCTATGGATTGACCATCTTTCAGTTTCTGCAGGAATAGCTTCACCTTCATCAACTGGATCACCAATTACGTTGAAAATTCTACCAAGAACAGCTTCACCAACTGGAACCTTAATTGGTCCACCAGTAGCAGTACACTCTTGTCCTCTTTTTAAACCTTCTGTCATATCCATAGCAATAGTTCTAACTCTACTATCACCAATGTGTGCAGCAACTTCTAGAACTAATCTATCTTGGTTAACGTCCGCTAATGTAACTTCAATAGCTTCGTTAATTTCTGGTAAATATCCGTCGAACTCTACGTCTACAACAGGACCCATTACCTGAATAATATTACCTTTCATACGGGCAGCTCCTTTAAATTATTTTAATGCTTCAACACCACTGATAATCTCTATCAGCTCTGTTGTAATTGCAGCTTGTCTAGCTTTATTGTATTCTACTGTTAAAGAGTTAACTCTATCTTTAGCATTGTTAGTTGCAGCTTCCATAGCTTGCATTCTTGCAGAGTGTTCTGCTGCTAAAGAGTCAATTAATGAGTAATACATATTGAAATCAATATATTTACCTGTTAATTCTTCTAACACTTCTTCATCATCATCTGGTTCAATTTCTAGCATAGAAGTTTCTTGTTCAGTTGCCTCAACATCTTCTAAACTAATTGGTAATAAATCTCTTACTCTAATTTCTTGAGTAAGCATATTTAAGAATCCATTGTAAATTAATACAACTTTATCTGTTTCACCTTTTTTGAAATCTTCAACTACTTCATTAATAAAATCAGAAGCTCTATCATAATCTGGTGCAGAAGATAAGTCAGTTACTTTTTGTAATAACTCTTTACCTTGGAAAGAGAAGTAATCAACTCCCTTTCTTCCAGCTACTCTATATCTTACTGTTACACCTTGAGACTCATATTGAGCTGCTAATTCACTAACTTTTTTAATAGTAGTCATGTTAAAACCACCACAAAGTCCTTTGTCAGCAGTAACAAAAACTAAATCTACAGTTTTTGGGTTCTCATTAGGAATAAACGCTTTATTGTGGTTACCCCCATCTTGAACTTTGCTAACTCTATTTGCGATCTCAGAAAGAACTTCATTAATCTTCTTAGCATAACTTCTAGCTTGATCAGATAGTTGTCTAGTTCTAGTAAGTTTTGCAGAAGATACAAGCTTCATAGCTTTTGTAGTCTTCTGAGTGTTTTTAACACTTCCAATTTTTAATTTAATCTCTTTTAAGTTAGCCATGTGCTAATCCTTATTTAGCATTAAAAACAGTTTTGAACTCTTCTAATGCAGCTTTTAATGCTGATTCAGTTTCATCATCTAATTTTTTCTTAGATTTGATATCATCTAAAATATTTGCATATTTTTGCTCGATGAAAGAGTGTAACTCTTCTTCGTATTTAACAACATCAGATACAGCTACATCATTTAAATAACCTTTTGTACCTGCATAAATAATAACAATTTGTTTTTCAATTACTAGTGGTTTATTAACACCTTGCTTTAATACTTCAACCATTCTTTGTCCAAGCTCAAGCTCTCTTCTTGTTGACTCATCTAAGTCAGAAGCGAATTGTGCGAATGCTTCAAGTTCTCTATATTGTGCAAGAGATAATTTTAAAGTACCAGCAACTTGCTTAGTAGCTTTAATTTGTGCCGCACCACCAACTCTTGATACTGATAAACCAACGTTAATTGCAGGTCTAATACCAGAGTTAAATAGGTTAGTTTCTAAGAAAATTTGTCCATCAGTAATAGAAATTACGTTTGTTGGAATATAAGCAGCAACGTCTCCAGCTTGAGTTTCAATAATAGGTAACGCAGTCATAGAACCAGCACCTAACTCATCTGACATTTTTGCAGCTCTTTCTAATAATCTTGAGTGTAGATAAAATACATCCCCTGGGAACGCCTCTCTACCTGGAGGTCTTCTTAATAATAAAGACATTTCTCTATATGCAACTGCATGTTTTGATAAATCATCATAAACGATTAACGCATGTTTACCATTATCTCTGAAGTACTCACCAATAGTAACACCTGTATATGGTGCTAAGAATTGTAAAGCAGATGATTCTGAAGCTGATGCATTAACAATAATTGTATAATCCATTGCTCCACCTTCTTCTAATGTTCTAACAACAGAAGCAACTGAAGAAGCTTTTTGACCAATTGCAACATAAATACAAATTACATCTTCACCTTTTTGGTTAAGAATTGTATCGATTGCAACTGTAGTTTTACCAGTTTGTCTATCTCCAATAATAAGCTCTCTTTGCCCTCTTCCGATTGGAACTAATGCATCGATTGCTTTAATACCAGTTTGTAGTGGTTCATGTACAGATTTTCTAGCCATAATTCCAGGAGCTTTTTCTTCTACGAATCTATGCTCTGCAGCTTCAATTGTACCTTTTCCATCAATTGGCTCACCAAGTGCGTTAACAACTCTACCAACCATTGCATCACCAACTGGAGTTTCAAGAAGTTTTCCTAATCTTTTACAAGAAGTACCTTCTCTAAGACCAACACCAGCTCCAAGAACAACAACACCAACTGAAGACTCTTCTAAGTTAGATGCTAATCCTCTTTCACCGTTTTCAAATTCTACTAGCTCCCCAGCCATTACATTTTTAAGACCATAAACTTGAGCAATCCCATCTGCAAATGAGATGATTTTCCCAGTTTCGTTAACGTCTACATTTAATTCAAAGTTATCAATTCTTTCTTTAATGATAGAACTGATTTCATCTGCTTGAATTTTTGCACCCATTCAATATCTCCTTTATAAGTTCTAAACTGCTTTTAAAATATGTTCAATCATTTGTGACTTAAGTCTATCTTTTGAGAATGAAATCTCAACACCAAGACTATCAATATCAACTTTGATACCATCATAATCACAAACATTTTGTGATAGCGATAATTGTACATTAAATTTTTCACTAAATTTTTTCTCAATTGTAGAGATATAATCAGCTGATAATTCTTTGTTACAATATACTACACCAGTATATGAATTATTCATTTTTGCTACTTGTGATTCTAATTCACTTGCAATATCAGGAATAATGTCAAGTCTTTTCTTCGACCCTAATAATTTTACAAGGTTTTTTAATTCATCACTTGTATTATCTAAAAATGATAAAACTAATTCAATCTTATTTTCTGCTTTTACTTCAGAAGAAGCAATAATAGAAATAAATTTTTCTTCAGCAAATGCAGAAGAAATAGTTTTTAAATCATTACAAATAGTAGTTGCAGACTCTACAGTTCTACCATCTAATAATGCTTTTACATATCTTTTTGCTATTAAATCATTCATTATGCAACCTTCTTAAGTACGATGTTTGCTAACTCATCTTGAGTTATTGAAACATTATCAGAACTTAATAGTTCTTCAAGAACTTCAGAAACGATTTGTTTCTTAGCTTTTGATGTTTCAATTTTTACTTTTTCATCGAAACCTTTGTCAAGATTTGCAATTTCTGCATCAACTGCATCAGCAACTCTTTTCTTAACAGAGTCAATATCAGTTTTTGCATTTTCAACAATTTCATTTGCTAATTTTTTTGCTTCTTCTAGTTTTTTAGCTGCATTTTCAACTTTTTCTTGAGAAGCTTTTAAAGTATCTTGAACTTTATCAAGCTCAGCTTGAATAGAAGCAGTTCTACCAGCAAAAAAAGCTTTTAATTTGTCTGCAAGTAGGTACCATACTATACCAGCAAAAATAATAAAGTTAACGGTTCTTTGTACGATATCGTAGTTTGTCTCCGCACCTTCAGCTGAAGCTAATAACGCCATAGGAGCTAAAGCTAATCCAAGTAGTAATAATTTTTTCAACCTTAACCTCCTAAATTAAATTGAGCTAATCTTAGCTTTTAAGCTCTCATTAAATTGAGGCATTGCAGCAACTAATGATTCCTTTAAAGCTTTAGTTTCATCTTCAAGTTCTTTAGCGAACTTAAGAGTTTTAGCTTCTAATTCCTCTTTAGCACTTGCAAGTTTAGCATCAGCTACTTCTTTAGCTTCATTGTAAGCTTGGTCTCTTATAGCAGCTGCTTCTTTTTTAGCTTCGGCAATTACATGGCTTGCTTCTTCTAACATACCATCTACGTCAGCAGAGTTTGATTGAGCATTTTCTAAATCTTTTTTAATAGATTTATCTCTATCATCCATATGCTTTAATAGGGGTACAAATAGACAACTGTTAAGTCTTGCTACAACGAAAAGAAAGATTATTGCTGTGCTTAGCAATAATACAGGACTTATGTCTAACATTCATTCCTCCATATTTTTTACAGTTTAGTTTGACTAAAACTGCTTAAATTTTATCTAAAAGTAGTATAAATTTATATTAAAATATAGAAATCTAAGAAAGAATTTTACAAAGTGTTACGAAAGTAATTAGAAATTTTCTCAATATCTTCTTGAGATTTAATTTCAATTTTAAAATAGTTCTTTTCAGCTTTTACTTTTAAATCACTCTTTTTTAAATGCTCAATTACATTATCAAGTGGTTTAAAATCATAATTTTTAATAGTTTTTTTCTTCTTTAAAGCCTTATTATCATCAGCTTTTAACTGCCTTACTAAGTCTTCAGTTTCTCTAACTGAAAGCTTTTGACCAATAATAGAATCTGCAACTTTTTTTTGTGTATCTTCATCTAGTCCAAGCATTATCTTACCATGACCAGCAGAGATTTTGTCATTAGCAAGTAGCTGTTGTACATATGAGCATAATTGTAACAATCTTAAGGTATTAGTAATTAAAGTTCTAGATTTAAATACCTTTTTTGACAACTCATCATGTGTAATATTATGCTCATTTATTAGTTGGGCATAAGAAAAAGCTAATTCAATAATATTTAAATCGTCTCTTTGAATATTTTCAATTAAAGCTAATTCTCTTAATTTAAAATCTTCAATATTTACGATTGTAGCTTTAATAGTCTCTAACTTTGCAAGTTTATGAGCTCTTAATCTTCTTTCACCTGCAACTAAAATATATCCATTTTCATCTTCTATTACTGTTACAGGTTGTAGAAGTCCATGCTCTACAATTGAGTCTGCTAATTCTTTTAATTTATCTTGATCAAATATTTTTCTAGGTTGATTTGGGTTTGGTTTAACTTTTTCAACATCAATTTCAATAATCTTTCCATATTGAGATTTTGAATTTGAATTTTCATAAGCCGTTTCTACTTCACCTAATAATTCTCCAAGTCCTCTACCTAATGCCATATTAAAATCCTACTTTATTTAAAATTATCCAGCAATTGCTTTTGCTAAGTTTGTATATGCTTTTGTTCCAGCTGCCATTTCATCATACAACATGATAGGCTTACCAAAACTTGGGCTTTCTGCCAGTTTAATATTTCTAGGGATAACTACATATGAGCTTTCATCAACTTTAAAAAGTTTACTCTCAAAATGTTGTGCTAAATCTGCAAAAACTTGTTTTGAAAGATTATTTTGAGCACTATACATTGTAGGAAGAAAACCTCTGATTTGTAGTTGTCTATTAATTGTTTGCTTAACTAATTTAATAGTATTTAATAACTGTGCTAAACCCTCTAATGCAAAAAACTCACATTGAATTGGTATTAGTACAGAATTAGCTGCACTTAATGTATTAATAGTGATTGGTCCTAATGCTGGTGGTGAATCAATAATTATATAATCATAATCTTTTTTTACAGGGTCAATTTTTCTTTTTAAAACTAACTCTCTATCTTTGACATTTTTATAAAACTCTTTTTCAATTCCAACTAATCCAATATTTGATGGTGCTACTTTTAAGTTTTCAATTTCAGAATCAAGAATAATTTCATTTAACTCTTTTGTTCCTAACATTACATGATAAATATTATACTCATATGTATCTCTATGAAAACCTAATGATGTAGTAGCATTAGCTTGTGGATCTGCATCTATTAATAATACTCTTTTACCTTCAAGTGCTAATGCAGCACTTAAATTTACGGCAGTGGTAGTCTTTCCTACACCACCTTTTTGATTTGCAATTGCAATAACCTCAGTCATCTTAAACTAAAAACCTTTTTATCGTCAATTTGGATAGAACCATCACCATTTAAAACAGCATTTTCTAATGAAACTTTGTTGTTTTCAACTGTAGCTTTAAATTTTCTACTCTTTTGGAATTCTACCTTAAAAGAGTTAAAAATTTCCTTCCAAGAAATTTTTTTTTCTAAACTTCTAAAATATAATTTTAATATATACATTTTATCGATTTTTATATCTAAATACCCAAAATCACTATTTACATGGGATAAATTTAAACCTATTCCACAATATATTAAATCTTTTGTAACTGAGGTAATTGTTCCCCCAATTTTTTTTTCATCTACATAAAAATCATTTGGCCATTTTAACCAAATTTTTGAACCTTGACTTTTTAGTACTTCTTTTAAAAGATATGAAAAATATATAGAGGCACTTTGTATTTGTAAATCATTAGGTAATCTATTTTTGTCAAGAACAAAAGAGAAAAAAAGATTTCCTTCTTTTCCTTGCCAAGAGTTTCCTCTACTTCCTATACCATTTGTTTGATAATTTGCTGTTACACATAAAGGAGTTGTAAAACTATTTTTTTTTATCAACTCTTTGAGGTAGGTATGTGTTGAATCTACCTCTTCTAAATTTATTATTTCCATATTTGATTATACATAATTAACTTACAAGAGATTATTAAATATAATTTTTTAAAAAGAGAAGATTGTCACATGCTAGATCCGGTTTTACCCATTGCTTTGTATTTAAGTTTTGGTTATTTATTTAAAATATTTTTTAAAGATAATTCAAAAGAGTTAGTTGAGTTTATTATTTACTTTTCTCTTCCTGCTATTGTTTTTGCAAAAATCTATCCTCTAAATTTAACTTATGAAACTTTAGAGTTAGTATTTATGTTTAACACCATAATCTTAGGTAACTTGCTATTAGCTTATTTTGTAGGAAAATTACTCAAACTAGAGAAGAAAATACTTGCTACTTTTATGATTGTTGCAACTTTTGGAAACACTTCATTTATTGGGCTTTCATACATAGATACTTTTTATGGTCAAGATTATGTAGTATACGCACTTATTTATGATCTATTTGGTTCGTTTCTTTTATTAGTTAGTTTAGGAATGATTATTATAAATTGGGGAAGTGGTCAACATGTTAACTTTAAAGGTATAGTTAGAAGTGTAATATTTTTCCCACCAATTATTATGTTCTTTTTAACTGTATTTGCAAAAAACTTTGAGATGCCACTATTTGTTATGAATACAATGGAAACTATTGGTGCAACTTTAGTTCCTATTGCTATGATTGCTATTGGTATGAAACTTGAGTTAAAAAATATTTTCTATAAGTTAAATATAGTTACAACTGCGATTATTATTAAAATGTTTGTTATTCCTATAATTGTATTACTTGCTTTTTCTGCTTTTTATAATTTAGATGATACTTGGAGTAAAACAACAATTTTAGAAGCTGCTATGCCACCTATGACTATGGCTGTAGTATTAGCAATAAAAGGTGGTCTTGATGAAAGATTAGCAATTAATGCTTTAGTTATTGGAGTATTATTATCACTTTTAAGTGTTACAGGATTTTACTACTATTTAGCATAGTAGTAAAATTACTCTAGAATATCGCCTAAAGAGACTCTTTTCCCTTTTATATATTCTACTGCATTTAAAGCTTTTTTAGATGGTGCTTGTAGAGTTTGAACCTCTATTGAACCTTTTTTACAAGCAATTATAATAGAATCAGTTTTTATATCTAAGATTTCACCTTCATTATTATTTGATGTTTCTTCAACTAATTTAATATCTTTTAGTTTTAGACCATTTTCAATAAATATTCCAGGCCAATAAGAGTAAGCTTTATATTTTAAATATAAACTTTTTGCATTTGAAAAATCAACTAGTCCATACTCTTTTTTAATCTTTTTACAAAAACTTACTTCTGTTTCATTTTGTTTTTTAGGTTCAATTTTTTCAAAATTATCTAAAGTTGTGATTGTAAGTTCTGCTGCAATATCAGATAGTTTTGCAAAAGCTTCTGCAACTTCCATTGTAGGTGTAATTTTTAGATATTGTAAAGCTAAAATATCTCCACTATCTAATCCTTCTTCCATAAGCATAGAAGTAACACCTGTATATTCATCATCATTTAATAAAGATTCTTGAATTGGACTTGCTCCTCTATATTTTGGTAATAAAGAAGCGTGAAGATTAATACAAGGAGCTATCTCTAAAATCTCTAGGGGTAAAATTTGTCCATATGCCGCAACTATAATAAAATCTGGATTTAAAGCTTTTAGCTCTTCTTCTACTTCTTTATTTCCTCTTAGTTTTTCAGGTTGAAAAATTGGAAGCTCTATATTATTGTCTAAACAAAACTGTTTTATATGTGGTGGTGTTAAAAGCTGTTTTCTACCTACTGGTTTGTCAGGTTGAGTATAAAGAGCAACAACATCATAAGAGCTATTAATTAGTCTCTCAAATATTTTTGTTGCATAATCTGGTGTTCCCATAAAAACAATTCGTTTAGACACAATATTATCCTTTTTTATGCGTTTTTAAAAAGTGTTCCACTTTTATGATTTTCATCAAGTAAAAAATCATATGCATTTGTTAAATCAAAACCTGAAGTTAAATACATCTTTCTATCTCTTTTTAATAGAAAATTTGCTGCTTTAAGTTTTGTTACAATACCACCTGTAGCAAATTCTGAATTAGGTGTATGTTTCATTTGTAATTCATCTTCTTCGATGTGATTTACAATTTTTCTCATTTTTGCCTCAGGATTCTCATGGGGATTAGAATCATATAAACCATCTACATCTGATAAAATTGTTAATAAATCTGCATCAAAAAAGTGTGCTGCATGAGCTGCTAACTGATCATTATCTCCAAATAGTAACTCTTTATTTGCAATTACATCATTTTCGTTTAAAATAGGAATAATATCATTACTTAAAAGTATCTCCATTACACCTTTTGCATTTAATGATCTTTTTCTTGAATCAAAGTCCTCTTCTACTAGAAGCATCTGAGCACATTTTAAATCATGTTCTCTAAATCTTTTTTTATAGTGTTTCATTAAAAGAGGCTGACCAATTGCGGCAAGAGCTTGTCTGTTTAAAATTTGAGTTTTATCAAGATTTAAAGCAGTATTTCCTGCTGCAACAGCTCCAGATGAAACTAAAATCACTTCTAGTCCCTTCTCTTTTTTTAATTTTGCTATTAAATCAACTAAATTATTTAATCTTTCAACAGCTAAAGCGCTTCCTTCTCTTAGAACAGCACTCCCTACTTTAATAACGATTCTTTTCATTATTTATTTTGTCCTATTAATTCATATAAAGCAAATCTAATTGAATCTGTATTTAAATGTGTAACAGAAGATATTGGTAAAATAAAAAATGGTTTATTTTCATCAAATTTAGAATAAGTTAAATCTTGCACAAAATAAGGTAACTTTTTATCAAAACCATAAGAATTTTCATTTGAAACTTCTAATCCTAAACCTTCAATAAAATCTTTTATATCACCTTCTAAATCTTCACCATAATAAGCATCAATTTTTGTTAATGCAATTGCAAAATTTCTACCACTTAACTCTTCAGAGAATTTTTTAACTTCCTCTTTTAGCACATCATATTGCTCTTTTGTAGTTCTATAGTTTGCAATATCAATCATAAACAGAAGTGTTTTAGTTCTTTCTATATGTCTTAAGAACTCTAATCCTAAACCTCTTCCATCACTTGCTCCATCAATAATACCAGGGATGTCTGCCATTACAAATGAATTATATTCTCCTACTTCTACCACACCTAATTTTGGAGTTAAAGTAGTAAATTCATAATTAGCAATTTCTGGAGCTGCATTTGAAGTAGTAGAGATTAATGTTGATTTTCCAACATTTGGATATCCAACTAAACCAACATCTGCAATTAGTTTTAATTCAAGTCTAATCTCTTTTATCTCTCCTGGAAGTCCTGGCTGAGAATATGTTGGTCTTTGATTTCTTGAGTTTTTAAAGTGTGTATTACCTAACCCACCTTTTCCACCTTCTAAGAAAACTTCTCTTTGTCCTTCTTCTAAAAGATCTAATATTACTTCATCTGTCTCATTATCGATTACTTGTGTTCCTGGAGGTACAACTAATACAAGTGGTTGTGCTGACTTTCCTGTTTTATTTCTACCTTCACCTTGTTTTCCATTTTCAGCTCTTAGAACTGTTCTTCCTTTATACCAAGATAGAGTATCTGTATTACTATCAACTAAAAATACTACATCCCCACCTTTTCCACCATCTCCACCGTCTGGTCCACCTTTGATAACAAACTTTTCTCTTCTAAAAGAAGAGCAACCTTGTCCACCCTTTCCAGATGATACAGTGAATTTAACACTATCTACAAACACATTAATTCCTTTATAAAAAGAGCTTTATACATAAAGCTTAAATAAAAAAAAAGGGTGTAGGCAAAAGCACTACACCCTTTGAGAAAATTAACTTATTAAAACTTTTTATGAAGCGTATACAGAAACTTTCTTTCTATCTTTATTCTTCACTTCAAATTTTACAACACCATCAATTAGTGCATAAATTGTATGATCTTTACCGATTCCTACATTTTCTCCACAGTGTACTTTTGTACCTCTTTGTCTAATAATGATATTACCAGCTCTAACTTTTTCTCCACCAAACTTTTTAACACCAAGTCTTCTACCAGCTGAATCTCTATTATTTTGAGTACTTCCTTGACCTTTCTTGTGAGCCATTTCTTATCTCCTTAAATTATGCAGCGATTTTAGTAATTCTAATTTTAGTGAAGCTTTTTCTGAAACCTCTTTTTAATTTAGAATCTTTTCTTCTTCTTTTTTTGTAAATGATAACTTTCTTAGCTCTATTTACACCAGTTCCATCTAAAACAACCTCTGCTTCAACTTTTGCAGAAGAAACAGCATCACCAGTTTTTAATTCACCATCATTAACAGCTAAAACATCAGTGATTTCAAGAGTTTCTTTAGCAGCTTTTCCAGTATAATCAATATCTAGGATATCACCTTCAGTTACTTTATACTGTTTACCACCACACTTAATAATTGCGTACATATTTATTCCTCTAACTTATCAATTCTTTATTAACTTTTTGCTTTAACGGGACGAAATACTACCTAATTGTAGTTTAAAGTTTCTTTAAGCGAAAATCTTTATTTTAATAATAATCATATGGTTGTGCAATTGCATCTATTACAACCATCGAATTCATAGGTAAACCCTTCACAGAAACGGTACTTCTAACTGGTTTATGATCTCCAAATGCTTCTGCACAAAGTACATTTACAACTGCAAAATCTTCAATATTTTCTAAATAAATAGTAATTTTAATTACTTTATCCATACCACTTTGTGCATCTTCTAAAAGAACTCTTAAATTTTCAAATACTTGTCTTGTTTGAGTTTTAATATCTCTTTCTACCATATCTCCATTTACATCTAATGGAACTTGTCCAGAAGTATAAATTAAACCATTTGCTTTTACAGCTTGTGAGTAAGGACCTATTGCTTGTGGTAATCTATTAGAGTTTATTTTTTCCATATATATTCCTAAGAATTAAAATTTACAAAAATTATATTGATTTTAGATAAATTTTTTATTAAAGATTGTAACTTACAAGTTTACCTTGTTTTAATTGTCTTAAATTATCTTGAACTTTTCTTAATTTAAAACCTTTTTCTCTTAAATTTAAAGTTTGGTCATATTTTAAAGAAGTCAATTTCTTAGTATAAAATGTATATAATAAAACAATTAACTCTTCTTTTAATCTTTGTTCATCATAAACTTCAAGTTTATCATTTAATAATATTCCATTTAATATGGTATTTGTAGGTTCGTTTATTAATAGTTCAAACTCATTTTTATGATACTCAAACATTGAGATATCAACAATATCAAGTACCATATCTAATCTTTTAGGATTTTCTAATATTGCTCTAATAATACAAAGTTCTGCAATATCAATTTTAGTTAAATTAACTTCATTTCGTCTACTCATATCAGAACTTACTTTTATTAGATTTTCTCTTACATTTAATTTTTGAGCTAAATATCTTTTGTATTCATCTTGATAGAGTTCATTTAAAGTTTTAAGATAATCATTTGTTTCTATTAAGGCTTTTTGTTTTTGACTTGGAATGTTTATATCATAGTTTGAAATAATATAATCAAGTGTATAGGAAATAAAATTTTGTGGATTTGAGAAAATCTTATTTAACTCTTCTATCTTTCCATCATTTACCATATCTGCTGGGTCTTTACCCTCTGTAAAGATTACAACTCCACCTTCAAAATCACTTTGAGAAAGCATTACTGAAGCTTTATAAGCTGCTGCTAATCCAGCTTTATCTCCATCATAAGCTAAGATAATTTTAGGTTCTCCTCGTCTAAGAAGTGGTAAATGCTCTTTCGTTAATGCTGTTCCAAGAGTTGCTACAGCAGTATCAAAACCTGCTTGATGAAGCATAATCACATCTAAATACCCTTCCGTAACAATCATTCTATTTTTTTTATAAATACTCTCTTTTGCTAAGTTATATCCATATAGTAATTTAGATTTATTAAATAGTTTTGTTTGAGGAGAGTTTATATATTTTGCACTATGTCCTGAGATAGTTCTTCCACCAAAACCTACTATCTTCCCGCTAATTGAATAAATAGGGAAAGTAATTCTTTCTATAAACCTTGCATATAAACCATTATGTCCTGTATCTATAAGACCTAACTCTTTTGCTTCTGCTAAATTTAATTGATTTGTTTTTAAAAAGTTAACTGTATCATTTGAAGTTGGAGCATAACCTATTTCAAATTTTTCAATTGAAAACTCAGAAATTCCCCTACTTTTAATATACTCTTTTGCTGTTTGATTATATACAAATAGTTTTTGATAATATTTATTAGCCTCTTCTAGAACTTTAGTATCTTGTTTTTTTTGATTTGTATTATCATAAGATAGAGATACATTGTACATAGAAGCTAGCTTTTCTAAAGCTTCTGGATATGATAACTTTTCATATTCCATTACAAATTTTATAGAATCACCACCAGCACCACAACCAAAGCAATGATAAATTTGTTTTTGAGGACTCACAACAAAAGATGGTGTATCTTCCCCATGAAAAGGACAACAAGCCTTGAAATTTGCACCACTTTTTTTAAGTTCCAAAAATTGAGATACTACATCTACTACGTCTAAGTGATTTTTTAAATTTTCTATTGAGTCTTTTGTTATCATTTTGCGATTATACCTAAAAATTTATAATAGTATATGTGCTTTTATGATATGATAATTTATATTTTATATTTAAGGCATTTTTTGGATAGTTTTGTAATTGAGTACAGAGACCCATTATTTGGTGTAATTATATTTTTCACTCTTATCTTTACCATCTCATTTTTAACTTATTCTTTCTCTTTATATAAAGAGAGAAAAGCAAGAAAAGACTATAGAGAACTACTTAAAAGATTTGAAATAGGAAAACTAAAAGAAGAGGATTATGTTCATCTATATAAGACATATAACCTTCCTTTTGACTCAATAATTTTATTAGCTTCAACTTTTATTCATAAAGGAAACTACAATAAGGCTATTTCTGTATATTTAGCTCTTTTAGAACATGTAACAGATAGGGTTAAAAAAGAGGAATTACTTGAGCTTTTAGGAACTACTTATTTTAAAGGTGGTTTTATGCAAAGAGCAAAAGATATTTTCTTAAGAATTCTAAAATTTTCACCTAGAAATACTCATGCTTTAAAATACTTATTAGTGATAAATGAAAAACTAAAAGATTATAATAATGCAAAAGAGATTATTGATTGTTTAGATGAAATAGGAGAAGAGACAACTAAAGATAAAATCTTTATTGAAACTCTTATTTTAATAAATGATCCCATTAAATCTTTCGAAAAGAAAAGTATTGAGTTATTAGAAACACTTAAAAATAATCCTAGTGTACAAAGACTAATTGCTAAATTTTATCTTTCATATAATAAAGAGTTTTTTTGGGAGAATATGGAACTTTTTGATGAGAAAAAACTTATTGATTTAATGTGGTTTTTAAATTTTGAAGATATTAATTTTGAGAAAGTTTCAAAAAGCAATTTTTTAACTGAATTGTATAATGCCAAGGGGTATTTAAATAATTTAAATCATAGTGATGATTTTGTATTTGATATTTTAATTGCACTTAATACACATGATCATAAAATTCCAGCAACAATTGACTTTGAATTTATCTGTAAATCTTGTAAGCATATTCATCCTATGTTTGATACAAGATGTCCAAACTGCCAAAATATTCTAACTTTTGATGTAAAACATCATCTTACAAAGGACTTAGTTGAAAGAAATCAATCTTTACAGTGATGGCTCTTCTTTAGGAAATCCAGGCCCTGGTGGTTGGGGTACTATCTTAGAGTATAAAGGAAAAGAGAAAGAGTTAAGTGGAGCTCAAGATAATACTACAAACAATCAAATGGAACTTAAAGGGGTAATTGAAGGACTTAAAGCTTTAAAAGAACCTTGTAAAGTTAATATTATTTCTGATTCTACTTATGTAGTAAAAGGAATAAATGAATGGCTAAGTGCTTGGATAAAAAATAATTGGAAAAATTCTTCAAAAAAACCTGTAAAAAATATAGAACTATGGCAAGAATATGTAGATGTTTCAAAAAAACACACTATAATAGCAAATTGGGTTAAAGGGCATGCAGGACATTTTCATAATGAAAGATGTGATATACTTGCACGCACTGAAGCTGAAAAATTAAAAGGAGAAAATAATGAGTGATTACTCAAAATTAGAAAAGTGTTTGGATTATCAGTTTAAAAACAAAGATCTGATAATCGAAGCACTTACTCATAAGAGCTATAAAAAGCCTTATAACAATGAAAGATTGGAGTTTTTAGGAGATGCTGTTTTAAACCTAATTGTAGGAGAATATCTATTTAAAAAATTTCCTCAATCAAATGAAGGGGAACTTTCAAAGATTAGAGCAAGTTTAGTAAATGAAACAGGTTTTACTAAGTTAGCAAATGAGATTAAATTAGGTGACTATATTTTTATATCAAATGCCGAAGAGAGAAACAAAGGAAGAAGTAAAGCCTCTATTCTTTCAGATGCTTTTGAAGCCATTATGGGTGCTATTTATTTAGAATCAGGTTTAGAAGTTTTAAAACCAATAATCTTAAAACTTTTAGAAAACTCTTATGACAAAATCAATTTAGATGTATTATTTAGTGATTATAAAACTGCATTACAAGAGATAACACAAGCACAGTTTGGAACTATTCCTGAATATAAAATAGAAGGTTCTTATGGACCAGACCATAAAAAAGAGTTTGAAGTATCAATTTGGATTGATGGAAAATCTTATGGGAAAGCAATAGGAAAAAGTAAAAAGTTAGCACAACAAGCTGTTGCAAAAATTGCTATTGATAAATTAAAAGCAAATAACTAAAAAAAAGTAGAAAATTATATGCTTTGAGCATAATGGGAGGGAAAATGAATAGTTTTGGTAGTAAATTTAGATTTACAACATTTGGAGAGAGTCATGGTAGAGCATTAGGTTGTATCGTTGATGGTGTACCTGCTGGAATTACTGTTGATGAAGATTTTATTCAAGCAGAAATGGATAGAAGAAAACCTGGACAAAATGCTTATGCAACTCCAAGAAAAGAGTCAGATAAAGTTGAAATTCTAAGTGGAGTATTTGAGGGTAAAACTACAGGAACACCTATCTCTATGGTTATTTTTAATGAAAACCAAAAAAGTAGAGATTATACAAATGTAAAAGACCTATTTAGACCAGGTCATGCAGATTTCACTTATTTTGAGAAATATGGAATTCGAGATTATAGAGGTGGAGGTAGAAGTTCAGCAAGAGAGACAGCAGCAAGAGTTGCAGCTGGTGCTATTGCAAAACTTTTATTAAAAGAACTTGGAATTGAAGTTTTAAGTGGTATTTGTGAAATAGATGGTATTAAATCTTCTAAAGAGGATTTTGATTTTGCTAAAACTTCAGAGATTTTTTCACTTGATAAAGATAAAGAAGAGTTTCAAAAAGATGCAATTACAAAAGCAAAGAAAGAGCATAACTCAGTTGGTGGAGTTGCTTTAGTAAAAGTAAAAAACTCTCCTGCTGGACTTGGTGAACCTTTATATCATAGACTAGATGCTCAAATTGCAAATGCTATGATGGGAATTAATGCAGTAAAAGCTATAGAGATAGGAGATGGAACAGAAGCAAGTGCTAAAAAAGGTTTAGAAAACAATGATCAAATGAGAGCAGATGGCTTTAAAACAAATCATTGTGGTGGAATTCTAGGTGGAATTAGTACTGGTGCTGATATTGATGTAAAAGTTTATTTTAAACCAACGCCTTCAATCTTCTTAAAGCAAGAGACAGTTGATATTAATAATAATGAAGTTAATTGTGAGCTAAAAGGTAGACATGACCCTTGTGTTGCAATTAGAGGAAGTGTTGTTGCTGAATCTATGATGTCATTAGTTCTTGCAGATATGCTACTTTTAAATATGAGTAGTAAGCTTGAAAATATAAAAAAAGTTTACAATTAATAGGTAAATTTACTTAAGATTTAAGAATATTTCTGTAGTATTCATCCAAGCCTTTACTTTGGTCAAGTTGAAAGGACAGCGGAGTTTTCTCCGCTTTTTTTATGCTCGTTTTAATTTGTCTTGAACAAAATCACTAAATGTATTTAAAACACTTTTGTTTTCTGAAGCAATAAAAACTGATGTACCATTTACTTTTAATTCATTAAGAGGCAGATTCTCTTTTTGAGGTAAAATTAAAATTCTGTAATGGTTATCTTTACACTCTTTTAAAATATCTTCTTTTGTATGAGGATGAGTGTTTTTAACTAATTCTACTTCAGTTATTTGTTGTCCTGTTACATGAAGTACTGTAAGATATTTTGAATCTTCGAAAGAGCTTTCTACTTTTGAGAGATAACTCATTTTTTCATTTGTTGGGAACACTATTCTATACATAGTAACTCCTTGAATTTAAATAGGGTTGGAAAAGAAAGATTTTCAAAACATCAGTACAAATTAGAAAGAGTGAAAAAAAAGTAATGACTAGGGAAAAGACAATTATATATTTTGTTCCTAATTGTAACTGATGTTTAAAAATATATTCCATATAAGTAAATATAATATATTTAGTATGTAAAATAAGAAAACCATAATAGGTCACACTAAAAAAGAAGATCACACACACTTATTTTACAAACATGTAGGAATGAATGTTATATCACTTTATGAACATATGACCGAATTATAACAATTTTTTGAGCATATGTCAAGTATATTTTAAACATTTTATGATAAAATTTCACTATATAAATTACAAGGTTATTAATGGCTAGAGAAAAACTTCAAAGAAAACTTGAATTAAAACCAGTGTCCAAGTACTTTGGACCTAAAGATTTCAAAGCTACGCAAGATGTAATTTTACTTCATGAAGAGCTTGAAGCTATCCATTTGATGGATTCATTTTGTATGTATCAAGAAGATGCTGCAAAAAAAATGAATGTATCAAGAGCTACTTTTGCAAGAATTATCAAAAGTGCAAGAAAAAAAATCTCACTTGCTTTGATTACTGGAAGTAATATCAAAGTACATGAAATTAAAAATGAATTTCATATTGCTGTATGTTCAAATAGCAATACAGAATTAGATTATGCAGATGCAACTGCAAAATATATCTGGATCTACTTCATTAAAGACTATAAATTAAAATCTTCTAACTGTATTAATAATCCAATGTATGAAAATGAAGAAGAAGCAGCTTGTAATGTTTTACCAGATATTTTGTATGATTATAAAACAAACTACTTTTTACTTGAAAATATTGATTATGATTTAAAAATTTCTTTAATTGCAAAAGGTATTTATCCTATTTTACAAGAAGAAATCACTGAAGATAAACTTGTAGATATATTTCAATAAGAGAAAACTCTCTTATTGAATTTCATATTTTAACTCTTCTAATCTAGCTATTCTATCCTCAGTTGTAGGATGCGTTCTAAAGAAATCCCCAAATGAAGTCTTTTTACCTGAAAAAGGATTTACAATAAACATATGAGCTGTTTGCTCTGTTGCATTATGAATTTCATGCCCTCTTCTAGCATAATTTTCTAATTTTGCTAAAGCACTTTGTAAACCAGCAGGATTTTTAGTCATTCTTGCTGCACCCTCATCTGCCATATATTCTCTACTTCTACTAACTGTCATTTGTATTATTGAAGCTGCTAAAGGTAAAATTATAGCCATAATAATCATCACAATTGGATGAGCTCCTTGTCTATTATTCCCTCCAAACATTGCACCAAATTGCATCATATTTGCAATCATTGCAATTGCTCCTGCAAAAACTGCAGCTATTGTACCAATAAGAATATCATAATGTTTTATATGAGATAACTCATGGGCAATTACCCCTTCAAGTTCTTCCTCATTTAACATTTCATATAAACCCATGGTAACTGCAACTGCTGCATTTTCATGGTTTCTTCCTGTAGCAAAAGCATTAGGTGTATGGTCTGGTATTAAATAGACTTTTGGCATTGGAAGATTAGCTTTTTGTACAAGTTTTTGTGTAATTCTATATACTGGATGAGAGCTATCTTCTATTGGCGTTGCATTATAATGCTTTAATACTTGTTTATCTGAATAGTAGTATGCATAAAAGTTCATTCCTCCTGCTAGTAAAAATGCAATTAACATTCCATTTGAACCACCAAAAGAGTATCCTATAAATACAAATAATACTGTTAGAAGAGTTAATAAAAATACTGTTTTAATTTGTTCCATAATTCTCCTTTAAATTTTTTCTTAGTTTAACATCAAATAATTAATAGATGTTAAATAATTATATCTTTTTTAGTATGGAATCATCGTGGTATGGTACTTTTGCACTTGGTGTTTTTTTAGAAGTACTCTCTAAATGAACATCTTGGTCATCAAAGAAAATATCAGCACCAAAAGCCTCCACAACCTCATACTTATCTACTCCTCCTAAAAAGAAAGATTCATCAAGTCTTACTCCCCATTGAGAAAGTGTTCTAATTACCCTTTCATGTGCAGGGGAGTTTCTTGCTGTAATTAATGCTGTTCTTATAGGTGTTTGCTCTTGAGGATATTTTGATTGAATATTAGAGATAACTCTTAATAATTGTGCAAAAGGTCCTGATTGTAAAGCATTACTTGCATTTTTCTTTTCATACTCTAAAAAAGCTTCTAACCCTTGAGTTTTATAGATAATTTCTGATTCTTCTGAAAAGAGTACGGCATCACCATCAAATGCAATTTTAACTTGATTTGAATACTCATCTTCTTCATTTTTATAAGGCAAAATTCTTGCTGCTGCAATTCCTTCATTTATTGCATTTTGAACATCTAACTCATTAGCTGATAAAAATAAATCTACTTTAAAAGGCTTTAAATATTTTGCAATATCATTACCCCCACTCCAAGCAGATCTAGCTATATCTAAGCCATATTTTTCAATTGATTTTGTAATTCTTAATGAAGTTGCTGCATTATTTCTTGAAAGAATAATTACTTCAACTTGCTTATCATTTGGAAAATCTTCATTTATTTTTAGTAAATTTTTAACAAGTCTAAAACCTGTTCCTTTTTCAATAAGCTCATCCTCTTTTTCAATTTGATGTTTATAATATTCATCAAGTCCTTTTTTCTCAAAAATTTCATTCTCGTTTTCTAAATCAAATAAGGCTCTTGAAGAGATTGCTATTACTAATTTTTTTTCTAAATCATAACCCAAATAAAACTCCATTATTAATATCTTAAATAATTATACAAAAAAAGATATAATATTTGTGCTTAGGAGATAAGATGAAAAAGCTATATATAATAAGACATGCAAAATCTGATTGGTCAAATCCTAATTTAGATGATTTTGATAGACCTTTAAACAAAAGAGGTAAAAAAAATGCCCCTTTTATGGCTGATATTTTAAGACAAAAAAATGCTAATCCTGATTTAATAATTGCAAGTCCTGCTTATAGGACCAAAAAAACAGCAGAAATCATAAAAAAACACATTGCTTATAAGTCTCCTATTCTTTATGATGAACATCTTTATGAAGCCTCTTTAAAGACTATTCTCGAAGTTATAAATTTTATAGATGATGATTATGATACAGTTTTTTTAGTAGGTCATAATCCAGGTTTAAACATGCTTGGATTTTATTTAGTTGACTTTAATGAAAATATTCCAACTTGTGGAATATTAGAAATAGAATTTGATTGTGATAGCTGGCGAGAAGTAAATAAAAAAAGAGCAAAACTCCTCTCTTTTGATTATCCTAAAAAAAAGTATTAAAAAAATTTTACTATTTTTTTATTTTTTATTACTTTACAAGTTAAAAGTACTTAAAATAATCTAAAACAATTACTTGCGTAGGTACATAATAAATGAAAACACTTTTTATAATGAGACACGGTCAAAAAGATACTTCAAATCTAAATGTAGATGATTATGATATTGAAGTTACAAAAAAAGGTCTTGAAGACGTAAAAAAAATATCAAAAGTATTAAAAGAAAAAAATATTTTACCTGATTTATTAGTTGCAAGTCCAGCAAAAAGAACAAAAACAACTGCTGAACTTGTAGCAAAAGAGCTTGGTTACTCAAAGAATATTATGTATAATGAAGTTTTATTCCAAGCTTTTGTAAATGAAGTTATTGAATCTATTACTTATACTTTTGATAATGTAGATACTCTTATGATTATAGGTCATAATCCTTCTTTAACTGCATTAGGAGTTACTTTAGCTGGATTAAAAGAGAAGATTTTAATGGGAGAAGTTGTAAAAATAGAGTTTGATTGTAACTCTTGGACTTCTATTGATAAATCAAATGCAAGGTTAATAGAGCATATAAAAGTAGATTAATCTAGCAATTTTCCTGCTAGATTTCCACTTGCAAAAGACCATTGTAAATTGTAACCACCACATGGTCCATCTAAATCAACCACTTCTCCACAAAAATATAGACCTTTCACAAGTTTACTCTGCATAGTTTTTGGGTCAATCTGTTTTAAGCTAATTCCACCTCTTGTTATCATCGCTCTTTCAAAACCTAAATGGCCATTAATAGTTAAAGGAGTATTTACCAAAATTTTCACTAAATTTTGTCTTACTTCTCCTTTTAAATCTTTAAACTTCAATTCACAATCTGCTTCTACTAAAAGGCAAAGCTCTTTTATTACAGATTGAGGTAAAAGTGTTTCTAAAGTTTGTAAGATATTAAAATCTATATTTTCACTTGTTCTTTTTTTTATATAAGAGAAAAGTTCTTCTTCATTCATCCCTTTTAACATATTTATTAAAATAGGTACTTCTTTATATTTCTCAAGCAAAGGTGTTATTTCCCTTGAAAAATCTAAAACAACGGGTCCTCTAATACCTTTAGTTGTAAAGATTAAATCCCCAGTTTTTTTAAGGTTTTTATATTTTTTTATATCAACCCTTAGTTGAGCTTTTGCAATTGTATCTGCACGGCATTGTGCAACCCAAGTATCTTTTGTAAGCAAGGGTATCATAGCAGGATGTAAAGAAGTAACTTTATGTCCAGAAGTTTTTGCAAAAGTATATCCATCTCCATTTGCTCCAAGTTTTGGATAACCTAAACCACCTGTAGCAACTACTACTTTTGAAGTTTTTATCTTACCTTTTGAAGTAAGTATTTCTTTTACAAGGTTCTCTTCAAAAATAATATCATCTGCTTTTGTTAAATATGCAATCTCTACACCAACATTTATAAGTTCTTGTTCTAAGGCATTTATAATAGTTGAAGAGTTATGCGTTACAGGAAAGACTTTAAAGCCATCGGGAATATGAGTTTCAACACCTATATTTCCAAGAAAAGAGATTAAATCTTCATAATTAAAATCTCTTAATGCTTCATACATAAACTTACCATTTTTTCCAAAAGAGTTCATAAAGTCTTCATTTGAAAGAGTATTTGTAAGATTACATCGACCACCACCTGTGGCTTTTAATTTAGGACCTAATTTTTCTTGTTGTTCTAAAATAATAACATCTAAAGAGTTTCTAGCAGCAACAATTGCTGCTATCATACCAGCAGCTCCTGCTCCTATGACTACTAAGTCATAACTTTCTTTCATTCTTTACTATTTTCCTAAGCAAAAAGAGCCAAACATTACATCTAACATTTGGTCATGTTCATATGGTCTTGTGATATTTGAGATTGAGTGTAATGCTTCATTTATATGATATGCAAAGAACTCTAACTCTCCTGTTTCAAGAGGTAGTGTAGCTTGTTGTATATGATAATAAGTATTTTCAACTTCATCAACTTGTCGTTTAGATACTAAAGTCATATCATCACTATGAGTATTTGAGTCTAAAATAGTCTCTATTTTTTTAATAAGAGGAGTTATTGTCTCTTTCGTACTTAAAGAGATGAATTCTTTATCTAAACTCTCTTTTTCAAAACTATTTTCTAAATCACATTTATTTAAAACAGTTATAATCTCTTTTTGAGAGTTGTTTTCTAAAAGTTCTAATATCTTTTTATCTTCATTATCTAAAGCTTTACTATTATCAAAAAGAGCAATTACAATATCAGCTTCATTTACTGCTTCTATAGATTTTTCAATTCCTATTTTTTCAATAACATCATCAGCTTCTCTAATACCTGCTGTATCAACTATTTTTATAATATGAGTTCCTATTTTAACAGACTCTTCTATTGTATCTCTAGTTGTTCCTGCAATATCAGAAATAATTGCTCTATCAAAATTAAGAAGTTTATTTAAAAGTGAAGATTTCCCAACATTTGGTTTTCCAACAATTGCTACTTTAAAACCTTCTATTAAACCTTCTCTTCTTTTACTTGCATCTAAAGTATTTGATAGTTTATCTTTGATTTTATCTAGCTTATTTTGAATTTGCTCAAAAATATCGCTTGGTAAATCCTCTTCTGCATAATCAATATTTACCTCTGTATAAGCAAGCATAAAAAGTAAATCTTCTCTAATATCATTTACAAACTCTGTTAACTCACCCTTTAACTGTTTTGCTAAAAGTTTAACAGCATCTTCACTTCTTGCTTCAATAATCTTAGCAATTGCTTCTGCTTTTGTAAGGTCAATTTTTCCATTTAAAAAAGCCCGTTTAGAGAACTCTCCAGGATTAGCAAGTCTTGCTCCACACTTTAATACTTCTTGTAAAATTATATTTGAAATTGCTACTCCACCATGACATTGAAACTCAACAATATCTTCCCCTGTGAAAGAGTATGGGTTTTTAAAATAGATTAAAAGAGCTTCGTCAATGATTTCATTGTTTGAATTGTAAATAGTCCCAAGAGTTGCTACTCTTGGTTTAAGTTCTTGTTTTTTTGAAAGTTTTAAAGCTATAGCTAGGGCATTTCTACCACTAACTCTTACAATAGAAATTGAGCCAATACCATTTGCAGTTGCAATGGCAACAATTGTATTATCATCCAACAATTTATTGCTCTTTACTTCTATATTCGTTTACAAGTACGTATTTATCCCCTCTGATATTAGTTTTAACAGCAACATATTTATCAGGGAATTCTTCTCTTAATTTTTTAAGTGCAATATGAACTAAAATACCATCTAATGGTTTAGTTTTGAAATTACCTTTTTCTTTAATTGTTTCAATTACTGGTTCTAAGTATGTATGAATTGAAGCCTCTTGGTTTTTCAAAAACTCTGCTACTTCAAGTCTTAGCATAAGACCATATTTTTCATTTATCCAGTTAAATAAAATATATGATAAGGCTTTATATCTATACCCTTCTTTACCAATTAATAAAGCAGAATCAGTTCCTGTAAACTCTATATAAAGAGTATTTTCATCATAAAATTCTACTTTTATATTATCAATACCATAACAAGTATCTTCAAATAAAGAGCGTAAACCTTCTTTTACTTCTGTAATAATCTCTTGTGCTTCTTTTTTTACAATAATTTTTGAGATTTCATTTTTGTTATCAGCTTCAGAATAGAACTTATCAAAAATCTCTTCTTTTGATTCTACATTAGGAACAGAGTTTAATTTTTTTTCAGTTTTGTAAGTTTTTGAAGTGTATGTCTCTTCGTCTCTTCTATTTGAGTCTTCTATTTTTTTAGAAACATCTTCAATTTTAATATCTTTTTTTCTAAATTTTTGTTCTTTAGGTCTTCTATTATCTCTTCTTCGTCTTCTTGATGAAGCAGTAATAATAGCATTTTTCTTTCCAAAGCCAAGAAATCCTTTACTTGGCTGTTGGATAATATCAATATCTAAGTCAGTTATAGAACATTCAAACTCTGATGTTGCGAGTTCGTAAGCTTCTTCTAAACACGTTGCTTCAAATTTTTTCATAATAGACTCCTCTATTTTTTAGCAGCTCTTTTTTTCTCAAACATTTGGTTTATATAGTATTGTTGTGCAATAGTAAATACGTTGTTTACAAACCAGTATAGAGTTAAACCAGCTGGGAACCATAAGAAGAAGAACGTAAAGATGATTGGTAACATTTGGAAAATCTTCTTTTGCATCTCATCTTGCATAGTATTAGGTGTAATTTTTTGTTGTAACCACATTGAAGCACCCATTAAAATTGGTAATACAAAATATGGGTCCATTTCTGCTAAATCGTGTACCCAGAAAATCCACTCTGCACCTTTTAATTCAATTGCATTTAATAAAACTCTATAGATTGCAAAGAATACAGGAATTTGTAAAATTAATGGTAAACAACCACCCATAGGGTTTGCATTATGCTTTTTATAAAGCTCCATCATATGCATTGATTGTTTTTGTTTATCATTTTTATATTTTTCTTGGATCTCTTTCATTTTTGGAGCAAGTTCTTTTAACTTGTTCATAGATACCATACCTTTATATGATAAAGGATATAAAACAAGTTTAATTAAAATTGTTAATATAACAATTGTCCAACCCCAGTTTCCAACATATGATTGAATAAATTGAAGTAATGTAAACATAGGTTTAGCAATAAATGTAAACCATCCATACTCAATTACATCTGTTAATTCAGGGTGTAAAGCTTTTAAATCATTAAAGTGCTTTGGTCCCATATAACCTGAGAATGAAATTTTTTCAGTAACATGAACAAAACCTTGTGGGTTATTGTTGTTATCTGGCATTAAAGATACTTGTAAAGAGTTATCAAAGTTATAAATAACTGTTGCATAATATCTATCAAAATTTGAAACAAATTTAATTCCAGTATAAGATTTAACTTTATCTAAATCTTCATCTGAAGTTAATTCCATTGTTCCATCATTAAGTTTTAAATATAAACCATGGTCAGCATACATATCTGCTAATACATTTGGTCTAAAACCATTTGTAATAAAGTATTGCTCTTTTTTATCTGTTGAAATATCTAAATCGTAGTGTCCATTTGGATAAACAGTAAAGTTTTTAGTTAATGTAATATCTGATAGTTTTTGAACAAGTGTGAATTTTTGAGCCTCTTTAGTTGCATCAACATTTGTTGCAGTAGTTTCATAAGATACTTTAAAAGCTTCATCATTAATATTAGTATTTGCAAATCTAACTTCTAAAGGTCTTAGTTGATCAGCTTCAAAAAGTTTAATTTGATTTCCATCTTCATCTTTATATTTTGCTTCTAATAAAGTAACTTGTGCTACTCTACCTAACCTATCAATTTCAATAATATTTCTGTTAGTTTTAATTGTAGTTAAAATATTTGAAGAACCAATTGCTTTTGATGATAAGGCTTGAATTGATTTATTCATATCATCTTGTGATTGTGCTACTGGAGCATTTGATACACTTGTTACATCAGGAGCACTATTTTGCTTTTGCTCTTTTGCAATTTCTTGCTGTTTTGCTTTCTCTTCTTGTTGAGGCTTTAATACTAAAAATTCATAAGCTATAAAAAATGCAAACACTACAAGTGTCATTATTAGCATTCTTTTTTGCATACCGCCATTGTCGTTCATATTGTTATTCATCATTATTATTTTTCCACTCCCGATTTTTTACTATGAGGTATTTATCATCTGCCATTGGAACTAGCCAATATTTGATTTTGATTTTTTTAAAATTGATATTATTATGCTTTACTATTTTTACAACAGGATAGTCAAATCCACCAGCAAAAAGTTGATTACATCTTAATATGCGTGATATTGTAAAATAAGTTGCCTTAAAAAAAGTATTGTTCTCATATTGCCACAGGGCATAATTAGAACAAGATGGGTAATATCTACATGACCCAAAAGATATAACAGATAAATATTTTTGATAAAACCTAATTAGGTATTTAGATATTCTATTCATCTGTCTTAAATAATTGAAGTTTTTTCATAGCATATAAAAAATCTTTTTCAAAAGATTTATAATCTTTTTCAAAAATCATATCTTTTGCTACAAAAATATATTTGCCACTTAGTAGTCTATTTTCATATTTTAGACAAAGTGCTCTTAGTTTTCTTTTTGCCTTAGCTCTTTTAACAGCATTTCCTACTTTTTTTGAAGCAACAAATGCTAAGTTTAACTTTTCACTAGACGAAAAAAAAGCGACAAAAGTGTGGGTATGCCACTTTTTGCCGCTTTTATAAAGTTGATTAAAATCTTTTGAATTGTTAAGACGGTGAAGTTTACTTAAACAGCTAATCTTTTTCTACCTTTAGCTCTTCTTGCTTTGATAACTTTTCTTCCGTTTTTAGTTTTCATTCTGATTCTAAAACCATGCGTTCTTTTTCTTGGCGTGTTATGTGGTTGATATGTTCTTTTCATAATCTAATTCCTCTATTCACAAATTAAGTCGCGTATTATATTTAAAGTATACTTAAATTTTGTTTAGTTTAAGAGTTTCCTTAAATTTATTTAATATTTACAACTACTTCATTATCTTTAATATCAAACTCAACAGACGAACCTTCGGCTATTTTATCCTCTAAAATTAAATCTGCTAACTTATCTTCTACTATTTCATAAATTGCTCTTTTAAGTGGTCTTGCTCCATATACAGGGTCAAAACCAATTTTAGCAATATACTCTTTTGCACTAGAAGTTAATGAAATTGTTATATCTTTTTGTTCAACTTTTCTTTTAATTGACTCAAACATAATATTAACAATATTTGTAATTGCTTCTAATCCTAATTGTTCAAAAATTATAATATCATCTAATCTATTTAAGAATTCTGGTCTAAAATAAGCCTTTAGCTCATTTAATACCTCTTTTCTTCTACTTTCTTTATCTGAAATTTCAATAATCTTAGAACTTCCTATATTAGAAGTTAATATTATAATTGTATTTTTAAAATCTACAGTTACACCTTTATTATCTGTTAATCTTCCATCATCTAACACTTGTAATAAAATATTAAATACATCAGGGTGTGCTTTTTCAATTTCATCAAATAAAATCACTGAATAAGGTTTTCTTCTAACCGCTTCTGTTAATTGTCCACCCTCTTCATAACCAATATATCCAGGTGCGGCACCAATAAGTCTTGATACTGCATGTTTTTCCATATACTCACTCATATCAAATCTTATAAGTGATTTTTCATCATCAAAAAGGAATCTTGCAAGTGTTTTTGCACTCTCTGTTTTTCCTACTCCTGTTGGTCCTAAGAACATAAATGAACCAATAGGTCTACTATCTTCACTTAATCCTGCTTTATTTCTTTTAATTGCTCTTGAGATAGCTTTTAAAGCTTCATCTTGTCCAATTACATCCTTTCTTAAAACCTCTTCTACTTTTAAAACTTTCTGTTTTTCAGAATCCATCATCTTATTTACTGGAATTCCTGTCCATCTTGAAACAATACTTGCAATTGCCTCTTCATCAACTGAGTTTCTTAAAAGAGTTCCCTCTTCTTGCATTTTTGCCCATTTTGCTTCATTCTCTTTTATTTTTGCTTCTAATGTAGGTATTTCTCCATACTCTATTGAAGCTGCTTCTTCAAAGTTTGATTCTCTTTTTGCTCTTGCTGCTTTTGTTTTTAATTCATCAATTTTTGCTTTTAAAGAACTTGTTGCATTGAATGTCTCTTTTTCATTTTGAAATCTTGTCTCTAAAGATTGTTTCTCTTCATTTAAGTTTGCAAGCTCTTTTTCTATTGCTTGAAGTCTTTCTTCATTTTTCTTAGATTTTTCCATTTTAAGAGCTTCTTTTTCTACATTAATAGTTTGAATCTCTCTTTTTATTTTTGATAAGGCAATTGGTTCACTCTCAATTTGCATTTTAAGTTCTGCTGCTGCCTCATCGATTAAGTCAATCGCTTTATCTGGTAAAAATCTATCTGTAATATATCTATTTGACAATTTTGCTGCACTTACTAAGGCTGAATCATTTATAGTTACATTATGGTGAGTTTCAAGTTTCTCTTTTATACCTCTTAAAATTTGCAATGCCTCATTTACACTTGGCTCATTTACATTTACAGGTTGAAATCTTCTTTGCATTGCTGCATCTTTTTCAAAATATTTTCTATACTCTTTTAAAGTAGTTGCACCAATTGTATGTAACTCTCCCCTTGCTAAACTTGGCTTTAAGATATTTGCGGCATCCATACTTCCTTCACTAGCTCCTGCTCCAATGATTGTATGAATTTCATCAATAAAAAGAATTATATTTCCAGCTTTTTTAACCTCATCTATAACTGATTTTAATCTATCTTCAAATTCACCTCTATATTTAGCACCTGCAATCATTGCACTCATATCAAGAGTCACAACTTTTTTATTTTGTAAAGAAGTTGGTACATCTTTATTTACTATTCTTTGTGCAAGACCTTCTGCAATTGCTGTTTTACCAGTTCCTGGTTCTCCTAATAAAATAGGATTATTTTTTGTTTTTCTTATTAGAATTTGCATCATTCTATTGATTTGCTCATCTCTTCCAATTACTGGGTCAAGTTCACCATCAATAGCTTTTTTATTTAAATCTATTCCATATTTAGATAAAGCATCAAAATTTTCATCAGCACTTGCAGAATCAACTGTTGTACCTGCTCTCATAGCTTCAAGTTCTTTTGCTGCTTCTCTTAAGTCAAGATATTTTCCTAAAATCTCTTTTATCTCTTTCGTATCAAAGTTAGCAACCAACCAAGTATCAATAGCTATAAACTTATCACCTTGTTTTATTGCTTGACCTTCTGCTTTCTCTAAAGAGTTTGCAAAGTTTCTTGATAGTTTTATATTCTCTTTTGTCACTGAAGATACAGAAGTTAATTTTGCTGCAGCTGACTTTGCTTCTAATTCAATTGCAACCTTATCTATATTCATTTTATTTAATAATTGATTTAAAACAGAATTTGTATTTGTTAATAATGCCCATAAAAAGTGTATAACTTCTACTTCTTGGTTTTTATTATGTAAAGCTAATGCTACTGACGAATCAATAGTTTCAGCCATCTGATTTGTAAGTTTTTCAAATAATTTTTTCATTTTAGCACTCCTAGTATTTAACTGCTAAAGAAATTATAGCAACTTGAGTGATAGTTTGTCAAGAGTTATTTAGGTAAAGGTAACTCTATTCTAAAACAAGCCCCTTTATAAAACCTATTTTCAACTATTAAGTTACTATTTTTAACTCTAATATTTCCACTCATATGATCAACTATTATTTGATGAGACATATAAAGCCCAATTCCTGTACCTTGAGATTTATGTTTTGTTGTAAAATAAGGATCAAAGATTTTATCAATAATATCTAAAGGTATTCCTCCTGCATTATCTTTTATCTCTAAGATATAATTATTAAACTCAATTTTTTCATCAATTTGAATAACTCTTTTTTCAATATTATTAGAAATAAAGGCATCTTTAGAGTTATTAATTATATTAACAACAACTTGAATAAATTCATTTGATAAGCCTTCATATAAAAGTTCTTCTTGTAAATAATTTTCTCTGATTTCAATTTCATGGCTCTTTAAACTTGCATCTAAAAGTTTTAACCCTTTTTTAATAATAGCTTTTATTTCAAAACTTTCTGCTTGTTTATTTGATTTAAAAAAGTTTCTAAAGTCATCAATTGTTTTAGATAAAAACTGAGTATTTTCAACAATAATATCCATAGTATCAAATACTCTTTTATCATCTAAAATGCCAAACTCTTTTTCAAATTTTATACCACTTGCACAAGTACTAATTGTATTTAAAGGTTGTCTCCATTGATGAGCGATATTACCTATCATCTCTCCCATAGAAGCCATTTTACTTTGTTGGAAAAGAAGTTTATCTTTTTGTTTTAACTCTGTTATATCAATAATAGCTGTTAATCTAATATCTTCTCCTTCAAACTCTATTATTTTTCCTTGTACTAATGCTTGAAGTTTTCTACCATTTGGTCTAACTAACTCTACCTCATAAGGTTCTGTATTTTTAAATAAATTTATTTTAACTACTTCATGGTACTCTTTTTCTATGAAATCAAACATTGATTTATTTAAAAAATCCTTTTTATTTTTAGTCTCAAAAAGTTTCATTGTTATATCATTTACATCTATTATCTTTCCATTTTGAGATAAGACAATAGATTCCATTGTTGAGTTAAATAAAGATTTAAAACTAGCTAAGGATTTTTCTAGATTATCTTCTCTTCTATCAATCTTTTCTTGCATTTTATTAAAACTATTTAATAAATTATTTAGCTCTTCATAATGAAGTTTATTGAGTTTAATATTATAGTCTCCATCAGCAATTTTTGAAGTGATTGATTGCATTTCATCAAAAGACTTAAACACTTTTTTTGAAATTTTAATAGCTAAAAATATTGCAATATAAGAAAAGAATAGAACAATTAAAACTATTGAGACAATAATTGAAGTAAGTGATTTTAAAATATCATCATGACTTTGTCTTACAACAATACTCCAATCTGTCTTTTTAACTTTAATATATGCGCCTAATTGATTTTCATTTTTTGTAACTGAAGAAAAAATTACTTGTGTAAATGGTTTTTCTTTATTTATTAATTCAGTATATAAAGAAGTAGAACTTGCATTAAACCTTTGTAATACAAATTGTCTAGAATCTGGATTTAAAATCATAATTCCACTTCTATCAAAAATTCTTAGCATATGAGAACCATCTGTATTTTTAAATCTTTGAAGAAAGTTTGATAATTCTGTTAAATTAATCATAATTACACCAATTTTACTTCCCATTCTAAAACTATAAGAAATACTTGGTTCTTCATCAACTGAAGATAAAAAGACATTACTCCAAAAATATTTTTTATTGTTTTTTATTTCTTTAAAATAAGTTTTATTTGAATAATCAAAACCTCTATAGATATTTAAATTTGAAATTGCATAAAAATCTTCAATTATTCCTTTATTGTCTAAAATCAAAATAGAAGAGATATTATTATTAGTTTCTACAATATTTTTTAAAAGTAAATAGTTATATGAATAGTTTTCTGAAATATAAAGAGCTATATTTTCTATATCACTAAGTAGTTTTTCTACTTCTTTATCAACTTGCTTTAAAATTAAATTTTGATTATATTTTATTATTTCAATTTTTGAATCATATAATTTCCAAATAGTTAAAATACCAATAATTACAATTACAGAAATAGAAAATAAAACTAATAGCTGTAATATCTCTTTTTTTAAACTTTTGATTTTATTCATCTACTCGTACAAACTCCCCATTAATAACTTTAAAATTATAATATTTTCTAATTACATCTCCATATTCATCAAAGATTATTTTATCTTGAAGTCCTTCAAACTCTCTTTTTGCTAAAAGATTCTGCTTAATCTCAGTTTCATCTCCCACTTTTAATATTTCAATAATAATTTTACTTAATTCATAAGCTTTTGAAGCATACATTGATGGAGGAATACCATATTTTTTTACATATTTATTCACAAATTCTTTATAATTTGGATTAGAAGACTTCTCATCATAGTCGATATTAAAAATAACTCCTTCTGAAGCTTTTCCTGAGTTTTCTATAAAAGAAGGAGTTCTTGCCCATTCAGCAGAAGCAAAAGGAGTTGTTATTCCTTTTAATCTCACATATTGAATTATTCTTGCAAAGTCTACTGAGTTTGCACAAATCAAAATTAAATCAGGATTTTTCTTTTTTATATTATCTACTAATAAATCTAAATTTATGTCTGTTTTTTCATAAGTAAGTAATTTATTCTCACCTTTAGAGACTAAACTTTTTTCAAAATTAATTAAATAGTCTTTTGCATAAGTTTCATTATAAGGATCATAAATCCCATATATTTTTTTGAAGTTGTTTTTGATTACATAATTAGTGAAAGAGTCAAATCTTTGTGCATTATTTGCAACATGAACTCTAAAGAAGTTATCATCTTTTTTTGAAAACTCATTACTTGCAGAAGAAGCTGAAATCATAAAAATATCATCATAATTATTAATTATTGACATTGAGACTTTAGACATAGAGCTTGTAACATTTCCTATGACAATTTTTGTATTATTTGCTATTAAGTTGTTAATTATATTTTTATTTAAATCTTCATCTTGTTTATCATCTTTTAAAACAAAAGCTATTTTTCGACCATCTATTTCATAATTAATCTCTTCAAAAGCTAATAAAATACCATTTACCATTGCATTACCAAGTACTGAATATTTACCAGTTAAAGCACCTACAAAGGCTATTTTTATCTCTTCATCTTTTTTAGAAGAACTTATAAAAATAGCTAAAAAAGCCAAAGATATTAATACAAAAATAAAAATCAACTTTTTCATAAAAATCCTTAAATAGGTTCATAACGACCATTTTTAATAGTCATTAAAATATAATCTCTTTTAATATCTCCATATTCATCAAATTCAATGGTACCTTGCAATCCTTCAAAACTCTTAATAGTCAATATTGTATCTTTAAATTTATTTAAATCTTCATTATGTTTTAAAGCTTTTATTATAATTTTTGCAGTTTCATAAGCTTGTGAAGCAAAAACAGAAGGTATGGTTTTATATTTTTCTTCATATTTTCTTACAAAGTCTAAATATTTTTTTTCTTGTGAGCTATTGTTATATGATGTTAGAAAAAGCATATTTTCTACATACTTTCCTCCATCTTCTAAAAGCTCAGAGCTTTTCGACCAACTTGAACCTATAATTAATTTTTCTAAACCATTTATTCTTAAATATTGAACTAACTTTGCAGTATCAATTGTATTTGCAATAATAATTACAGCATCAAGCTCTTTTTTCTCTTTTATATCATTAAAAATAAATGAAAAATCTTTTGAAATCTCTTTTACAGAAACAAAAGGGTTTCCTCCATGTAAAACAAAAGATTTTTCAAAATTGTTTGCATAACTTTCACTATAAGCTTTATTTTTTGAATCATAAATCGTATAGATATTTTTTATCTTGTTTTCTATTAAATGCTTACTTAATTTTTCAAAACTCTCTATTGACTGAGAAACTTGCGTTCTAAAAAAATTATCATCTTTTTTTGAAAAAAGACTACTACTTGCAGAAGCAGAAATAAGAATAGGATTATAACTCTCATCTATACTCTCTAATGCAACTTTTGTCATAGAACTTGTACCACTTCCCAAAATTAAAGAAACTTCTTCTTTTTTAAACTCTTCCATTGCAAGTTTTACAAAAGTTGTTTTTTGTCTATCATCTTTAGAAATAATTTCTATTTCTTTTCCATTTATTTTATAATTTTCTTCTTCAAAAGCTAAAGTCATTCCATCTAATAAAGAGTGTCCTAAATTAGAATACTTACCACTTAAACCACCTAAAAATCCTATTTTAATACTATTTGAGTCCTCTTTCATCCCATAATAAAAACTTACTATTCCTAGAAAAATAACTCCTACTAAAACTTTAAACATACTCTTCCCACTTTTAATAAACAATCTACTATTATACAAAAAACAATTTAATTATTTGGAGAATAGATGTTATGTGGAATAGATGAAGCAGGACGAGGTCCAATTGCAGGGCCATTAGTTGTTGCTGGAGCTATAATCAATGAAAAAGTTGAGGGCTTAAATGATTCTAAACAATTAAGTGAAAAAAAAAGAGAAAAACTATTTGATGAAATAAAAAAGAAGTGTTCGTATCATATTGTATTTACTGATGCAAAAACATTAGATGAAAAAGGTCTAAGTACTTGTTTAAAAAACTCTATTACAGAGATTATGGAAAAATTAAAAAATGAAGCAAGTGAGTTTTTAATGGATGGTAATACTTCATTTGGGATTTCAAATTTACAATATAAAATAAAAGCAGATGCAACTATTCAAGAAGTAAGTGCAGCTTCTATTCTTGCAAAGGTCAGTCGAGATAGATATATGTGTGAAATTGCTTCAGATTATCCTAATTATTCATTTGAAAAACATAAAGGTTATGGAACAAAAGCTCATATTGAAGCAATTAAAACACATGGAAGATCTTTAGAACATAGATTTAGTTTTAAAGTAAAAGGAATTGATGACCAAAATCAAGCAACTCTATTTTGATACTTCCCCTATTTTCTTCTCTACAGATTCAATTTTAGTTTTAAGTCTATTTTCTTTACCTTTTCTAATATCAAAAGTTAAAGTAGAATAGACTCTATTACAACCTAACTCTTCAAGTTT